>NZ_JAUHJF010000007.1:0-353566 GCF_032380995.1 Bradyrhizobium sp. SZCCHNR2028 | reverse complement strand
ATCGACGGAGGGCAAGCCAGGGTCGATACCGGTCATCTTGACGGACACATCCCACAGTCGCTTGGCGAGCTGCGGATTCCTCGCCTCCTCGGAGGGAAGACCTTCACCGGAAGGACCGCGCAGTTCGGAGAACCCCGTCGGCCCATAGTAGCCGCTGGGCTTTATCCGCCCGGTCGCTGCGTGCAGCGCGCCCCAGGCGCCCATGGTGGGCGTGGCGAATAGCAAGCCGATCAGCGACATCACTATCTTGCCCCACCAGCTGTCGCGGGCGAGGTTTGTTCCGACAAGACCCGGGTGGCAGGCCACCGCTGTTACCGGCGCTCCCGCCGCCCTCAGCCGCCGATCCAGCTCGAAGACGAAGAGCAGGTTCGCGAGCTTGCTGGCGCCATAGCGTGGAAGCCACCTGTAGCTCTTCTGAGCGTTAAGGTCGTCCCATTCGATCTTCGCGCCCCTATGCTGCCCGCTGCTCGTGACGACGATGCGCGATCCGGGCGTTTCCATGAGCTTCGGCAGCATGAGCGCGCTGAACGCGAAGCAGCCAAGATGATTGACGCCGAACGTCTGCTCGAAGCCCTGCGCTGTGTGCTTCAGCGTCGGCCCCTGCACGCCGGCATTGTTGATCAGCACGTCGACACGCGGCTCCTTGGCGGCGAGTTCAGCCGCCCGTCGCACGCTCGCCAAATCCGCCAGGTCAAGTGCAAGGAGCGCGAGCTCAGCTCCCGGAGTCTTTTGACGAATCCGGCTCAGCGCGGCTCTCGCCTTCGCTTCGTCGCGGCACGCGAGCAACACCCGCGCGTGCCGAGCCGCCAGCGCGCTCGCCACTTCGAAGCCTATTCCCGTATTGGCCCCCGTGACGATGAAGCACTTGCCTGACTGATCGGGCACATCGGCCGTCGTAAATCCCTTGGATGGCATAGATTTCTCCTCGCTCTCGACGCGCGCTTGGTCTGTCGCCCCTGAACGCCGCACCGAACCGCACTCGAAGTTACGAGCCACCATGTCGGATCGAGTGGTGCACCAGTGGCAGTCGCAGCGCGCATGTCCGCCAAACAAGTCTGACGCGCCATCCGCCCTCAGATGTGATCGGCTATCCCCGGCGCGGCGCGCACGTATTCTTTGGCTGCGACCTGATCGACCAGGAATTTCGCGAGGTTTCCGCGCGACAGCTTCGTGCCGAGCTTCGTCTTGCCATACCAGCCTGCGTCCACCTGGCCTGTTGCGGGCCCATCCTTGAGGTTGGGAATCCGAACCAGTGTCCAATCGAGGTGTGAGTTGCTCACTAGTCCAGCGGTCGCCTTGATGTCGTCATAGGCGTTGTGGACGATTATCCTGAACAGCATGACGAATGCTTGAGACTTGAGGTCGAAACCATCCTTCGGATCACGATAGATGGCCGTCGAGATTTGAATGAACCGACGAACGTTCAGCTCTTCCATGACAGAGATGATCGTGCCGACGCCGCGCATGATTGGCCGCTTCTCGCGCGCTTTCAGAGTGTTGGGCCCCAGGGCGCTGATCACCGCGTCAGAGCCCGCGACACACGCTTTGATCGCTTCGCGATTGTTTAAGTCACCGACGATGACCTCAATCTTGCTAGCAAGGGCCGAGAGTTTTCCGGCGTCGCGCGTGTAGACGGACAGCTCATATCCTTGCCGGAGCGCCTCTTCGATAATGTGTCTTCCGGTTGGTCCGGTCCCTCCAAAGAGAGCAATCTTCATCACATCTTCCTTCCTGCCTTTTGGCTTGGAAGCAACTGCTCTGGCTGCTGACATAATCGCCTGAGCAGCCGGCCGCTCCGCTTTCAGGCGGCCTTTTCCAAGACCGAGCGAACCTGGGCTTCGGTGGCGGCGATAGCGGCCTTGGCCGCCTCAGGCCCGAAGACGGTGCCTTCCACACGGACGATTTCAACGTCGGCCAGGCCGATGAAGCCCAAGAGGTGACGCAGATAGGCGGTCTGGAAATCAAAGGGAGCCCAGTCACCCTCGGAGAAGACGCCGCCTGCGGCAGTGACCAGATAGACCTTCTTGCCGGTCAGCAATCCCTGCAGCCTGCCGGCTTCGTTATAGCCAAAGGTCACGCGCGGCCAAGTGATGTGATCGAACCAAGCCTTCAACTGCGACGATAGACCGAAATTGATCATGCCTGAACCCAAGACGATCACGTCAGCAGCCTTCACCTCATCGACGAGCTCCTGGGCAAGGCCGACCGCCTTGAGCTGCTCGGGTGTGCGCGCCTCGGGGGCCGCGACGCGGCCTTGAATGTACGCTTGGCCGATATGCGGGAGCGGGTTAGCCGCCAGATCGCGCGTCAAAACGGCGCCGCCCAAGCGAACCTTGAAGCCTTCGGCGATCTCGGTCGCGAAACGGGTGGACAGGCTCTCGGCGCCACGAGGGCTCGAGGTAACGAGGAGGATGTTGGTCATGGTTGCTCCGACGTGAACAGCGTAGTAACTCTTGTTACTAACACTATTAAGGTGACTGCCATGTCCCTCGCAAGAAGGCACTCCAATGACACTTAGTGACATTGATTTTCCTACCCCGAGCAAAGGTGACGACTGTCGGATGGTTCGGGAAATCCTTGATCTCGTCGGCGACAAGTGGAGCCTGTACATCATCGCAACGCTCAAAGATGGATCAGTTCGGTTCAATGAGCTGAGGCGTCAGATCGACGGCATCTCGCAGCGGATGCTGACGATCACCTTGCGCGGACTGGAACGCGACGGCTTGGTGAAGCGGACATTGTTCCCCACTATTCCGCCGCGCGTGGATTATGAGTTGACGGATGTTGGGCGGACGCTTCTTGCGCCGGTAATGGCTCTCGTTACGTGGGCGAACACCAATCAGGAGAACATCCAAAACGCTCGCGTCCGATACGATGCAAGCTAGTTGGCAGCGGACATCACTTATCCGATTTGCTCGCTATGGCACGCTATTGCCGCACAGGCAGAGCTGGGTTCTTCCAACGCGCACGATCTATCGTCTCCTACCTCTCAGTCAGAATTGACGGAGAGAGAAAAGATGAGCCAAGCACCTCAGGCGGCCCGCAGAACAATCCGCCAGCGTGGCGGGCGGTATGTGAGAATAAAGTGCAGTCCAGCACTGTCACCAGGCCTGCCGCAAACGCCGGATGTCTTCCTGACGCAACTCCCGCTTCAACTGCCAGTGCGCACAGCTTCGCGCACGATCTCGCTGGTGGTGGCGTATTCGCCGGACTCGACGGCCGTATTGAGCGCCAAGACCTGCTCACTGGTCGGCGCAACACTCAGCTTTTCGACGGACGCCACGGAGATCGCTCCTCAAACGGGGCATAAATTACCAGTTTATGCTGCCTTAGCCTATACCAAGCGGCCATAGCCATTGCACTGCTTTTGCCCATCAGCGGCGATACGCCGGAGCATCGTCGAGAGTTTTGTGCACCGTCACCGTAACCTAGACTCTCGGCGGAATGCTAACCTTGTCTAACCGGCGGTGAATAAGCGACACGATTGAAAACAGATCCTCTGCGTCCTCCTTAGTCATCTGCCAAGTTATCCGCGGCTCGTGTGCAGCGGGGTTCCTAAACATACTGAAGGTGCCACGCACCATGTTTGCAAATCCTCTCTGCTCACTCATCTGGCTGTCGTTTGCGAGCGAATTGATCGCAAGCATCGGCGGATTGCCCGCAAGGGCTCTATCAACAAGGACCGAACCATCATCGGTTAAGCCAGTCTTCTCTCTGATCTTTTCGGCTACACTTTTCACGGCCTCTAGAACCGCATGGAAGTAATTATCGGCTAGCAGCTCCTCACGACAAAACTTCAACACATCCGGATGCGCGCCGCGAACGTTGAGGTCGGCGCGCAGTTCCTGAGCGCGTCGCTTCGCATCCGAAAGCGTGTCCACTCGGTCAGAGGCCTCCACGACTCCGGCAACACTGACCGCCAAGCCAGCAAATGCTAATGCGACATTCAGATTTGCGCGCATCGGCTCGAACTTTTCGGGGTTTCGAATATAACGCTCTGGCTTCATAGTCTTGCGGATAAAGGCGAGAATCGCAACGCGGTCCTGCCGGGTGTTCTGGCTGAGCGCGAATGCGTTATAAAGACGATGCCGCTTAGTTAGCGCTGGATCCGGATCAGCCATTTGGCAAGATGCCAGGATGTGCGCGATCTCCGACCCGGTGAGACCTTGATCCGTGTCACCTAGAGCATCAGCGATCGCCCGTATCTGGCTTTGTGTAAATTGAACCACCTCAATCAACCTCGTTCCGAGTATCGCTCTGTCTGAGTGAACGTAAGGAACCCGGCCAGCAATTTTCGGCGAGCCTGCTTTTCACGCCTGTCTTATCTGTCAATTGCCGATCTGACGTAGTCGCAACCAATAGCATCTAGTAGAAAAAGGCCCATTTTTCCACAACCAACAGATGGCGGCATGCGCGCCTTATCTAGCCCCGCCAGCCAAAATCAGAAAACCATTGAGCGCCGCGGTGAGTGCTTGGTTCAGCCTTACGCCCATGCTGATTTTCAGCATAATCGAAAAGCGGCAGGTCTTTGATCGTCTTTTTCTTCGTCTTCGCCTTTGAAATTCTGGACCGGGCTTGGTGTAGATGTTCGAGCGGGAGGGACAGGACAACCGACCCCGAAGACCCTTGGTTCGCAGAGCCTCCCCTCTGTTGGGCGGCGACTTCGGTCGATCTCGACGGAGTTTTAATATTGCCATCAACGCTTGCAGATAGCCGCTTAATCTCGTCACGCTCGTTCCGCGTAAGTGGCTGCAACTCCCGAATGCGCTTCTGAGCTAGCCACAGTGGTACGCGCGCCTTCCGAGCCAACATTTCAGCTGTCTTGAACTGCTCCACAATGTTTAAGGGCATCAAGAACTCACGCGCGAAGAAATCAGCTTCATATTCGACGCGCTTATTTTTGGGCGAGGAAACTATAGTGCCCGGACGCGAAAAACGCATAAATGTGTGCGAGGCGTTACGGTGAAGTATCCAGTGTGCGAGTTCGTGGGCCAACATGAACCGCGAGTCCTCTGTTTCGCGAAACGCCGCGTCGTAGAACCACTCGGTCGAAACGAACCGGCTGATCGACTTTCCGTCAGACTCTGAAATTATCTGAACATGGTCTCCCATCGACCCATCAGGATCAACTTGTAACGAAAACTCCGGGTCGATACTTGGCAATTGACGTTCGACTATCCGAAGTACGTCAAAGCTGATCTGCGCCCCCAGCCTAAACACAGCACGTGCTAGGGACGCTCGTTCACGGATTTCATGATCAGAATAATTGGTCGATTTACATGTCTCCAACATCAAACGAAGCTGCCTCACCCCCTCGGCAGACAACTCGTTCAGATTGCGCGCAAAGTCGTCTGCGAGCATTGCTCGCTCGCCATTGTTTGGAAAAACTTTAACTAGCGTTCGCTCACCCGAAGCCAAGTCGCGAAGGATTTGCGTCTCTTGGTCCGACAGGCTCAGCCAATGAGCCACCTCTTGAGGATAGTCTTCAGGCACAGGGCGCTTGCCACGCTCGATCGCCGAAATGTATGCGACCGAAATGCCAAGCGCCTTTGCTTGGTCACCCATACTAAGATGGTGCCGAATTCGAAACTCGCGGCACTTCGTTCCAAATTGAGTAAGACGGTCCTTCATGACGAATCACCCTCTTGTGCCTCGTCTTGGACGCTACTCACTACATCTAGCGCGTCAACATACTCGTAGATATATTCAACAGCTCTGTTGACACTACCCAACTACTCCCACTCAATCGTCCCCGGCGGCTTGCTCGTCACGTCATACACCACCCGGTTCACGCCCTTCACCTCGTTGATGATCCGCGTTGCCACCGCGCCCAAAAACTTCATGTCGAACGGATAGAAATCCGCGGTCATGCCGTCGGTGGAGGTGACGGCGCGCAGGCCGACGACGTAGTCGTAGGTGCGGCCGTCGCCCATGACGCCGACGGTCTTGACGGGGAGCAGCACGGCGAAAGCCTGCCAGATGGTGTCGTAGAGGCCGGCCTTGCGGATCTCGTCGATGTAGATGGCGTCGGCCTTGCGCAGGATGTCGAGCTTGTCTGTCGTGATCTCGCCGGGGCAGCGGATGGCGAGGCCGGGGCCCGGGAACGGGTGGCGGCCGACGAACACGTCGGGCAGGCCGAGCTCGCGGCCGAGCACGCGGACCTCGTCCTTGAACAGCTCGCGCAACGGCTCGACCAGCTTCATGTTCATGCGGGCCGGGAGGCCGCCGACATTGTGGTGCGACTTGATCGTCACCGAGGGGCCGCCGGTGAAGGAGACGCTCTCGATCACGTCGGGATAGAGCGTGCCCTGCGCCAGGAAATCGGCGCCGCCGATCTTCTTGGCCTCCGCCTCGAACACGTCGATGAAGAGTCGTCCGATCGTCTTGCGCTTCTGCTCCGGGTCGGTGACGCCGGCGAGCTCGCCGAGGAAGAGCTTTGACGCGTCCACATGCACCAGCGGGATGTTGTAGTGGTGCCGGAACAGATCGACGACGGTCTCGGCCTCGTTGAGCCTGAGCAGGCCGTGATCGACGAACACGCAGGTGAGCTGGTCGCCGATCGCCTCGTGGATCAGCACCGCGGCAACGGCGGAATCGACACCGCCGGACAGGCCGCAGATCACCTTGCCCTTGCCGACTTGCGCGCGGATCTTCTTGATCTCCTCCGCGCGGAAGGCGTGCATGGTCCAGTCGCCGCCGAGGCCGGCGATGTTGCGGACGAAGTTGCGGATCAGTTTTGCGCCGTCGGGCGTGTGCACCACCTCGGGGTGGAACATCAGGCCGTAGTACTTGCGCTGTTCGTCCTGGATCACGGCGAACGGCGCGTTCGGCGAGACGCCGGCGACCGAGAAGCCCGGCGGCATCTGCGTGATGCGGTCGCCATGGCTCATCCATACCTGGTGTTGCTCGCCGGTCTGCCAGACGCCCTCGAACAGGCGGCTCGTGGTCTTCACCTCGACGTCGGCGCGGCCGAACTCGCGGTGGTGGCCGCCCTCGACGGTGCCGCCGAGCTGGGCGGCCATCGTCATCTGGCCGTAGCAGATGCCCATCACGGGGACGCCGGAGTCGAAGATCAGTTGCGGGGCGCGCGGGGAGCCTTCCTCATGGACCGATTCCGGACCGCCGGACAGGATCACGGCCTTGGGCTGCATCTCGCGGAAGGCGGCCTCCGCCTTCTGGAACGGCACGATCTCGCAATACACGCCGTCCTCGCGCACCCGGCGCGCGATGAGCTGCGTGACCTGGCTGCCGAAATCGACGATCAGGATCTTGTCGTGGAGCGCGGCCACGGAGGTGTCGGCGGCGGCGCTGGCGGGGGTGTTGGGCTGGGCTGTCATGGCAAGCAATTACGCCGCGGCGGGAGGACTCGCAACCCTTGCCAGCAAGCGATTCACCGGTGCGTACCCCACCCACCGCTGTCGTCCCGGCCAAGCGGACTGGGGCAATGCGCAGCATTGCGCCAGTTCGCGCCGAGCCGGGATCCATAGCCACAGGACGCGGGGCTCGGGCACGCTGTGGCCACAGCTCGCGCCAGACGACGGCCGCGGAGTATGGGTCCCGGGTCGGCGCCCCACGCGCTACGCGCGCGGGCTTGCCCGGGACGACAGCGGGGAATGTTCGTGGCGGGGGGCCGTAGGGTGGGCAAAGGCGCGCGGCAGGCCTTCCGTTTGGTCCACGCTGATGCGCGCCGTGCCCACCGTCGGGCGGCGTTCACCGCGGCGACACGGTGGGCACGGCGCCATTGCCATTGTCGTGCGCGGACATGGCGCGGCAGCGCCTTTGCCCACCCTACGGCGGCGTGGGTGCGGCTACGCCTGCTTCTTCAGCACCGACACGAAGAACCCGTCCGTACCCGTCCGGCGCGGGGTCATCAGCCAGCCCTCCGGCGTCTTCAGCGCGGCCTCGGCGAAGGCCTCGGCCTTGTCCCAGAGGACGGTGGCGGTTTGCTCCGGGGGCTGGATGGAGAACTCAGGGTGGCGTCCGACGAAGGCGCGGACCTGGTCGCCGTTCTCCGGGTTCAGCACCGAGCAGGTGATGTAGGCGATGCGGCCGCCGGGCTTGACCAGGGAGGCCGCGCGATCAAGCACTTCGGCCTGGTCCTTGAGACGGATCTCGAGGGCGCCGGGGCGCATGCGCCATTTGGCGTCGGGGTTGCGGCGCCAGGTCCCCGTGCCCGTGCAGGGGGCGTCGATGACGACGAGGTCGGCCGAGGCCTTGATGTCGGCGAGCGGGTCGGCGTCGCCCTTCGGGCTGCGGACATCGGCATTGTGGACCCCGGCGCGCGACAGCCGCTCGTGGATCGGCGCGAGCTGGCGCTTGTCGTGGTCGGTGGCGATCAGCCGGCCCTTGCCGCCCATCATCGCGGCCAGCGCCAGCGTCTTGCCGCCGGCGCCGGCGCAGAGGTCGATCACCTGCTCGCCGGGCTTGGCCGCGGTGAACAAGGCCGCGAGCTGCGAGCCCTCGTCCTGGACCTCGATGGCGCCCTTGATGAAATCCTCCTCGGCATGGATTCCGGGATTGCGGGCGTCGGCACCGAGCGTGATGCGCAGGCCGATCGGCGACCATGGCGTCGGCACGGCGCCGAGATGCTTCAGCGAGGCCTGCACCTTGTCGCGCTTCGCCTTGAGCGTGTTGACGCGCAAATCGAGCGGGGCGCGGCTGGCCATCGCCATGGCTTCCGCAACGCGGTCGTCGCCGAACACGGCGGCGAGATACGGGTCGAGCCAGTCGGGATAGTCGCCGGCGACCGGGGGCGGCGCGCCCTCGGTGGTGCGCGTGGCCAGCGCCCGCTCCTCCTGCGCGTTCAAGGGCGGCGGCGCGAAACGGCTGCCGTCGCACATCGCCGCGATGGTCGCGACATCGAGGCCGCGCTCGAGCTTGAGCATGCCGAGCACGCGGGCGCGCGCCGTGTCGTCCTCCATCAGGTAGGCGCTGGAGGCGCGGCGGCGCAGCACGTCCCAGACCAGGCCGGCGATGGCAGCGCGGTCGCCGGAGCCGGCGAAGCGGTGGCTGGTGCCCCAGTCCTTCAGCGCCTTGGCCGCCGGCGCCCTGTCGGCCTCGATGGTTTCGATGATGTCGATGGCGGCGGACAGCCGGGCGGCGGGGGTCATTCAGGGTCCAGTTCTAGATCAGGAGAAGGATCTTGAGGGCGAAATACAGCCACATCGCCAGCAGCACCAGCGCCGAGGCGGTCCAGGCGAGCCCGCGGTCGCCCTTGGCGCCGCCGACAAGGCCGGCATTGACGAAGCGGGTCACCACGAACACCCAGGACAGCAGCACGATCACCAGATCGGCGTGGCGCAGCGGCAGCGCAATGGCGATCAGGGCGTAGAACAGGGTCGGTAGGCCGAATTCGTCGGCGGCGTCAGTGGCTTGCGCCCGCGTCCTGTTCCAGAACAGCAGCGCGAAGGTGAGCCCGACCTCGACGAAGACGGGCAGCAGCACCATGGTCAGCGACATGAGAATCCCCCTCACGAATGTCGAAGGCCCGGCGCGATGCCGGGCCCTCGTGGATGAACCGGTTCCCTCAGGACTCCCGAAAAGCCTCCATGGTTCCCATGTTTTTGCGGAGAGGCTGAAGAATCACATCAAGTGTGGCTCAGGCCTTGTCCGGCCCGACCCGCACCAGCTGCTTGCCGAAATTGGCACCTTTCAGCAGGCCCATGAACGCTGACGGCGCATTCTCCAGGCCCTCGGTGACGAACTCCTTGTACTTGACCTTGCCGTCGCGGACCCAGGCCGACATGTCCTTGAGGAAGTCGCCGTGGCGGGAGGCGAAATCGGAGACGATGAAGCCGCGGATGGTCAGCCGCTTGGTCAGCACGTTGCGCATCAGGGCGCCGGCCCATTTCGGCGCCACCGACTGGGTGTCGTTGTAATGGGCGATCAGGCCGCAGACCGGCATGCGGGCGAAGGCGTTGAACAGCGGGAACACCGCCTCGAACACCGGGCCGCCGACATTCTCGAAATAGACGTCGATGCCTTTCGGGCAGGCTTCCTTGAGCTTGGCGGCGAGATCGGGATCGCGATGGTCGAGGCAGTCGTCGAAGCCGAACTCGGATCGAACGTAGTCGCATTTGTCCTTGCCGCCGGCGATGCCGATGGCGCGGGCGCCCTTGATCCGGGCGATCTGGCCCACGGCCGAGCCGACCGCGCCGGACGCCGCGGCGACCACCACCGTCTCGCCCGGCTTGGGCTGGCCGATGTCGAGCAGGCCAGTATAGGCGGTCATGCCGGGCATGCCGAGCACGCCGACGGCGGTCGAGATCGGCGCCAGCGCCGGGTCGACCTTGGCGAGGCCCTTGCCGTCGGAGATCGCATGCGTCTGCCAGCCGGCGCGCGCCAGCACGATGTCGCCGGCTTTGAAGCCGGGATTGTTGGAGGCCACGACTTCGCACACGGTGCCCGCTTCCATCACGCCGCCGACCGGCACCGGCTGGGCATAAGACGGCCCGTCGCTCATGCGCCCGCGCATGTACGGATCGAGCGACAGCCAGATCGTGCGCAGCAGCACTTCGCCAGCACCGGGCGTCGGAACGGCGTGCTCCTCGAGGCGGAAGTCGGACGGCTTGGGCTCGCCGACGGGACGGGCGGCGAGAACGATGCGCTTGGCTTGGGACATGGGATGTTTCCTCTTTTGTTGGTTGTGACGGTCGATGCTGGTAGCCCCACGGGCGCCGTCATTGCGAGAAGCGAAGCGACGAAGCAATCCAGGGCTTCACGCGCCGCCCTGGATTGCTTCGCTTCGCTCGCAATGACGGAGAGAGCAAGCGTCGCTTACACCCCGCCCGGATAGTTCGGGCTTTCGCGCGTGATCGTGACGTCATGCACGTGGCTTTCGCGCAGGCCCGCGCCGGTGATGCGGACGAACTCGGACTTGGAGTGAAACTCGCCGAGATCCTTGGCGCCGACATAGCCCATGGCGGCGCGCAGGCCCCCGGCGAGCTGGTGCATGACGTTGCCGACCGGGCCCTTGTACGGCACCTGGCCCTCGATGCCTTCCGGCACGAGCTTCAGGGTGTCCTTGATGTCCTGCTGGAAGTAGCGGTCGGCCGAGCCCCGCGCCATCGCGCCGACCGAGCCCATGCCGCGATAAGCCTTGTAGGAGCGGCCCTGCCACAGGAACACTTCGCCGGGGGTCTCGTCGGTGCCGGCGAGCAGCGAGCCGACCATGGCGACGTCGGCGCCGGCGGCGAGCGCCTTGGCGAGATCGCCGGAGAACTTGATGCCGCCGTCGGCGATGACCGGCACATCGGCCTTCTTGGCCGCCTCGACCGCATCCATGATCGCGGTGAGCTGCGGCACGCCGACGCCGGCGACGATGCGGGTGGTGCAGATCGAGCCCGGGCCGATGCCGACCTTGACCGCGTCAGCCCCGGCATCGATCAGCGCCTGCGCGCCGTCGCGGGTGGCGATGTTGCCGGCGATCACCTGCACGGCGTTGGAGATGCGCTTAATGCGGTTGACCGCCTCGAGCACGCGCGAGGAATGACCGTGCGCGGTGTCGACCACGATGAGGTCGACACCGGCCTCGATCAGCCGCTCGGTGCGCTCGAAGCCGCCCTCGCCGACCGTCGTGGCGGCCGCGACACGCAGGCGGCCCTGGCCGTCCTTGCAGGCGAGCGGATGCGCGACCGCCTTCTCCATGTCCTTGACGGTGATCAGGCCGACGCAGCGGTACTGATCGTCGACGACCAGCAGCTTCTCGATGCGGTGCTTGTGCAGGATCTTCTTGGCCTCGTCCTGGCCGACGCCTTCGCGCACGGTGACGAGGTTCTCGTGCGTCATCAGCTCGGAGATCTTCTGGCGCGGATCGGTGGCGAAGCGCACGTCACGATTGGTGAGAATGCCGACCAGCTTGCCGGGGATGCCCTTGCCGCCGCCGGTGACCACCGGGATGCCGGAGAAGCCGTAGTCCTTCATCAGCGCCAGCGCGTCGGCGAGCGTCGCGTCGGGCGAGATGGTCAGCGGGTTGACCACCATGCCGGATTCGAACTTCTTGACCTGGCGCACCTGGGCGGCCTGGCCCTCGGGATCGAAATTGCGGTGGATGACCCCGACACCGCCGGCCTGCGCCATGGCGATCGCCATGCGCGCCTCGGTGACGGTATCCATGGCGGACGCCATGATCGGAATGTTGAGCGGGATCTCGCGCGTCACGCGCGAGCGGATGTCGACCTCGGAGGGAAGCACATCGGAGAGGCCCGGCTTCAGGAGCACGTCGTCGAAGGTGAAGGCTTCGCGAAGTGTCTGGACGGTCGCCATCGTCAACTCCTTGTCTGCGGCCAAAACGGCCGCGATGCGGGTACGGATGAGCAGCGCCGCCGTCGAGACCATGCCTCGCCGTCGAATCGTTGCCCATCGGTGGGGTTGACGCGGGTCGATAGCATGGGCCTGTGACGAATCAAAGGGCCGATCCACCATCCTCCCGCGATTGCGAAGAACGGCTGACAACGGCCCTCATTCGCGTGCCGCGCGCAATAAAAGATCGTGAATACCCTGAATCCGGAGCAGAAATTCCGCTCGCCTCCAGACCCGCCGGCCTCAGCGCCAAGCGCCCGGCGGCGGGCCGTAGCGCCTGATGGCGTCGACCACCTCGCGGTGCCGCCGGTCCTCCCGCCGCATGTGCACGGCGATCAAAGCGTGCGCCGAGGGCACCAGCAGCAGGACGTGAAAGAACAGGCCGAGGACCAGGCACACCAGACACAGCAGCAGGTTGAAGATCGCCGCGAACGGCTGCCCGTTGAGCAGCAGGCCCAGCGGCGGCACCAGGGCGGCGAGCAGGTAGATCATCGGCACATCTCCAAGAAGCGGGGACGCGACAGCGTCGCGCTGCATTTAGGGGGCCATGCCAGCAGCGCAATGGCCTCGTTCGTCGCAGGGTGTTAAAGCCGCACCGCCCGCCTGCCCTCCCCGCCGCCGACCTCCGATGAACAAGCAACGCGTCATTCCGCTGATCGTCGCCACCGCCCTGTTCATGGAGAACATGGACTCTACGGTGATCGCGACCTCGCTGCCGGCGATCGCCAGGGACATCGGCACCAGCCCGCTGACCTTGAAGCTCGCCATCACCTCCTATCTGCTGTCGCTGGCGGTGTTCATCCCGGCCAGCGGCTGGACCGCCGATCGCTTCGGCGCGCGGCGCGTGTTCTCGAGCGCCGTCTTCGTGTTCATGATCGGCTCGATCGGCTGCGCGCTCGCCAACTCGGTCGAGAACTTCGTGTTCGCGCGCATCCTGCAGGGCATGGGCGGGGCGATGATGACCCCGGTCGGGCGTCTCGTTCTCTTGCGTTCCGTCGACAAGAGCGCGCTGGTCGGCGCGATGGCCTGGGTCACCATCCCCGCGTTGATCGGCCCGGTCATCGGCCCGCCGGTCGGCGGCTTCATCACCACCTATTTCTCCTGGCACTGGATCTTCCTGATCAACATCCCGATCGGCATCGTCGGCATCATCATGGCGCTGCGCTTCATCGATCCGATCAAGAGCGAGAACCCCGAGCCGTTCGATCTCACCGGCATGGTGCTGGCGGGCATCGGCCTCGCCGGTCTCGCCTTCGGCCTCTCCGTCGCCGGCCTCAATTTGCTGCCATGGTCGGTGGTCGGCAGTCTCGTCGCGATCGGCGCGATCTCGATGACGCTCTATGTCCGCCACTCCTGGCGGACCAACTCGCCGGTGCTCGACTTCTCGCTGCTGCGACTGCCGACCCTGCGCGCCTCGATCGTCGGCGGCTTCATGTTTCGCCTGGGCATCGGCGCCCTGCCCTTCCTGCTGCCGCTGCTGATGCAGCTCGGCTTCGGGCTGTCGCCGTTCCAGTCCGGCCTCGTCACCTTCGGCTCCTCGGCCGGCGCGATGGGCATGAAGGCGCTGGCCGCGCGCCTCATCCGCGCCTTCGGCTTCCGCCATCTGATGACGGTCAACGCCGTCGTCAGCTCGGTCTTCCTCGCCGCCTGCGCGCTGTTCACGCCGGCGACGCCGCTGCTGCTGATCCTGATCATTCTCGTGGTCGGCGGCTTCTTCCGCTCGTTGCAGTTCACCGCGATCAACACCGTGGCCTATGCCGAGGTCGAGACTGCGCAGATGAGCCGCGCCACCACGCTCACCAGTGTCAACCAGCAGCTCGCGATCTCCGCCGGCGTCGCGGTCGGCGCGTTCTCGGTGGAGACCACGATGTGGATGCACGGGGCGAGCCAGCTCACCGCGTCGTCCTTCGCGCCCGCCTTCATTGTCGTCGCCATCACCTCGGCGCTGTCGTCGATCCTGTTCTGGCAGATGCCGGATGACGCCGGCAGCGAGATCTCAGGCCGTAAGGTGGCTGCGATCGCGAGCCGCAAGGGCGCTGAGAAGGGCGCGGAGAAGGCCGCCAGGAAATCGGCGAGCGAGACCACGCAGGACGTGCGGGATCAGCGGCTGGGGTAGCGACCGTTCTGCGGTCAAGGTCTCCTCGCGCCGGACTTCCAGAACTCGGCGAGGCGATCCGCCCACATCCGCGCGTGCAGCTCCGTGCCGGCACGGCCCATATGGCAGCCGTCATGGCGCAGCGTAAGCCCGATCTGATCGGTATCCGGGCCAGGATGGACGCCGAGCGCCGGGTTCGGCACGGCAGCCTGCGCCGAGCGTATGATCTCGTCGGGAACGCTGCCGCAAAGCGTCGCCGTGGCCACGAAGATCGGCGCCGTCACGTCGGCCGCCCGCAGGCCGGCGACGATCTCCAGATAGTTTCGCAAGTACGACAGCCGGCCCGCTTCCTTCATCTTCGGGGTGACTTGCAGATGCGTGCCGTCCTCCGCCCCGTTCGTCGAGAAGGCGAAGGCGTTGTGCTCGCCCTGATGCCAGAGCACCGCGCTTGGCTCGAGACCGGCGTCGCGCAGGCCGGCGATGGTTGCGAGCAGCACCTCGAAATACTTGCCGCCGCGGGCGCGCCACTCCTCGAGATAAGTCCCGCCGATCGCAACGGGTGCGATCACGACCGTCTTCGCCAGCCCGCGATCGATCAATTCGTCGCCCAGCCGGGTGGCGACGTTCTCGCCCCCGCCCGGCGTTCCCAGCAATGGATTGCGCGCCACGTAGCAGCGGCCGTCGAAGCGGTCGAAATTGTAGAACCGGTTGTGAGGCTGATAGAGCCGGCCACTCTGATCGGGCGCGCCGGTGTTGGAGATGTTCGACTGGCCCGCGGTCAGAAGCACCACCAGCCCCTCGCGCGGAATGGCGTCGCAGGCAATTGGCGTCGCCCTGGCACGCGCAGCCTCGTTGTCCCCCATGAGACAGCGCGAGGCGTTGCCGCCCGCGATGAAATCCGCGTCAGAACCGTACAGCGCAAGGGCAAGGTTGCGTCCCTGCAGCAGGCTCTGCACCTCCGGGTCGCTGCTCGCGCCGTCGATGCGACGGTCGATGTCGGCAAAGGCGGCGCGCCGCGTGCGTACCTGCTCCAACAGCGCCAGGAAGCCTGGGCGGGTCGAGATCGGTCCGACGGCGCAGGGAACGCAATTGCCGTCGCGTGACCTGGCAGAGGTTGTCGGCTGGCAGACGTCGCGAGCCGGCAGCACCTCCGCAGCGCCGGCCGTGGCAGCGAACGAGGCGAACCACGCTGCGACAAGTACGACGATTGATACACGCAGGTTCATGTTCCAGTCACTCTTCGTCGCCAACCTTGGATATCACCTCTGTTCCAGAGCTTGCATATGACTTCCAGCCGTTCCGGGCCTCATGGTTCGAGACGCGCCGCAAGCGGCGCTCCTCACCATGAGGGGCTTGGATCGCGCTCCGAACACAGACCTCGTCCTGAGGAGCGCGCCCCTTGGCGCGCGTCTCGAAGGACGGCCACAGGGCGCACTCCCGTTGGTATCATCCATGTGAAAGCAGCCCCGCGTTCGTGCGGAAGAACCGAGGAGCGCCAATCTCGTTATGCACGCCGGCACCGCCCTGTTTCGTGGATACGGCGCGAGCCGCCTTTTCCATTATAGTCCGCCTCCATGAAGGAGAGCCGAATCGATGCACGGCCGCTCGCCACCCTGGCGACGGACTGTTGGCCAACCGCGCTTCTGCTCGCGGCGACGGTGCTCGCCGTGCCCGCACTCGGCGGCCTTGTCAGGCCGGCCTTCGTGCTCGGCTGCGCGGTCGCCGGCTGGTTCGCGTGGCGTCGCAGCCCCGAAGCCCACGTTCAGTCGGCGATCCTGATGTTCGCCTTCGCTCCTTTCGTGCGCCGCCTGGTCGACATCTCCGCAGGATTCGATTCGTCCGGCATCATGTTGAGCGGCCCCCTGCTGTTCATCATCGCGCCAGTTCCGAGTCTGGCACTCTCGCCCTCGGACAAGGACAGGCCGGGCAATCCCTGGCTCGTGGCGCCGCTCATCATCCTCGCCTGCATCGTCTATGGCGGCGCGCTTTCGATCTTCCAGAACGACTGGTTCAACGCCGCCAATGGCGGAATGAAATGGGCCGCGCCCGTACTCTATGCGATCGCCCTGCAGCAGCGGGCGCAATCCGACGGCGCCCTGCTCGATGCCATCACGCGCGTGTTCCTGCTGGTGCTGCCGCTCACCGGCCTCTACGGCATCTGGCAATATGTCGATCCGCAAGGCTGGGATCGGTTCTGGATGGTGAACGCCAGCATCACCTCGGCCGGCTATCCGCTGCCCTACATGGTGCGCGTGTTCAGCACGATGAACGGCCCGGCCAGCTACGCGACCTTCACGGCCACGGGCCTGCTGCTGGTGGGTTTCCTGCGCCCGGGATGGCTGGCACTGGCGGCGATGGCGCCCGCAGCGCTCGGCCTGTTGCTGTCGCTCTACCGCACCAGCTGGATCACGCTCGCGGTGGGCGTGCTGTTCTGCATGCTGTTCCCCTCGACGCGGCGTCGTGCCGTATCGATCACGGTCGGACTGGTCGGCGCGGTGATCGTCACCGTCATGTTCACGCCGTTCGCGGAGGTCATCACCTCTCGTCTGGAATCGCTCGGCAGCGTGTCGCAGGACAGCAGCGGCAGCGAACGGCTGGATGAGTTCGTCACGCTGTGGAATGCACCGAACAGCATGGTCCTGGGATCTGGCTTCACCATCACCGACGTCGGCGTCGCCGGCACGATGCCGATCGACGGGCAGATCATCGCAAGCTGGGTGACGATGGGCATTCCGGTCGGACTGATCTGCCTCGCGGCCTATGTCTGGGTCGGGCTCGCCGCCACCGGCGCCGCCTGGCGGATGCCGACGCGCGAGGGCGCCGTGCTCGGCGCGCTCGCCATCAGTGCGCTGCTGATCCAGCTGCCGCTGACCAGCATCTCCTCCGGCGAGGTCTCGGCGCTGTTCTGGATGCTCGTCGCCATGGCCTGTCCGCTCGACCAGATGGCCGGCGGCGCACGGCGCACCGTCGCCGCTCAGCAGCATCAGGCCGGCGCCTGATCGGACGTTGCAACGCGCGGCGCGATCGCTGCGGCCTGCGGCTTGCGGGAGGCCGGCGGTGCAAGCCCGAAGACCGGCAGCAGATGCAGCCGCTGCAGGATGGCGTGCGCCATCAGAGGAAGCACGACACCGGCCACCGTCCCGGCCAACAGATAGACCCATGGCGATGGCGGGATGTGCAGCTTGAGCATGATGATGCGCATGCCCGAGCCGCTGAGGATGTGCAGGACATAGATCGTCATCGACGCGACGCCTGCGGCCGCAAGCCAGCGATGACGCGCCGGGGCAAGCAGCTTGCAGAGCCCGACCGTGCCGGCGATCCCGAGCACACAGGCCGGCAGGGAGGCGAGCCCGTTGGCGTCCATGCCGGACAGCCGGCCGCCCAACGCCACTGCGGCCGCAAACGCAATCCCGATCACGGCCATGAAGGACCAGCCGAACGGCCGCCATTCCGCCACCACGCGAACACCGTAGACGCCCGCAACGTAGAACGGCAGATGATGCAGGGTGAGCGCGAGGTCAGGCCGGATCGGCAGCGTGAGGAACACGCAGAGCCCGGCCAGCGCGAGCGTGATCAAGACCGTCCGCGACGGGACCAGCACCGCGATCACGTGGCAGATCATCAACGCGTAGAGGAACCAGAACTGCGCGATCGGACGATACCAGATCGCGGCGAGATCGCCGGGATGGATCGGGATGTTGGCATCCCGTGCCAGCAGCATCGTGATCCCGCCCTGGATCAACGACCACAGCACGTAGGGATAGGCGATGGTCCAGAGCTTGGACGTGAGGAAGGGACGCGCGCCGCGCCGCAAGCTGTGCTGCACATTCAAGCCGGCCAGGAAGAAGAACAGCGGCATGTGGAACGTGTAGAGCGTGTAGTCCATCCAGCGCGCGACGGCTCCATCCGGGAAGATGCCCGGGCGCACCAGACCGCCAAGCACGTGACCGTACACGACCAGGATGACGCCGAGGCCGCGCGCGAAATCGATCCACGCCGTGCGCGCGGTGTCAGCCGTTGCCCTCTGCGTTCCAGCATCCATGCCCGACTTGTCCTGCCCGTGTCGCGCAGCCCGTGTCCAGTTTGCGATCCTGCGAGGTCCGCGCCGCATTCATCCAAGTCTTAGCGCAGCCGGCTTTGCAGCGCCGTCGGCGCCTGCCAGGACATCGGGGGTATTCTCGCGTTAGTCTTAACCAACCGATAAGCCTCTGCCGGATGGCTGCGCCTACGCCGGGGATCGCGACCAGAGGTGGCGCGGTTCGGCTTGCGCGCCACACTCAATCCTCATTCGCCTTGAAGCGCCCGAGTCCCTTGAGGACGAACGGCGCGACGAGCGCAATCAGCGCGACCGCCAGCAGAGTGGCAGAGATCGGCGACTGCAGCAGGGTCATGGGATCGCCGAGGCTGATCGCGAGCGCCCGCCGCAACTGGCTCTCGGCGATCGGCCCGAGGATCAGCCCGACCACGACCGGCGCGATCGGGAAATCGAAGCGGCGCATCAGGAAGCCGAGCACGCCGAAGCCGGCCAGCATCGACAATTCGACCACGGACGGCTTTGCGGCGATCGTCCCCATCGTGGCGAACACGAGGATGCCGGCGTAGAGCCATGGCGTCGGGATCGCGAGCAGCTTCACCCACAGACCGACCAGCGGCAGGTTGAGCACCAGCAGCATCGTGTTGGCGATGAACAGGCTGGCGATCAGGCCCCAGACCAGGTCGGGCCGCTCGGCAAACAGCAGCGGGCCCGGATTGAGGCCATATTGCTGGAAGCCGGCGAGCATCATCGCGGCGGTCGCCGAGGTGGGCAGGCCGAGGGTCAGCAGCGGCACCAGCGTGCCCGCGGCGGAGGCGTTGTTGGCGGCCTCAGGACCGGCGACGCCCTCGATCGCGCCCTTGCCGAACTGATCGGGATATTTGGTCAGCCGTCGCTCGGTCGAATAGGACAGGAAGGTGGGGATCTCCGCCCCACCGGCCGGCAGCGCGCCAATCGGAAAGCCGAACATCGTGCCGCGCAGCCACGGCTTCCACGACCGCTTCCAATCCTCGCGCGTCATCCACAGCGAGCCCTTGATGGCCTCGATCTTCTCCTCGCTATGGTGCCGGCGCGAGGCGACGTAGAGCGCCTCGCCGACCGCGAACAGGCCGACCGCCAAGGTCGTCACCTCGACGCCATCGAGCAGTTCCGGCACGCCGAAGGCGAGCCGCGCCTGTCCCGTCAGTTTGTCGATGCCGATCAGGCCGAGCGTCAGGCCGATGAACAGGCTGGTGAGGCCGCGGATCGGTGAATCGCCGAACGTCGCGGACACCGTGACGAAGGCGACGCACATCAGCGCGAAGTAGTCCTCCGGCCCGAAGCGCACGGCGATGTCGACGAGATACGGCGACAGAAACGCGAGTCCGATGGTGGCGATGGTGCCCGCGACGAACGAGCCGATTGCCGCCGTCGCCAGCGCCGGGCCGCCGCGGCCGGCCTTGGCCATCTTGTTGCCCTCGAGCGCGGTCGCCATCGAGGCGCTCTCGCCGGGGGTGTTGATCAGGATCGCGGTGGTCGATCCGCCATACATGCCGCCATAATAGATGCCGGCGAACATGATCAGCGAACCGCCGGGATCGAGCTTGTAGGTCACCGGCAGCAGCAGCGCGACGGTGAGCGCCGGCCCGATGCCCGGCAGCACGCCGACGGCGGTGCCGAGGAACACGCCGACCAGCGCATAGAGCAGGTTCATGGGCTGGACGGCGATCGCCATCCCATGCGCGAGCGCGGCAAAGGTGTCCATCAGAGCAGTCTTTCGAGCGGACCGGCGGGAAGGCTCAGGGTGAGGAGGCGGTCGAATGCGAGATAGATCAGCGTCGTCAGCACCGCGCCGATGACGAGATCGGTGACGAAGGCGCGCCGGCCGAACGCGGCCGACGTCGTCACGAACAGCGCGGTGGTCGCCAGGATGAAGCCGCCACCGAAGCCGATGATCGCGATCAAGAGCGCAAGGCCGGCGAGGATCAACAGCACCGCCTTCGGATCGGAGCTCTCGCGCGGCGGCAGGTTGCCTCTGAGGGCATCGATCAGATTGGCCAGTGCAAGAATGCCGAGCCCGATCGCGATCACGACCGGCATGACCTGCGGGCCCATGCCGTACATCGTGGTCGCCACGATCTGATTGGCGTCATAGACAAGCACGAGTGCGACAGCCGCCAGCAGCGCCGCAATGACGATGCCGGCCTTGTCGACGCCTCCCGAGGCGGGTGTCTCGGTGCCGGCACTCTCCGTCGTCATGACTTGACGAGGCCGACCGACTTCAACACGTCGGTGACGCGGACGTTCTCCTTTTTCAGGAAGTCGGCGAACGCATCACCCGGAAGATAGGCGTCATCCCAGCCCTTCTGCTTCAGGATCTCCTTCCACGCATCCGACTTCACCATCTTCTCGACGGCCTCGCTGAGCGTCTTCTTCTGCTCCGGCGTGATGCCGGGCGCCGCGACCACCGAGCGCCAATTGGCGAGCACGAGATCTATGCCCTGCTCCTTGAAGGTTGGGATGTCGACCCCTGGAATGCGTTTCTCCGAGGACACACCGATGGCGCGCAGCTTGCCGCTCTTGATCTGCCCGTCGTATTCCGACAGGCCGGAAATGCCCGCCGTGACCTTGCCGCCGAGGATCGCCGCCAGCGACTCGCCGCCGCCCGAGAACGGGATGTAGTTGACCTTCTTGGCGTCGGCGCCGACGGCGCCGGCGAACAGCGCCGCCATCACGTGATCGACGCCGCCGGCCGAGCCGCCGGCGAAGGTGACCTTGGCGATGTCGGCCTTCAGCGCCGCGGCGAGATCCTGCGCCGTCTTGATCGGCGAGTTCGCGGGCACGACGATGACCTGGATCTCCTCGGTCAGCCGCGCGATCGGCGTCACCTGCTCCAATGTCACCGGCGACTTGTTCATGGCGAGCGCGCCGACCATGACGAAGCCGTTGACCATCAGCTGGTTGCCGTCGCCCTTGGCGCCGTTGACGAACTGCGCGATGCCGACGGTGCCGCCCGCCCCCGCCACGTTGGTGACCTGGACGCTGCGCGCCACGCCCGACGCCACGAAGGCCTGCTGCATGGCCCGCGCGGTCTGGTCCCAGCCGCCGCCGGGCGCGGCCGGCGCCATCACCTTCAGCTCGAGCTGCTGGGCGAAGGCCGGAGCACCGGCAAGGAAGCTCAAAGCGACGACGGCGCCGAACAGGCGCGTACAGAACGAATTCAAAGCGGTCCTCCACGGTCGGCCGAACGAACGGCTCGCGTTTCTTTTGCCTCTGAGGAGCGGCATTTCAGCGGGAAATGCGGCCCCTGTCCAGACGGGATTGCTCGCGCCGTCGCCCGCGTTGCAGCAGCAGCCCTGGGAGGACGAGACGGTTGTGGGAGGAGCGGCCTAACCGCAAGTCCAGACCATCCCCACTGGCGTCCGCGTCCAGCACGGGCCGAAGCTGCCGCCATTGTAATGGCCGCGATAGAAGCCTGGCTGGCCGAAATAATGCCACTCGCCGTTGTAGAGCATGTATTTCGGTGTGCCGTCGATATACCAGTGGCGGCGGCTGCCGCGCGGCCCGTTGCGCATGGCCTCCTTGTCGGCATAGAGCGGCAAGCTGTTGTTGGGCGGCTGCTTGTAGCCGGGCAGGAAGCCATAGCCCTGCCAACGGTGCGCCTTGCGCTTGTGCGACGGCGCGGCGGTCGCGATCGCGGGGACCAGCAGCAGAAGCATCACGATCGCGACGATGAAACGATGCGGCATCACGGCAGCCCGATGGGTACGAGGGTCTCGAATCTTCAGTTCGATTGCGGCACGGCAACGGCCGTACCGTCATGAATTGTTTCAGCGATGCCGCCGATGCGCGCGGCGCGGCGGAGGCGACGGCGGGGCGTAGAAGGGATTGAGATCGCACATCGCCGCACGGCCCGACGCCGTCGCGCGACATTGCGGCAGCGACGTATAGCTGCAGTCGATCCACTCGCCACCGCCAAACCGGCCGCCTTCATAGACCTTCATGCACACGGGATAGCGCGGATCGTAGGCCTGGGCGTGAGCCGGCCCCGATATGGCCGAGCCCACCATCAAAGCGACCGCGACAGCGCTGCAGGTCAGGACACGCATTTCGGGACCTCCGGAACGGGTCTCGTCGGCCCAAGCCGATTCCCGAGACCTCGTTGCATCTGCTCTGTATCGCCGGCGCGGGCCGGTCGCAATGACGCCGTTACAGCAGGTCGGCCTGCTCTCCGCCGCGGAACCCCATCGCCAGCACGTAGCGCTCCGACGAATCCTGCCGGCTCGCCGCCGGCTTGACGTGGCGGACGCTGGCGTAATCGCGCTTGAGCTGCGCCATCAAGTCGGCATCGGCGCCGCTCTGGAACGTCTTGGCGAGAAAGCTGCCACCCGGCTTGAGCACCTCGCTGGCGAAATGCGCGGCGAGTTCGACGAGACCGACGATGCGCAGCTGGTCGGTCTTGCGGTGGCCGGTGGTGTTGGCGGCCATGTCCGACATCACCACGTCGGCACGCCCGCCGAGCATCGCGCGAAGCTTTTCCGGCGCGTCCTGGGCGTGGAAATCGAGCTGGGTGAAGGTGACGCCGGGGATCTCGCCCATCTCCAGCAGATCGATCGCGATCACCTTGCCCTTCCCGGCTTCGGCCCCGACCCGACGCGCCGCGATCTGGCTCCAGCCGCCGGGTGCGGCGCCGAGATCGACCACCGTCATGCCGGGCTTGAGCAGCCGGTATTTGTCATCGATCTCGAGCAGCTTGTAGGCCGCGCGCGAGCGATAGCCGTCGCGCTTGGCCTGGACGACATAGGGATCGTTGAGCTGGCGCTCCAGCCAGAGCTTCGAGGACAGCTTGCGCTTGCCTCCGGTCTTGACCTGCACATGCATGCGGCCGGTCGTGTCTTTTGCCATGTGTTTCTCGGTCGTCGTGACCAGACGCGGGAGGCGAAAATCCGTCCATGCTCGAGGTCTGGCGGAACTACAAAGGTCACCCTCCCCTGGAGGGGGAGGGTCGATCGGGAGCGAAGCGAGCGATCGGGGTGGGGTGAGCCACACGAAGACTGCTCGTGGAACTCACCCCACCCCGTCTCACATTGCGCTGCGCTCCATGTGAGACGACCCTCCCCCTCCAGGGGAGGGTGAAGTCGCTACGCCGTGCGCAGCGCACCGTCTTCGCGCATCATCTCGACCAGCATGCCCTCGCGCAGGCCGCGATCGGCGACGCGCAGCCGCGGCAACGGAAACGCCAGGCGAATCGCGTCGAGAATGGCGCAGCCCGCGAGCACGAGGTCGGCACGGTCGATGCTGATGCAGTTGTTCTCGGCGCGCTCCTGGTAGCTCATCGCCAGCAGCTTGGCGATCGTCGTCGTGATGTCGGCATCGTTGATCCAGATGCCATCGACCCGGCGCCGATCGTAACGCGCGAGGTTGAGATGAATGCCGCCGAGCGTCGTCACGGTGCCGGAGGTGCCGAGCAGGTGCATGCCGGAGAGGTCGCCGCCGTTCTCGGCCGCGAACGGCCCGACATGCTCGGCCACGGCCTCGACCATGGCGGCATAGATCTCCGGCGTCACGTCGCGGCCGCCGAAGCGTTCGGCCAGCGTCACGACGCCGAGCGGGATCGACATCCAGGCCTTGATCCTCGGCTCGGCGTTGCGGTCTGCCGGATCGCGCTCGATCCGCACCAGCTCGCTGGAGCCGCCGCCAATGTCGAACAGGATGGCCCCGCGCCCGCCTGGATCCAGCAGCGGCGCGCAGCCCTTGACGGCCAGCGCCGCCTCGGTCTCGCGGTCGATCACCTCGAGCTCGATGCCGGTCTCCGCCGCCACCCGGCTGCGGAACCCCTCCGCATTGGAGGCGGCGCGGCAGGCCTCGGTCGCGATCAGACGCAGGCGGCTGGCCTTCTTGGATTGGATCTTGTCCCGGCAGATGCTGAGCGCGGCGATGGCCCGATCCATCGCCGCATCGCTGATGCAGCCGGTGGTCGAGATGCCCTCGCCCAGCCGGACAATGCGCGAGAAGGAGTCGACCACGCGGAAACTGTCGCCCGAAGGACAGGCGATCAGGAGCCGGCAATTGTTGGTTCCGAGGTCCAGGGCCGCGTAGACGCTGCTGCCGTTGCTGGCGCAGGAAGGCGTCGCGACGTCCAGACCCGGACGCAAGCCGGGCTCCAGGTTCCCGCGCGGCGTGGGACTCTCCCGCAGCCGCGTGTCATTGATCATTCAAATGTCTTTCCGCTGGCCGAACCGGCCCAGATGGAAGTTCTCTTTCATGAGACATTATCAGTGGATAGCGCCGGCGCAACAGCCCCTCCGTCAGGCGTGATGCACCATTCCTAATCAACCGTTGTCCGGCCGCGGGCACTGCACTATCTGGGAACAGCCCGCATTTGCGACCAATCCAGCCCCTTGGGTCCTCATTCATGCAAGATCACACCGTCCCGGCCTCCCTCGAAAACGCGATCGCGCTGCAGAAATTCGGCGTCGGGCAGCCGGTCCGGCGCAAGGAGGACGACACGCTGGTGCGCGGTCACGGCAAATATACCGACGATTTCAACCTGCCCGGCCAGGCCCATGCCTGGATCGTGCGCTCCAGCCACGCCCATGGCATCATCAAGAGGATCGACACCGCAGCCGCCAAGGCCATGCCCGGCGTGCTCGGGGTGTGGACTGGAGCCGACCTCGCCGGAGCCAACTATGGCCCGTTCACCTGCGGCCTGCCGCTGAAGGGCCGGGACGGCTCGCCGCTGCTGCAGACCAACCGGCCGGCGCTCGTCACCGACAAGGTGCGCTTCGTCGGCGACCCCGTCGCGTTCGTGGTGGCGGAGACCGCGGCCCAGGCCCGCGACGCGGCCGAGGCGGTCGAGGTCGATATCGAGCCCCTGCCCGCGGTCACCAATGCCGAGGAAGCCGCCAAGCCCGGCGCGCCGCAGCTCTATGACCATATCCCCAACAACGTCGCGCTCGATTATCATTACGGCGACACGGCCAAGATCGAAGAGGCCTTCGCCAAGGCCGCGCACGTCACCAAGCTCGACATCGTCAACACCCGCGTCGCCGTGGTGTCGATGGAGCCGCGCGTGGCGCTCGCCGCGTTCGACGGCAAGACCGAGCGCTTCACCTTGCAGGTGCCGACCCAGGGCGTGTCCGGCAACAAGGCGACGCTGGCCAAGATCCTCAACGTCGCACCGGACAAGGTCCGCATCCTCACCACCAATGTCGGCGGCTCCTTCGGGATGAAGAACGTCTCCTATCCCGAATACGTCTGCATCCTGCACGCCGCCAAGCAGCTCGGACGTCCGGTGAAGTGGCGCGACGAGCGTACCACCGCCTTCCTGTCGGACAGCCAGGGCCGCGATCAGATCATCCATGGTGAGCTGGCGCTCGACGCCGACGGCAAGTTCCTCGCTGTCAGGCTGTCCGGCTACGGCAATCTCGGCGCCTACATCATGGGCGTGGCGCCGCTGCCGCTGTCGCTCAACACCGGCAAGAACCTCGCCAGCGTCTACAAGACGCCGCTGCTGGGCGTCGACATCAAGACCGTGCTCACCAACGTCACCCTGATGGGCGCCTATCGCGGCGCCGGCCGCCCCGAGGCGAACTACTTCATGGAGCGGCTGATCGACACCGCCGCGCGCGAGATGGGCATCGACCGTCTCACCATCCGCAAGCGCAACTTCATCAAGCCGAGCCAGATGCCGTTCCCGGCCGCGTCGGGCGTCACCTACGACTCCGGCGACTTCGCCGCGGTGTTCGAGAAGGCGCTGCAGGTCTCCGACTACGCCGGCTTCGCCAAGCGCAAGCGCGAGAGCCGCAAGAACGGCAAGCTGCGCGGCATCGCCGTCGGCTCCTATCTCGAGGTCACCGCGCCGCCGTCGGGCGAGCTTGGCAAGATCACCTTCGACGCCGATGGCGGCGTGACCCTCACGACCGGCACGCTCGATTACGGCCAGGGCCACGCCACGCCGTTCGCGCAGGTGCTGTCGGCGCAGCTCGGTGTGCCCTTCGACAAGATCCGGCTGGAGCAAAGCGACTCTGATCTCGTGCGGTTCGGCAACGGCACCGGCGGCTCACGCTCGATCACGGCGACCGGTCAGGCCATTGTCGAATCCTCGCAGCTCGTCATCGCCAAGGGCAAGCAGGCCGCCGCGCATCTGCTCGAAGCCTCGGAGGCCGACATCGAGTTCAATGGCGGCCAATTCACCATCGCCGGCACCGACCGCAGCATCGACATCATGGAGCTGGCGCGCCGGTTGCGCGAGGGTAAGACGCCAGACGGCGTGCCGGCCTCGCTCGACGTCGACCACAACTCGACCGTCACCGAGTCGACCTTCCCCAATGGCTGCCATGTCTGCGAGGTCGAGATCGAGCCGGACACCGGCGTCGCCCAGATCGTCGCGTATACCGCAATCAACGACTTCGGCACGGTGATCAATCCGATGATCGTTGCGGGCCAATTGCATGGCGGCGTCGCCCAGGGCATCGGCCAGGCGCTGATGGAGCATCTGCGCTACGACGAGAGCGGCCAGCCGATCACGGGCTCGCTGATGGACTACGCGCTGCCGCGGGCCTCCGATGTGCCGATGATGACGGTGGACAACCATCCGGTGCCCGCCAAGAGCAACCCGCTGGGCACCAAGGGCTGCGGCGAGGCCGGCTGCGCCGGCTCGATGGCCTCAGTGATCAACGCCGTAATCGACGCGCTGTCGGACTACGGCGTGAAGCACCTGGACATGCCGCTGACCACCGAGAAGCTCTGGCGCGCGATCCAGGACGGCAAGGCGAAGACCGCGGCGTAGCTGCTTCGCTGCGCTCGCGATAAGGCGAAAACATCTCATTGCCAAACGAAAAGCCCGTAACCCGCATGAGCGCAGCGATATGCGGGGTCTCACGGGCTGTATCGGTGAGCCCGGATGTCGCTCCCGCCTGCACCCGCTGGGCGCCGGCGCGCGCGCATCCGGACTACGAACTGTCGATCGGGCTGCGGGTCCTCTCCACGTCATTGCGAGCGTAGCGCGTAGCGAAGCAGTCCAGACTGCCTCCGCGGCAACACTCTGGATTGCTTCGCTGCGCTCGCAATGACGGGAGTGTGGGGTCGACCAGCATGCTCCAATCTCAACTGTCATCGTCCGCGCTTGTGGACGATCCAATACTCCGAGGCGGTTACGATTCAGCCGAGACGTCGCGGCGTACTGGATGCTCCGCCTGCGCGCGCGGCTGGTAGATCGCCACATGGTGGCAGTGCGCCAGCGGCCGCGTGCCGTTCGCCACCACCAGCGCATCGATCTCGACGAAGCGGTGGCCCTTCTTCTCGTAGTTCGCGACCACCCGGCCACGCGCCGTGATCTCGTCGGTTTCGGCAATCGCCGACAGCAGCTGCATGCGGCTGCCGACGTGAATCCACGGACCGAGCACGATGTTGTCGACCAGCAGGCGGTTCATCACCCGCTGCAGCATGCCGGGATGACCGAGCCGCTCGCTGGCATAGATCGGATCGCGCTCGCGGATCTCGGCAAGATAGGCCGTCGCCGCCTGCCCCGGCCAGGCGCGTGGCGCAGTGCCGAGCCAGCTGCCGACGGCGAACGAGTCTGCGCCGATCGCCGACCGCACCGCTGCTGGCGGAACATCGCGATAGCCGGCCAGCACCACGTCGGGCGCCACCGCCGGCAGCGACGCGGACCCGGTGGCGCAGATCTCGCCTTTACTCGTCACCCCCAGGCGGAGCCCGTCGCCGACCTCCTCCGCCCTGACCTCGGCGATCTCGCCGTCATAGACTGGCTTGGTGAACCGCGCCTCGATCAGCCCACGTTCCAGGAACGCCCGCCCCCAGCGCGCGACCGGCTGATGCAGCATATAGGCCAGCACCTCGACGCCGGGCACGAGGCCGCCGGCGAAGCCGAACCGCCGGGCCACGCTGTCGTCGTGCATCTTGTTCTCGGACTGCTTGGCCGTGTTGAACGCCTCGACCGCATACGCCGCGATTCCGTCTGCCATCCTTGCCTCCCGTTGCCCCATTTTTGGCCGATGGTAGCGGCCGGAAAGGCCGTGGCAAGCGGCGCGTTTGGCTCGCAATTCCCGCTGCGATGGAGTACCAACCGGACCATTCCAACCGATGGCCCGATGACGACCGAAACCGCCCCGATCAACATCTATGTCGACGCCGACGCCTGCCCGGTGAAGGACGAGATCTACCGCGTCGCGATCCGGCACGGTCTGCCGGTGATCGTCGTCGCCGGCGGCTTCATCCGCGTGCCGGAGGATCCGTTGATCACGCGCGTGGCGGCCGGCAGCGGCATGGATGCCGCGGATGACTGGATCGCAGAGCGCGCCGGCGCCGACGACATCGTCATCACCGCGGACATTCCGCTGGCGAGCCGCTGCGTCAAGGCCGGCAGCGCCGTGATCGCACCGAACGGCAAGCCGTTCACCGAGGCGTCGATCGGCATGACGCTCGCCGTGCGCAACCTCATGACCGATCTGCGGTCATTGGGCGAGGTGACCGGCGGCCCGCGCTCGTTCACGCCGCGCGACCGCTCCACCTTCCTCTCCACCCTCGATACCACGATCCGCCGCCTGCAGCGCCAGCGCGCGGCGCGGGTCCAGCAGCAGAGCTAGAGATATGGCGCCGCCTCTCATCCAACTCAAAGACATCCGCCTGACCTTCGGCGGCACCGCGCTGCTGCAGGGCGTCGAACTGTCGGTCTCGCCCGGCGAGCGCGTCTGCCTGATCGGCCGCAACGGCTCCGGCAAGTCGACGCTGCTCAAGATCGCCGCCGGCCTCGTCGAATGCGACAGCGGCACCCGCTTCGTGCAGCCGGGCGCCACGGTTCGCTATCTGCCGCAGGAGCCGGATTTCTCCGGCCATGCCACCACGCTGTCCTATGTCGAGGCCGGGCTCGGCCCGGGCGACGATCACTATCAGGCGCGCTATCTCGTCGAGCAGCTCGGACTGACTGGAGAAGAGGATCCCGCGCATGTCTCCGGCGGCGAGGCGCGCCGCGCGGCGCTGGCGCGCGTGCTTGCGCCCAACCCCGACATCCTGCTGCTGGACGAGCCGACCAACCACCTCGACCTCACGACCATCGAGTGGCTGGAGAACGAGCTCGACGGCCGAAGCTCGGCGCTGGTGCTGATCAGTCACGATCGTCGTTTCCTCACCAATCTGTCCCGCGCGACCGCGTGGCTCGACCGCGGCCAGATCAGGCAGATCGACCGCGGCTTTGCGGCGTTCGAGGCGTGGCGCGACGAGGTGCTGGCGGAGGAAGAACGCGAGCAGCACAAGCTCGACCGCAAGATCGTCAACGAAGAGCACTGGCTGCGCTACGGCGTCTCCGGCCGCCGCAAGCGCAACGTCAAACGGCTCGCCAATCTGCATGCGCTGCGCCAGCAGCGCCGCGACTATCGCGGCACGGCGGGCGCCGCCAACCTCGCCGCGGCCGAGGCCGACAAGTCCGGCAAGCTGGTGATCGAAGCGAAGGGCGCATCGAAGAGCTATGGTGATCGCAAGATCGTCGACAACTTCTCCATCCGCATCCAGCGCGGCGACCGCATCGGCATCGTCGGCCCCAACGGCGCCGGCAAGACCACGCTGGTCAACCTGCTCACCGGCGGCAGCGAGCCGGACAGCGGCAGCATCCGGCTCGGCGTCAATCTGGAGACGGCGACGCTCGACCAGCACCGCGAGAGCCTCGATCCCCGGACGACGCTCGCCGAAGCGCTGACCGGCGGCCGCGGCGATCACGTCATGGTGGCCGGCAAGCCGAAGCACGTCGTCGGCTACATGGAGGACTTCCTGTTCTCGCGCGAGCAGATGCGCACGCCGCTCGAAGTGCTCTCCGGGGGCGAGCGCGGCCGGCTGATGCTGGCGCGCGCGCTGGCCAAGCCATCGAACCTGCTGGTGCTGGACGAGCCGACCAACGATCTCGACCTGGAGACACTCGACGTGCTCGAGGACATGCTCGGCGACTACGAGGGCACGGTGATCCTGATCAGCCACGACCGCGACTTCCTCGATCGCGTGGTCACCTCGGTGATCGTCCCCGAGGGCAACGGCAAATGGCAGGAATATGCCGGCGGCTACAGCGACATGCTGGCGCAGCGCGGCGCCGACCTGAAGCGCCAGCATGCCAAGGCGGCTGAGGAGAAGAAGGAAACCAAGCACGCGGCCGCGGCGCCTGCGAGCGCGCCGAAGCGCAAGCTCTCCTTCAACGAGAAGCACGCACTGGAGACCTTGCCGAAGACGATCGCCAAGCTGCAAGCCGAGATCGCCAAGCAGCAGGCCGTGCTCGCCGACCCCGCGCTGTATGCGAAAGACCGCAAGAAATTCGACGCCGCCTCCCTCGCGATCGCCACTGCGCAAGCCGAGCTCACCGCCGCCGAAGACCGCTGGTTGGAGCTCGAAGTGCTGCGCGAGGAGATCGAGGGCGCGTGACGTTCATCGAAATCACTTCGTCATTGCGAGCGAAGCGACATGTCCGCCATAGCCCGAAGGGCGACGGCGGAAGCAATCCAGGGCTGCAGTCGTGACTCTGGATTGCTTCGTCGCTTCGCTCCTCGCAATGACGGCTATATGGAGTAAATGACATGACCACCCCGCTCGCCGCCAAGATCGCCAGGGACTACGGCACGCCCTGCGCCGTCATCGACATGGACAGAGTTGAGCGCAACATCGCGCGCATCCAGACGCAATGCGAAGCCGCCGGCGTCGCCAACCGCCCGCACATCAAGACCCACAAGAGCCCGGTGCTTGCCAAGCTGCAGATCGAGGCGGGCGCGCAGGGCATCACCTGCCAGAAGATCGGCGAGGCTGAGATCATGGCGGATGCCGGCATCGCCGATATCCTGATCAGCTACAACCTGATCGGCGAGGAAAAGATGGCGCGCCTCGCCGCGCTGCAAGCCAAGGCCAACATGACGGTTGCCGCCGACAACGCGACCGTGATCTCCGGCCTGCCGCAGGCGGCAAAGCAATCCGGCTGCACGCTGTCGGTCGTGGTCGAATGCGACACCGGGCGCAAGCGCGCCGGCGTCGAGACGCCGACGGAAGCGATCCAGCTCGCGCGCCAGATCGCAGCGTCAGACGGCCTGCGCTTCGCCGGCTTCATGCTGTATCCGACCGAGACCGGCTGGGACGAGGCGCAGCGCTTCTATGACGAGGCCCTGGCCGGCGTTCGCGCCGAAGGGCTGGAGGCTGCCATCGTCTCGACCGGCGGCTCGCCCAACCTGAAGAATCTCGGCAAGCTCAAGGGCGCCACCGAGCACCGGCCCGGCACCTACATCTACAACGACCGCATGCAGGTCGCCGCCGGGGTCGCGACCTGGGACGACTGCGCGCTGCACATCTACTCCACCGTCGTCAGCCGCGCCGCGCCCGAGCGCGGCATCCTCGACGCCGGCTCGAAGACGCTGACGACCGACACCGGCGGCCTCGACGGCCACGGCCTGATCCTGGAGCACCCGGAAGCGAAGATCGCGCGCTTCGCCGAGGAGCACGGCTTCCTCGATCTCTCCCGCAGCAACACCCGCCCCAATGTCGGCGACGTCGTGCGCATCATCCCCAACCACGTCTGCGTCGTCGTCAACATGATGGACGAGGTCGTGATGGTCCGCGGCGAGGAGATCCTGGGCACGTTGCCGGTCGCGGCGCGGGGCAAGCTGCGGTAGGACGAAGCTCTCTCGCAGCGTCACTGCGAGGAGCGAAGCGACGAAGCAATCCAGAGTCGCGCGCGTGACCCTGGATTGCTTCCACCTACGCTCGAGGAGCTTCGGCGGACACGTCGCTTCGCTCGCAATGACGAGAAATCTGTAGGGTGGGCAAAGGCGCGAAGCGTCGTGCCCACCGCGTTCTTGTACGAATGCCAATGGTGGGCACGCTTCGCTTTGCCCACCCTACAATTCGAGCCGCTTCAAGATGCCCCTGCCCGCGGCGGCCCCGGTCGCGAACGAGGCTTGCAGCAGATAGCCGCCGGTCGGGGCCTCCCAATCGAGCATCTCGCCGGCGGCGAACACACCGGGCAGGCGTTTGAGCATGTAATCGGCGTCAAGCTCGTCATGCGCGATGCCGCCGGCGCTGGAGATGGCGCGGGCGAGTCCGGCGGTGCCCGTCAGCTTCAGCGGCACGGCATTGATCAGCGCCGCGAGACGATCGGGCGGCAGCGACGAGAGTGACAGGCCGTGCGCCCTGGCCGCCTCCTGCAGCAGCCCGATCGCCACCGGCGACAACTGCACCGCCTTGCGCAGCACGTTCGAGAACGACTGCTTGCCGCGCGGTGCCGAGAGCCGCGTGACGAGATCGGCTGTCGCGAGGTCGGGCCGCAGCGCGACATGCAGGATCGCCCCCCCTGTCAGCGCGATCACCTCGCGCAGCTCCGCCGACAGCGCATAGACGGCGCCGCCCTCGATGCCATCGCGCGTGACGACAGCCTCCCCGCGCACGCCGCGATCACCGAACGACAGCGCGATGCCCTTCAGCGGCTGGCCCTCGAAGCGATCGCGGAAGATGTCTGACCAGGCGACGGTGAAGCCGCAATTGGCCGGCCGCAGCGGCGCGATCGCGACGCCCTTCGCCGCCAGGATCGGCACCCAGCCGCCGTCGGACCCGAGCCGCGGCCAAGAGGCGCCGCCGAGCGCGAGCACGACAGCGTCAGCGGCGACCGCGCGCGCTCCCGCCGGCGTTTCGAATGTGAGATGTCCGTCCGCGTCCCAGCCGGTCCAGCGATGCCGCAACTCGACGCGCACGCCCTGCGCATCGAGGCGGCGCAGCCACGCGCGCAGCAGCGGCGAGGCTTTCATTGCCCTCGGAAACACGCGGCCCGAGGAGCCGACGAAGGTCGGCTCGCCCAGCGCCTCGCACCAGTCGCGCAGCCGCTGTGGCGGGAACGCGCGGATCGCCGGCTCAAGCCACGCCGCCGCCTCGCGGTAGCGCGCCAGGAAGGCGGGCAGCTCTTCGCTATGGGTGAGGTTGAGGCCGCCGCGACCGGCCATCAGAAACTTGCGCGCCACCGACGGCATCGCATCGTAGACGGTGACGGCGGTCCCGCCCTCGGCCAGCACCTCGGCCGCCATCAGTCCGGCCGGGCCGGCTCCGATGACGGCGACTTGGTTTGAAGAGGACATGGCGCCAATCTAGGCCGAGCAGGTCGCCGAGCAAAAGGTCGTCATGCCCGGGCTTGACCCGGGCATCCCCGCCTCTCCACGCATTCAGTGCCAAAGACGTGGATGGCCGGGTCAAGCCCGGCCATGACGGCGGAGTTCGACCCGGGCATCGTGTCTTACAGCTTGATCCCCAGCCGCGCGGCGGCCTGACCGACATATTTCTGCGTCTGCTCGAATGCGCCCTGCAGCGCCCTCGCCTTCGACATGTCGCTGATCTCGGCAAAATGCGCGGCGATCGCGTCCGGCGTCCATTCCTCCGGCGGCAGGTTGATGCCCTCGCTCTCCAGGATCCTGATCACCGCGAAGGAGCCAGCACCCGCGCCCATGATGGTCCGGGTCGGCGCGTCCTCGCTCAGCAGATACTCCACCGCGGGCGTGATCGATTCCGGCTTCATCAGCTGCAGCGCCTGCGGTGGCAGCAGTTCCTCCGTCATGCGCGTCGCCGCCGTCGGCGAGATGATGTTGACGCGGATGTTGGTCTTGCGGCCCTCCTCCGCCAGCACGTTCATCAGGCCGACCATGCCGGTCTTGGCCGCGCCGTAGTTGGCCTGGCCGAAATTGCCGAACAGGCCGGACGACGACGTCGTCAGCACGATGCGGCCGTAGTTGCGCTCGCGCATGCCGTTCCACACCGCCTTGCAGCAGTAGAAGCTGCCGACCAGATGCACGTCGAGCACCTTGGCGAAATCCGCCACCTCCATCTTGCCGAACGACTTGTCGCGCAGGATGCCGGCATTGGCGCACATGATGTCGACGCTGCCCCACTCCTTCGTGGCGCGCTCGACCATCGCAGTGACCTGCTCGAAATTCGAGACGTCGGCGCCGTCGGCGATCGCGGTGCCGCCGGCTTTGCGGATCTCCTCGACCACCGTCTCCGCCGCAGTCATCGAGCCGCCGGTGCCGTCGCGCGCGCCACCGAAATCATTGACCACGACCTTGGCGCCGCGGCTCGCCAATCCCAGCGCATGCGCGCGTCCGAGACCATTGCCTGCGCCGGTGACGATGGCGACGCGTCCGTCAAATCTGATTGCCATGTTGCTGTGTCCTAGGTTCTAGGCTCGTCATGCCCGGGCTTGACCCGGGCATCCATCCACTTCGAAAAACTCTCAGTTTTGTTGGATCGCCGGGTCAAGCCCGGCGATGACGAGGGGTGGGTTGGGACGAAGAGAGTTAGCTGAGATAGATCAGTCCGATCCAGTCGGCGACCAGCGCGGGTTTGTCCTCGCCTTCGATCTCGACCGTGACATTGGTGCGCGACTGCAATTCCTTGGGCTTGCGCAGCGTGGCTTCCGCCAGCACGAAGCGGCCGCGCACGCGTTTTCCCGATTTCACCGGCGAGATGAAGCGCAGCTTGTCGAAGCCGTAATTGACGCCCATCGCCGTGCCCTCGATCGCCGGCATCACCTCGTAGGACATCACCGACAGCAGCGACATCGTCAGAAAACCGTGCGCGATCGTGGTGCCGAACGGCGTCGCCTTGGCTTTCTCCGGATCGACATGGATGAACTGATGATCCTCGATCACATCGGCATAGGTGTCTATGCGCTGTTGATCGAGCACGTGCCACGATGACACGCCGATCTCCTGGCCCACCATGGCCTGATAGGCTGCGAGCGAAATCGGCGGCTTCTTCCAGATCTGGTTCATGCGTTCCTACACCTCGTGCCCGGACGGCCTGGTCTTCAGCTCCGGGAAATCCTCTTCCTTGAACTCCGTGCCGCGCAGATGATCCGTGCGGTCGTCCTCATGCTCCAGCCGGCGCAGCTGCACGCGGCGGATCTTTCCGGAGATCGTCTTCGGCAGCTCGCTCACGAGCTCGAGCCGGCGGATGCGCTTGAACGGCGCCAGCCGCGCCTGAAGATGCACGAAGATCGACAGCGCCGTGGCGCGCGAGCGCTCCGCGCCGGCCGTCAGCAACACATAGGCTTTCGGGATGGCGAGACGGATGAGATCCGGAGACGGCACAACGGCAGCCTCGGCGACGGCCTCATGCTCCAGCAGCACGCTTTCCAGCTCGAACGGCGAGATGCGGTAGTCGGACGATTTGAACACGTCGTCGGAGCGCCCGACGAAGGTGAGATAGCCGTCGCCGTCCTGGAACACGACGTCACCCGTGCGGTAGCGCGTGCCATCGGCGCCGGACAGCTTACCGTCGTCGCCCTGATAGCCCTGCATCAGGCCGGCCGGACGCTCGCCGGTGAGCGCCAGCGTGATCTCGCCTTCACTGGCGAGATTGCCGTCGATGTCGGCGACCTCGACGCGATAGCCCGGCAGCGGCCGGCCCATCGAGCCGATCTTCAGTTTCTGGCCCGGGGAGTTGCCGACGATGGCCGCGGTTTCGGTCTGGCCATAGCCGTCGCGAATCGTCAGCCCCCAGGCGGCTCGCACCTGATCGATCACCTCCGGATTGAGCGGCTCGCCGGCGCCGCAGGCCTCGCGCAACGAGACCTTGAAGTCGGCGAGATGCTCCTGGATGAACAGCCGCCACACCGTGGGTGGCGCGCACAGCGTCGTGACGCCGCAGCGTTTGATGATCGCGAGCAGCCCCTTGGCGTCGAAGCGCGGCTGATTGACCACGAATACCGTGGCGCCGGCATTCCAGGGCGAGAAGAAGCAGCTCCAGGCATGCTTGGCCCAGCCCGGCGAGGAGATGTTGAGGTGCACGTCGCCCGGCTGCAGGCCGAGCCAGTACATGGTCGAGAGATGGCCGACCGGATAGCTGCGGTGGCTGTGCCGCACCAGCTTCGGCTTGGCCGTGGTGCCCGAGGTGAAATACAGCAGCATCGGATCATCCGGCTGCGTCGGCCCATCCGGCGTGAACGCCTCGGCCGCGTCAGCCGCCTGCTCGAACGGCAGCCAGCCGGCGGGCGTGGCCGCCGCGCCGACGACGATCCGGACGAGATCATCGGCGCCGAGATCGGCGAACTTCGCAACCTGATCCTGCGCGGCGACCACGGCCTTGGCGCGGCCGCGCTCCAGACGATCGCGCAACTCGTCGGTGGTCAGCAGCGTCGTCGCGGGGATCACGACGACGCCGAGCTTCATCGCCGCCAACATCGTCTCCCACAGCGGCACGACATTGCCGAGCAGCAGCAGCAGATGGTCCCCACGCTTCAGCCCCTGCGCGCGCAGGAAGTTCGCGACCTGGTTGGAGCGGTGCGACAGCGCCGCGAAGGACAGCTTGGTCTGGCGGTCCTGCGCGGCATCGAAGATCCATAGCGCCGTCCGCTCGCGACTCTCCGGATGAGATGCGAGTTCGGCATCGAACCAGTCGAGCGCCCAGTTGAACGGGACGGGATCGGGCCAGCGAAAACCCTTCACGGCCGCATCGTAGTCGGTGCGATGCGCCAGCAGAAACGCGCGTGCGTCCTTGAATGTCGTCATCAGATGGTCCCGGCGAGCTTACGGACGTGCTGAATGATCCCTGAAAAGTCGACACCGCCATGGCCGGCGGCCTCGAATGCCTTATAGATCTCCTGCGCGTGCTGCCCGAGCGGCGTCGCCGCGCCGGCCGTCTTGGCGGCGTCCTGCGACAGCGTGAGGTCCTTCAGCATCAGCGCCGTCGCAAAACCGGGCTTGTAGTCGTTGTTGGCGGGCGAGGCCGGCACCGGGCCCGGCACTGGGCAATAGGATGTCAGCGACCAGCACTGCCCTGACGAGGTCGAGGCGACGTCGAACAGCGCCTGATGCGACAGGCCGAGCTTTTCGCCGAGCGCAAAGGCCTCGCTCACCGCGATCATCGAAATGCCGAGGATCATGTTGTTGCAGATCTTGGCCGCCTGCCCCGCGCCGGCGCCGCCGCAATGGACGATCTTCTTGCCCATCTTCTCCAGGATCGGCTTCGCCGTGGCGAAGGCGCTTTCCTCGCCGCCGCACATGAAGGTGAGCGTTGCGGCCTTGGCGCCGCCGGTGCCCCCGGACACCGGCGCGTCCACGGCGGCGATGCCGTGCTTCGCGGCCAGCGCATGCGCGGCGCGCGCGCTCTCGACGTCGATGGTCGAGGAATCGATGATCAGCGCGCCCTTCGTCATTGCCGGCACGACCTCGGTCCAGACTGCCAGCACATGCTTGCCGGCCGGCAGCATGGTGACGACGGCATCGGCGCTTTTGGCCGCGGCGACGGCGCTGTCGGCGATTTCGGCGCCATCGGCCTTGGCCTGGGCGCGCGAGGTCTCGACCAGATCGAACGCGACCACCTTGTGGCCGGCCTTGACCAGGTTGGCGGCCATTGGTCCGCCCATGTTGCCGAGGCCGATGAATGCGATCGTTGCCATGGTTCGTTCTCTCCCCTCGACCTGATTGTTATTTGCTCTGCGGAAAGGTCAGCTCGTCGGCGCCAATCTCGGCAAGATATGGCGCCAGCATGTCCGGTGTCACCAGATCGACATCAGGCGGCGACCATCTGGGATCGCGGTCCTTGTCGATGATCGCCGCGCGCACGCCCTCGCGGAAATCGTCGCTGCGGAACACTTCGAGCGCCGCACGATACTCACGCACCAAGCATTCCTCCAGGGACGCCGCACCGCGTGCCAGTCGCAGCAGCTTGAGCGTCACGACCATGCCGCGCGGCGACTTCTCCTTCAGCGTCTTCAGCGTCGCCAACGCGAGCTCCGAGCCGTCCGCTCTCAGCGCGGTAAAGATGTCGTGCATGCTGTCATGGGCGAACCACGCGTCGATCTTCGCCTGCTGCGCCGCCACCGGGCCGGCCGTCTCCGACGTCGCGAAGCCGGCGATCAGCCGGTCGATCTCGATCGACAGCGTGCCCGGCCTGACTTTGGTCAGGACCTCGCGCAGCGCCGGCCATTTCTCGGTCGGCACCACGGCATCGGCAAAGCGCGCATGGATCGCATCGGGCCCGTTCATGGTCTGCCCGGTCAGGCCGAAATAGGCGCCGAGTTCGCCAGGCGCGCGCGACAAGAGCCAGGTGCCGCCGACGTCGGGAAAGAAGCCGAGGCCGACTTCCGGCATCGCGAGCTTGGTCTTCTCGGTCACGATGCGGTGACGGCCATGCGCCGATAGTCCGACGCCGCCGCCCATCACCAGCCCGTCCATGTAGGCGACATAGGGTTTTGGGAACGCCCCGATGCGCGCGTTCATGATGTATTCCTGGCGCCAGAACACCTTGCCGAGATCGCCGTTCGTCTTCGAGCTCTCATAGAGCCCGCGGATGTCGCCGCCCGCGCAAAGTCCACGCTCGCCCGCGCCTTCGAGCACGACAATTGCGACGGCCGGATCGCCCTCGAACTGATCCAGCGCGGCATCGATGCCCATCGACATCTCCAGCGTCATCGCGTTGATCGCCTTCGGCCGATTCAGCCGGATGATGCCGGCCGAGCCTTCGCGGCGGATGATCAGGTCGCCTTCGATGACCTCGCTCATCGCGCCGCCTCGATCAGCTTGCGCGACACGATCAGGCGCATGATCTCGTTGGTGCCTTCGAGAATCTGATGCACGCGCAGATCGCGGACGATCTTCTCGATGCCGTATTCGCTCAAATAGCCGTAGCCGCCGTGCAGCTGCAGCGCCTGGTTGGCGACCTCGAAGCCGACATCGGTCCCGAAGCGCTTGGCCATGGCGCACAGCATGGTCGCGTCAGCATCCTTGCGGTCGAGCGCAGCCGCCGCGCGCCAGACGAAGGTGCGCGCCGCCTCCAGCTCGATCGCCATGTCGGCGATGCGAAACTGCAGCGCCTGGAATTCGTCGAGCCGCTTACCGAACGCCTTGCGCTCTTTCGTATAGGCCAGCGTCTTGTCGAGCGCCGCCTGCGCGCCGCCGAGCGAGCAGGCGGCGATGTTGAGACGGCCGCCGTCGAGCCCTGCCATCGCGATCTTGAACCCAATGCCCTCCTCACCCAGCCGGTTGGCCACCGGCACCCGCGCATTCTCGAAGATCACGGCCCGGGTCGGCTGCGCATTCCAGCCCATCTTGCGCTCATTGGCGCCGAACGACACGCCGGGGGCATTGGCGTCGATCACCAGCGTGGAGATGCCGCCGGGACCATCGGCGCCGGTTCGCACCATCGCGACGAGGATGTCGGTGGCGCCGGCACCGGAGATGAACTGCTTCTGCCCGTTGAGCACGTAGTCGTCGCCGTCGCGCACCGCGCGGGTGCGCAGCGCCGCCGCATCGGAGCCCGCGCCCGGCTCGGTCAGGCAGTAGCTCGCGATCAGGTCCATGGCGCAGAGCTTCGGCAGGTAAGCCTGGCGCTGGGCCTCGGTACCGAAGGTGTCGATCATCCACGAGGCCATGTTGTGGATCGAGATGAAGGCTGACACCGTGGGGCAGCCCGTCGCCAGCGCCTCGAAGATCAGCGCCGCATCGAGCCGGCTGAGACCCGAGCCGCCGACATCGTCGCGGATGTAGATGCCGCCCATGCCGAGGCCCGCCGCCTCCCGCATCACATCGACGGGAAAATGCTTCTCCTCGTCCCAGCGCAGCGCATGCGGGGCAATCTTCTCGGCCGCGAAGGCGCGCGCCATGTCGCGCACCGCGATCTGATCCTCGTCGAGAGCGAACTGCATCCGTTCTCCGCGTTTCCTGGTCTTGTTTGTTGGTCTTTGCGCTTTCCTCATGCGCCGTCATTGCGAGGAGCCGAAGGCGACGAAGCAATCCAGACTGCCTCTGCAGAAAGATCCTGGATTGCTTCGCTTCGCTCGCAATGACGAAGGAGAGAGTCCGAACGGACCCGACCTCACTTCATCAGCGGGATCGAGAACTCCGCGCCTTCCTTGACACCGGACGGCCAGCGCGAGGTGACGGTCTTGGTCTTGGTGTAGAAGCGGATCGAATCCGGACCGTGCTGGTTGAGGTCGCCGAAGCCGGACTTCTTCCAGCCGCCGAAGGTGTAGTAGGCGATCGGCACCGGGATCGGCACGTTGATGCCGACCATGCCGACATTGACCTTGGCCGCGAAGTCGCGCGCCGCGTCGCCATCGCGGGTGAAGATCGCGACGCCGTTGCCGTAATCATGCTCCGACGGCAGCGCCAGCGCCTCGGCGTAGTCCTTGGCGCGCACGACCGACAGCACCGGGCCGAAGATCTCCTCCTTGTAGATCCGCATGTCCTTGGTGACGTTGTCGAACAGACACCCGCCCATGTAGAAGCCGTTCTCGTAGCCCTGCATCTTGAAGCCGCGGCCGTCGACGGCGAGCGTCGCGCCTTCCTTGAGGCCAATATCGACATAATTCTTGACGCGCTCGACCGCCTCGCGGGTCACCAGCGGACCGAAATCGGCCGAGGGATCGACCGAGGTGCCGATCTTCAGGCTTTCAACGCGCGGGATCAGCTTCTCCATCAGCCGGTCGGCCGTGGTCTTGCCGACGGGCACGGCGACCGAGACCGCCATGCAGCGCTCGCCGGCCGAGCCGTAGCCGGCGCCGATCAGCGCATCGACCGCCTGGTCGAGATCGGCGTCCGGCATGATGATGGCGTGGTTCTTGGCGCCGCCGAAGCACTGGCAGCGCTTGGCGTGCGCAGCCGCGCGCTCATAGATGTACTGCGCGATCGGCGACGAGCCGACGAAGCCGATCGCCATGATGTCCGGATCCTCGAGGATGGCGTCGACCGCCTCCTTGTCGCCGTTGACGACGTTGAGGATGCCCGCCGGCAGCCCGGCCTCGATCATCAGCTCGGCGAGCTTCATCGGCACGCCCGGATCGCGCTCCGAGGGCTTGAGGATGAAGGCATTGCCGCAGGCGATGGCAGGGGCAAACTTCCACATCGGAATCATCGCCGGGAAATTGAACGGCGTGATGCCGGCAACGACACCGAGCGGCTGGCGCATCGAATAGATGTCGATGCCGGGGCCGGCTCCCTCAGTGTACTCGCCCTTCATCAGGTGCGGAATGCCGCAGGCGAACTCCGCGACCTCCAGGCCGCGCTGGATATCGCCCTTGGCGTCGGGGACGGTCTTACCATGCTCCCGCGCAAGCAGATCGGCGAGCTGGTCATAGTCGCGCTGGACGAGTTCGACGAACTTCATCATCACGCGGGCGCGGCGCTGCGGATTGGTCGCGGCCCAGGCCGGTTGCGCCGCCTTTGCGTTCTCGACAGCGGCACGGAGCTCGGCGCGAGAGGCCAGCGCGACCTTGGCCTGAACGTCGCCGGTCATGGGCTCGAAGACGTCGGCCGTCCGTCCAGACGTGCCCTTGACCTCTTTGCCGCCAATGAAATGACCGATCGAACGCATGGGGTATCCTCCGCAGGGGTAAGCAGTGCCAATTTGGCCGGCATCTTGCAGTCTTTGCGGCGTTTGGGAAGGGTCTAAGCGCTGCCCGGCGCTGCGAAAATGCCGCCCCTTCGCTCGGCCGGCACGATCACGGCAGACCCTGCAGCGTGGCGCGCTGCGTCCACCATCCGAGCCGCGACGGATCAGCGCTTCGCGGCTGCCGCCTTCTTCACGGGCCTTTTCGCGGGCGCCCGCGCAGGGGCCCTCCCCGCCGGCCCGCCGCCGCTGGCAACAGCCAGCGCCACCTCGCGCCCGGAGCTCAGGATTTCGTCTGACAATTCGCCGCTGCCCATGAGCCGCGCCATCACGAGCGTCCCCATCAGCGTCGCGAGCATCGCCGAAGCCCGCCTTCGCGCAGTCTTGGCCGGCACGTCGCTGATGTACTCGGCGAACAGGGCGATCAGCTCTTCCAGCTTCGCAGCAAAGGCCTTGCGGGTCTTTGCGCTCTCGCGGGCGATTTCCGCTCCAAGCGCAGGAACCGCGCAGCCGTGACCGACATCGTCGCGATGAGCCGCGGACAGATAGCCGTCGACGATGGCCGCGAGTCGCTTCTGCGGCGGCAGTTGGTCCAGCAGCTTGCGCCAATGCTCAATCGAACGGTCGATCGCATAACCGAACGCCTCCACGACCAGCGCCTCGCGCGAATCGAAATGCGCATAGAAGCCGCCATGAGTCAGCCCGGCCTCCTTCATCAGGTCGGCAACCCCGACACCGTGAGCACCACGCTCGCGCAGCCGCACCGATGCCTTGCGCACGATCCGCGCGTGGGTTTCCGCCTTGTGTTCCGGAGAGTAACGCATTGCCGTCCCATTGAATGTCTGCGGTCATACAATAACAGTTCTGCGTCCTGCTGACTGCAGCTATTTGATGAATTCGAGTTGATCTAAATCAACTTCGCTGGCCTGATTTATTCCCGGCACACTCTCCCTTGCCCAGGAACCCGACGAGGACAACCATGGACATGCTCAATTCCCACTGCGGCGTGAGTCGTGACGGCCGCGGCGTGGTCCGGCTGACGATCTGCAATGCCGGTCCGCTCAATATTCTCGGTTCGGCGGCGATTCTCGACATAGAAGCCGGCCTGCAATCGCTCGCCGCCGAAGCCGGCATTCGCGTTCTCGTTTTGGCCGGCGAAAGCGGGAAGAGCATGATCGGCGGCGCCGACATCAAGGAGATGGCGACGCTCGATCAGGCTTCAGCGGAAACGTTCATCTCGCGACTTGCCGGGCTCTGCGATGCGGTGCGAAATTTTCCTGCACCCGTGATTGCGCGGATGCCAGGGTGGTGTCTGGGTGGCGGATTGGAGGTCGCAACGGCCTGCGATATCCGTGTCGCGGCACATGATGCCAAGTTCGGCATGCCCGAGGTTCGTGTCGGCATCCCCTCGGTCATTCATGCCGCGCTGCTGCCGCGTCTCATCGGCTGGGGCCGCACGCGCTGGCTGCTGATGACGGCCGAGACGATCGACGCGCCGACGGCGCTCGCCTGGGGCCTTGTCGATGCCGTCGCCGCCGAGGGAGAACTCGACATCGCGGTCGAGAAGGCCGTGGCATCCCTTCTCGCCTGCGGTCCCGAAGCGCTGCGGACTCAGAAAGCTCTGCTGCGGCAATGGGAGGAGCTGCCGCTGAAGGAGTCCGTCGAGATATCGATCGGCGCCTTCGGACGGTCGTTCCTGACCGACGAGCCGAAACGGCTGATGCAGCAGTTCATCGACCGCAAGCGATAGCAAGTTTCTCCAAGTCTCGTCTCGCTGATCCCGGCAGTGTCGCGCCAGCTTCACGACAAGTTCAGCGCGATTGCCGGGGTTTCCTTTTTCGCGATGTCATTATATGATGATTATCATCTTTTTTAAGGGAGCCTGTCATGGCCTCGTCCGATCCCGTCGTGATCCTGTCCGCTGCCCGCACTCCACTCGGCCGCTTCATGGGCGAGTTGTCGCCGCTGAGTGCGCACAAGCTCGGTGCGCACGTGATCAAATCCGCGCTCGAACGCGCCGCCGTTTCGCCTGATGCGGTCACGGAGGTTGTCATGGGCAACGTGCTTCCTGCAGGTCAGGGCCAGGCTCCGGCGCGGCAGGCGGCACGGGGCGCCGGCCTGCCCGATGCCACGGGCGCCACCACCATCAACAAGGTCTGCGGCTCTGGAATGAAGGCCACGATGCTGGCGCACGATATCATCCAGGCCGGTTCTGCCGACCTCGTCGTGTCCGGTGGCATGGAAAGCATGAGCAATGCGCCGTATCTGCTGACCAAGGCGCGCGGCGGCTATCGTGCCGGGCACGATCGGATCCTCGATCACATGATGCTGGACGGCCTGGAGGACGCCTATGAGACCGGACGCTCGATGGGCGATTTTGGCGAGGCGACGGCCGAGGCCTATCAGTTCACCCGCGCCGACCAGGATGCCTACGCCGTCGAGACGCTGACGCGTGCGCGCAGGGCGGTCGAGAGCGGCGCGTTCAAGGCCGAGATCGCGCCGATCACGCTCGTCGAGAAATCCGGCGCACGTCTGGTCGTCAATGACGAGCATCCGCTCAAGGTCGATCCGGCGAAGATCCCGGCGCTGAAGCCGGCGTTCCGCAAGGACGGCACTATCACGCCCGCGGCGTCCTCTGCGAACGCGGATGGTGCCGCAGCGCTCGTACTCGCCAAGCGCTCGCGTGCGGACCGTGACGGGCTGCCCATCATCGCGGAGATCAAGGGCCACGCCACGCACAGCCAGGAGCCGCAATGGTTCACGACCGCGCCGATTCCGGCGATCAGGAAGCTGCTCGACAAGGTCGGCTGGCGGGTGGAGGATGTCGACCTGTTCGAGATCAACGAGGCGTTTGCGATCGTCGCGATGGCCGCGCAGCGCGACCTTGGCATTGCGCGTGACCAGCTGAACGTCAACGGCGGCGCCTGCGCGCTGGGCCATCCCATCGGCGCCACCGGCGCGCGGCTGATCGTGACGCTGCTGCATGCGATGCAGGCCCGCGGACTAAAGCGCGGCGTGGCGTCGCTATGCATCGGCGGCGGCGAGGCGACTGCGATCGCCGTAGAGCGACCTTGATGTCCTGAAACGAGGGAACTTAGCCATTTATGTCGTTGAGGCGTCCTGGCAGAATGGCGCGAAATCCCCATCGAACTGAGAAGCACATGATCTCGAACCGGCTCGCGGCAGCACTCGAACGGCGCAATATCCATTATGGCTGGATCATGGTGGCCGTAACGTTCTTCACGGCCCTCGTATCGGCCGGCACGGTGGGAGCACCCGGCGTGTTCATCGTGCCGCTCCAGCAGGAGTTCGGCTGGAGCACCGCGGAGATCTCCTCGGCACTGTCGATCCGCTTCGTGCTGTTCGGGCTGATGGCCCCCTTCGCCGCCGCCCTGCTCAACCGCTACGGTCTGCGCAACATCACGCTTTTGGCCCAGTTGATCGTCGTGACCGCGCTGCTTTCGTCGTTGGCGATGACCCACGTCTGGCACCTCGTGCTGCTGTGGGGCGTCGTGATCGGCATCGGCACCGGCATGACCGCGCTGGTGCTGGGCGCCACCATCGCGACGCGCTGGTTCGTCGCGCGCCGCGGCCTCGTCGTCGGCATCCTCACCGCCAGCGTCGCCACCGGACAGCTGGTGTTCCTGCCGCTGCTCGCCAGCCTCACCGAGCGGCTCGGCTGGCGCGTCGCGCTCGGGCTCATCTGCGTCATGCTCGGCGTTTCCGCCACCGCCGTGCTGCTGCTGATGCGCGATCGCCCGAGTGATCTCGGCCTGCGTCCCTTCGGCGACAAGGGCACCGACCGGATCGCCGCACCCGCGCCCGTCACCACACCGATCCTCGCCGCCGCGCTCGGCACCCTCCGCGATGCGGCGCGCGCACCGGTGTTCTGGATGCTGTTCGCGACCTTCTTCATCTGTGGCGCCTCGACCAACGGCCTCGTCCAGGTCCATCTGATCCCGATGTGCCTCGACTTCGGCATTCCGCAGGTGCAGGCGGCGAGCCTGCTCGCCGCGATGGGCATGTTCGACTTCGTCGGCACGATCGTCTCGGGATGGCTGTCGGACCGGTACGACAATCGCTGGCTGTTGTTCTGGTACTACGGCTTGCGCGGGCTCTCGCTGCTGTTCCTTCCGTTCACCGACTTCTCGTTCTACGGCCTGTCGCTGTTCGCGATGTTCTACGGCCTCGACTGGATCGCCACCGTGCCGCCGACGGTGCGGCTGACCGCGCAGCGGTTTGGGGCCGAGCGGGCCAATCTGGTGTTCGGCTGGGTGTTCGCCGGACATCAGCTCGGCGCCGGCACCGCCGCGTTCGGCGCCGGCCTGTCGCGCACTCTGTTGCAGAGCTACCTGCCGGCGTTCTTCACGGCGGGCGCACTGTGCATCGTCGCCGCGCTCCTGGCGCTGGCGATCGCGCGGCAGGCGAAGCCCGCCGCGGCTTAACATCAGCCGCTCACGGCCGAGTCGTCATCGCCGTGGGCGGCCCGGGCGTGCGCAGCGGCTCGGCAAGGCGCGCGAACTCGCACAGCAGCGCGCGCGTCTTGCGCGGGTCGATGATCTCCTCGACCCAGAACTTCTCGGCCGAGCGGAACGGCGAGCGCAGCTTGTTCAGCCGATCCTCGATCTCCTTGAGCTTGGCTTTCGGGTCGGGCGCGGCGTCGATCTCGGCGCGATAGGCCGCCTCGATGCCGCCTTCGAGCGGCAGCGAGCCCCAATAGGCCGACGGCCAGGCGTAGCGGATCGAGAACCGGTCGGCTGGCTGATGCACGACACCGGCGACGCCGAAATTGTTGCGCACGATCACCGTGCACCACGGCACCGTCGACTGATTGACGGCGGCCATCGCGCGCACGCCATGGCGGATGGTTGCCGCCTTCTCCGCCTCGAGCCCGACCATGAAGCCGGGGCAATCCATCAGGTAGACGATCGGCAGATGGAAGGTCTCGGCGAAATCGACCCAGCGGATCACCTTCTGGCAGGCATCCGCGGTCCACGAGCCGCCATAATGATAGGGATCGCTCGCCAGCACCATCACCGCGCGGCCTTCGAGACGCGCGAGGCCGATGATGATCGGACGGCCATAGTTCTGCGTCACCTCGAAGAACGAGCCGTTGTCGACGACGGACTCGATGATCGGCCGCATCTTGTAGACGCGCCGGCGATCCCGCGGCACCGCGCTGATGAGCTGCTCGTCGACGCGCTGCGGGTCATCGGTGCAGGGCAAGGTCGGCGGCAGCTCGTAGACCGACGATGGCAGGTAGGACAGGAAGCGCCGCGCGCAGGCGAACGCCTCCGCCTCGGTGTCCACCGCATGATCGACGCCGCCGGCGCGGGTCTGGATGTCGGCACCACCGAGCTCCATCTTGCCGAGGTCCTGCCCCAGCCGCTTCACGACCGGCGGGCCGGCGACGAACATCGCCGACTGCTTGGTCATCACCGAGTAGTGGCTCGCCGCGAGCCGCGCCGCGCCTAGCCCTGCGACCGAGCCGAGGCCGAGCGCGACCACGGGCACCAGCGACATGTTCTCGGTCGTGTAGCGGTACCAGCGATTGCCGCCGATGCCGCCAGGCAGGTTGGCCGCGCCCTTGGTCTCGATCGTCTTGACCGAGCCGCCGCCGCCGGAGCCCTCGATGATGCGGATGATGGGCAGACGGAAGTCGTGCGCCATCTCCTCCGCCATCAGCGGCTTGGCGGCGATCGATGCGTCGGCCGAGCCGCCGCGCACGGTGAAGTCATCCCCGACCACGACGACGGTGCGGCCGTCGATGCGGCCGCGCCCGAACACGCAATTGGCGGGCGTCACATGCGTGAGCTCGCCCTGCTCGTCATACTCGCCGATCCCTGAGACCGCGCCGATCTCGTGGAAGCTGCCGGGATCGACGACGCCGTCGATGCGCTCGCGAACGGTGAGGCGGCCCTGGTCGTGCTGACGCTTGACCTTGTCAGGCCCGCCCATCTCCCGCGCGAAGGCCTCGCGCCGGGCCAGTTCCTCGAGCTCCGGCTGCCAACTCATTCGTTCCCCCTGCCCCGGTGATGGTCTTGTTCTTATGGTTGGTCTTCGCGTTCACCTGGAGCGGCTTTCTGTCCATCCGGCTGTTGAAGACGTCGGCTTCCGCGCCCTGCAGCAGCGCGGCGATGCTGCGGCCGAGCTCGCGCATCGGCTGGGCGACCTCGTCGTGCAGCCGCTGCTCGTCGTACATCGCCGACAACAGGCCGATCGTGAGCACGACATAAGTCTGGTATTGCGGCGACCACAGCGGCAGCGCGACGCCATTGATGTGCGGACTCCACAGGCCGCAGGCTACGACGTAGCCATGCTCCTTGAGAAACTGTCTGTTGTGCTCGAGGCGTGGCCGCAGCAGCTTGGCCGCGTCCGGCATCTCGCGCTCCATCTCGGCCAGCAAGGCGTCGCCGACCTCCGGCTCGAGCGCGGCGACATAGGCATGACCGGCCGCGGTCGAGGCCATCGAGATGCGGCTGCCCGTGGTCTCATGCAGGCCGAGCGCATTCGCGGCGCGGCCGAACTCGAGATAGACGAGGTGGAAGCGGTCGGGAATGACGAAGCCGACGGTGCCGGGCAACTGCTCGGCGACGTCCTGCAGCCGCTGCCGGATCAGATTGCGCAACTGCAAGCCTCTGGTCATCGACGTGCTCATCGCCACGGCGCTCGGGCCGATGCGGTATTTCTGATCGCGCGGCAGGTAGACCAGCTGGCCCATGCGCGTCAGCGTGTGCGTCAGCCGCGACACCGTCGACCGCGGCAGGCCGCAGCGGTTGGAGATTTCGAGATTGCCGAGCCGCGCCTCGTGCCCCTCGAAACAGCGAAGCACGTCGAACGCCCGCGACACCACCTGAATGACCTCGCCCTCGCCGGCAAGATCTCCGGGCAGCATGCTGCTCCTGCTCAATCGCTCAGACCGTCGTCCCATGCGTTTCCCACCAATTCCGTCATGCGGAATGATATTCCGCTTATTGAACAAGCTAACCCAGCCGTTTTGCCGTCACAACAGTAGACCGTCTCTAAAAGCCGCCGTTCTTCAGCGTGTTGGCACAAGACTCGGCATCCTTAGACAACGGCCAGCGGCATGCGGGCGTGACGACCATCGCCGGTTCCAAGCGCGGTACCGCAGCGCTGGCTTTCGATCGGCATCGTCCCCGCGCATGGCAACACGGAGCGGTCATCGCGCCCGCAAACCCGCTCAATCGGTGAGCAACGGCAACATTTGACCAGCGTTGCGACAAGTGTGGGCTGGCTGCGCCGTCGCGGCTGCGACATAACCGGCGCGAGACCTTGTTCCCGCCGAGCTTGCCATGACCATCCACCCGAGGCCGATCCGACATCCGCAGCATTGGGCGACGGCCGCGATGCCGCCGCTGCAGCGCTTCCTGTCGGCCTGCCATGCCGACTTCTGGCCTGACCACGACGGCGCGGTCGCGAACTACATTCCCGAGCTCGGTAAAGCCGACCCGACGCATTTCGGCATCAGCCTCGCCACGCTCGACGGCCATGTCTATGAGGTCGGCGACAGCCGCGTGCCGTTCACGATTCAATCGATGTCGAAACCGTTCGTGTTCGCGCTGGCGCTCGATACGCTCGGCTCCGACGAGGTCGAGCGCGTGATTGGCGTCGAGCCGTCGGGCGACCCCTTCAATTCGATCCGGCTCAATGCCGAGAACCACCCGTTCAATCCGATGGTCAATGCCGGCGCGATCGCCTGCAGCGGCCTGATCCGCAGGGCACGGCACGACGACGCCTTCGAGACCATCCGCGATGCGCTCGGCCGCTTCGCCGGCCGCAAGCTCGATGTCGACGACGCGGTGTTCGCATCGGAAGCCGCCACCGGTGATCGCAACCGCGCGATCGCCTATCTGCTGCGGACTTCCGACGTCATCAGGGAGCCTGTCGACGACGTGCTCGCGGTCTACTTCAGGCAATGCGCCGTGCTCGTCACAGCGCGCGACTGCGCGATCATGGCGGCCACGCTCGCCAATCGTGGCGTCAATCCGGTCACCGGCGAGCAGGTGGTGACGCCCTATGCCGTGTCGCGCACGCTGTCGGTGATGACCTCGTCGGGCATGTATGACTTCGCCGGCGAGTGGATCTACCGCGTCGGCATTCCCGCCAAGAGCGGCGTCGGCGGCGGCATCCTGGCAAGCCTGCCGGCACGGCTCGGGCTCGGCAGCTATTCGCCCAGGCTCGACGGTCACGGCAACAGCGTGCGCGGCATCAAGGTCTGCGAGGCGCTGTCGGCGCATTACGGCCTGCACATGCTGAACCGTTCCGACGATGCGCGCACCACGATCATCGCCGACTACGACATCGGCGCCAACCCGTCGCGACGCAGCCGCCGCGCTCAGGAGCGCAACATCCTCACCGCCCATCCCGACGCGGTGCGCGTGCTCGAGCTGGTCGGCACGCTGTCCCTTTCCAGCGTCGACTACGTCTCGCGCCAGCTTGCGGCGAGCACGCGACCGCAATTCGTCATCGTCGACCTCCACCGCGTCACCGCGATGACACAAGCAGGCCTGCGCCTGCTCTCCGAGCTGTTTCACGAGCTCGCCGACTTCCACGTCACCGTCGTGCTGTCGGGCATCCGCCGCAGCTCGCCGGAATGGCAGGAGATCGCGGCCCGTACCGGCGACAGCAAGAACGTGCGCGACTTCTACCTGCTCGACACCGCGATCGAATGGGCCGAGGACCAGATCGTTTATCGCTATGGCGGCGCCATCGATTTCCTCGAAACCACCGAGCTCGCCGAGCAGCCGCTGCTCGCGGGGCTCTCCGCGGACGAGCGCCATGAGCTCGCGGCACTGGCGATCATCCGGCACTATCGGCAGGGCGAACGCATCCTCGCGGCCGGCGATGCTGCGGCCTCGTTGTTCTTCCTGCGCTCCGGCGTCGTCCACGTCACCCTGCCCGACGGCATCCGGCTCGCGACGCTGACGGCAGGGCAATGCTTCGGCGAGATGGCACTGCTGGAGCCCGTGCGCTCCGCCGACGTCGTCGCGGATTTCTCGGCCACCGCTTTCGAGATCTCGCTGGTGGATTTCGAACGTTTCCGGGTGCGACATCCGAAAGCCGGCGAGCGGATCATGCGCAATCTGGCGCAGCTGTTGGCCGAGCGTCTGACTGTCGCCAATGCGCGGCTCAATTTGCTCGCGGCAGACTGATCTCAGTGCGTCGAAGTCCGTCATCGAAGTGTCGCACGCGGTCGAAGCAAACAATTACTCAAGGTTGCAATCCACAGTAACTAACGGCTTTCGGTCGATAATTCGCATCACTCGTATTTGTACGGGCTCGCCTAAACGTTACCGGGACTCGGTCGCAGGACAACCATAAGCGAGCCCAATTCACGCCGCATTACCCGACGATGTTCTGAACCGTCGATGAACGCCGAGTGGGGACTCGCGAAGCGAACGTCGAAGTGGGGTGTTCCGAGTAAAATTCCAGCCGACGTAGCGTGTGTATTTGCGCCACGGAGAGTCGTGTCCAGTGTCCAGGGAGGAACGGCATGAAGGAAGCCACTAAGAGGGCAACGTCGGAGGCACTCGCGCATATGCTGGCGGTGACGTCCATGATCGTCATCGCCAGCGTCCTGTTCTACGGGCGATGAAGGGCTGTCTGGAGGTTCTGCGTCGCAGTTTCTTCATCGCCCGTAGGTAGGAATGTGAGCTTGATTGCTCACGCGAACGACCGAGTAGAGTTGCGTTTGAGTTGGTGAGCGTAGCGTAACAGTTTTGCGTCAATCGCGCGGCGATCCGGGTCGGGACGAATTTGTCATGCGTATCGTCCCGCCTCGGCCGCCTGCGCTTGGCGTGTCCAGTCATAGCGCGGCGCTCCATCGTCATTTCGCCTTCCCGAAGTAAGGCACCGTGCCGCCTGCAAAGGCGACGAAGCGCGCTTCGACCGAATCGCCGATCGCAAGTTCGTGGTCGCCATGGGCCATCATGCGAAAGCCCTCGCGCATATCCACCAGCAAGATGTTGTAGGGCACATGCGCGCGCGTCTCCGGCGTCGCGGCACGGCAGACCAATGATGCCGCATAGATGGTGCCTTCGCCCGTCGCCGCGTGATCGGTGAGCGCAAGCGAGCCGCAGGCCGCGCAGAAGTTGCGGCGGAAATACTGCAGGTGGGCGCAGCACGCGCAGCGCTGAAAGCGAATCGTTGCAGCACCCCTGGTCCAGTCGGCCGATTCGCTCATCGCACCCGCTCCCAGAACATGCTGACATGCGACGACAGCACGCCGCCATCGCCATGCAGCAAGGTCAGCGTGGCGTCGCCCACCTGACGTTGACCCGCCCGCTCCGTCATCTGCAGATGTGCCTCGCTGAGATGCGCCATCGCGCCGCCGACGCCGCAATGGCCATAGCTCAAGAGTCCGCCATGGGTGTTGAGAGGCACCGCGCCGTCACGGCTGAAATTCCCGGCCCTGACCCGCGCCGCAGCCTCGCCGCGGCCGGCGAGCCCAAGGTCTTCGAGCAGCATGCACAGCGTGATGGTGAAGCTGTCATAGACCGCGGCGTAGTCGACGTCGGCGATCTCGATGCCTGCGGCCGCCTTGGCCTTTTTGATCGCGATTTCGGCACCGAGCTCGCTCAGGGCCGGCGCCGCCGTGACGTGCTGATGTGTGTGCGCCTGGGCGCAGCCGCGCACGCGCACCGCTGTCGCTCCGGTCGGCTCGCGGCTGATGATGATGGCGGCGCCGCCGTCGGAGACCGGACAGCAGTCGAGCAGCTTCAGCGGCCGCGCCACCGGCTTCGATGCCATGACGTCGGCGATGGTGATCGGCTCATGGAATTGCGCGCCGGGATGATCGAACGCATGCGCCCGCATCAGCACGGCGAACTCGGCGAGGTCATGCTCGGTGACGCCGTATTCGTGCATGTAGCGCGAGGCGACGAGGCCGTAATAGGCAGGGATGGTCGGCCCCAGCGGCAACTCGTAGTCGGGATGGCCGACTTGCGCCAGCGCCTGGATCGAGGCGTCGCGGCTCTGCCCGGTCAGGCGGTTCTCGCCGGCGACCACGAGCATGTGCTTGACCACGCCGGCCTCGACCAGGTGATGCGCCAGCATCACCATCGCGAGCCCGGTGGCGCCGCCGACCTGGACGGCGTGAGCATAGGACGGCGTGAGGCCGAAATGCTCGGCGAACACGGTCGCGAGCATGATGTGCGGCGACACCGTGGAATAGCCACACAGGATGCCGTCGATGTCGCGCCGCCTCAGCCCGGCATCGTCGAGCGCGAGCTGCGCGGCCAGGCTCATGAGATCGAGCGAGGAGCGGCCGTCGTGTTTGCCGAACGGCGTGAGACCGGTGCCGGTGACGTAGGTCATCTGGCGCACCAAGAGCACCGCTGCGCTCCCCTCCCCCTTGCGGGGAGGGGGCGGGGGTGGGGGTGGCCGCACGAGGAGTCGTCGTGGGGTACCCCCCTCCCTGCCCCTCCCCCACAAGGGGGGAGGGAATGCGGGCAGCGTGCGTCCATCGCGATTGGGTTCATCATTTCAGCAAGAGTTCATCTCAATACGATTTCGGCAGGCCGAGGACCTTCTCGGCGATGAAGGACAAAATCAGTTGCGGGCTGATCGGGGCGATGCGGGGGATCAGGGATTCGCGCAGGTAACGCTCGACGTGATACTCGCGCGCGTAGCCGAAGCCGCCATGGGTCATCACCGCCTGCTCGCAGGCGTGAAAGCCGGCCTCTGCCGCGAGATATTTCGCGGCGTTGGCGGCCGGGCCGCACGCCATGCCCTGGTCATATTGCCAGCCGGCCTGCAGCACCATCAGCCAGGCGGCTTCCAGCTCCATCCAGTTCTTCGCCAGGGGATGCTGGATGCCCTGGTTCTGACCGATCGGGCGATTGAACACGTTGCGCGTCCGCGCATAGGCGCTCGCGCGTGCCAACGCGAGATGACCGAGCCCGACGGCTTCGGCGGCAATCAGGATGCGCTCAGGGTTCATCCCATGCAGAATGTAGTCGAAGCCCCGCCCCTCCTCGCCCAGGCGGTCCTCGACCGGGATCTCGACATCCTCGAAGAACAGCTCGTTGGAGTCGACCGGCTTGCGGCCCATCTTCTCGATCTCGTGCACCTTGATCCGGCTGCGATCGAAATCCGTGTAGAACAGGCTGAGCCCATGGGTCGGGCGCTTCACCTCCTCCAAGGGCGTCGTTCGCGCCAGCAGCAGGATCTTCTCGGCGACCTGCGCGGTCGATATCCACACCTTCTGGCCGTTGACGATGTAGCGGTCGCCCTTGCGCACGGCGCGGGTCTTGAGCTGGGTGGTGTTGAGGCCGGTGTTGGGCTCGGTCACCGCGAAGCAGGCCTTCTCGCTGCCATCGACGATGCCCGGCAGCATCCGCGCGCACTGCTCTTTGGTCCCGAACACGACGACCGGATTGAGCCCGAACACGTTCATGTGGATCGCCGAGGCACCGGACATTCCGGCGCCGGATTCGGCGATGGTGCGCATCATGATCGCAGCATCGAGAATGCCGAGGCCGGAGCCGCCAAACTCCTCGGGGATGCAGATGCCGAGCCAGCCAGCCTCGGCCAAGGCCCGGTGGAAGTCGGCAGGAAAGCCGCCGTCCTTGTCCTTCTTCAGCCAGTAGGCGTCGTCGAAGCGAGCGCAGATTTTGGCCACCGCATCACGGATCGATTCCTGGTTGGCGGAGAGCGCGAAATCCATCGTCTCACTCCCTGGCTGGCGCCGGCGTGGTCACGCCGTCGCGGATCATCGCGGCGATCTCCTCGTCCGAAAATCCAAGCCCGTGCAGGATATCAGCGCCATGCTCGTTCGGCCGTGCCGCCAGACGCTGCGGCTCGGCCTTGGTCTCTGACCAGGTCGCCGAGACGCGGGTGCTGCGGATCGGACCTTCGGTCGGATGTTCGACCACGGGAAAGAAATCGGTCGCCACGAGGTGCGGATCGTTCAGCAGGCTTTCGAGATCGTGCATCGGCATGACCGGAATATCGGCGTCGTCCAGCAGATCGGTCCATTCGGCCGTGGTGCGGGTCTGGAAGATGCGCGCTAGCTCGGCATAGACGAAATCGATGTTGGCGGCACGTCTGGCAAAGCTGTTGAACCTGTCATCCGCGCGCAGGTCGGTGCGGCCGGACGCGGTGAAGAATGCGTCCCATTGCTTGTCGTTGTAGACGATCACGCAGATATGGCCGTCGGCGGTCTTGTAGGGCCGGCGGTCGGGCGACAAATGCCGCGCATAGCCGCCCTTGTCGAGCGGCGGCTCGTAGGTCAGCCCGCCCATGTGGTCGCCCATGATGAAGGCCGACATGGTCTCGAACATCGGCACGTCGAGACGCTGGCCGCGCCCGGTGCGGTCGCGATGCACCAGGCTCGCACAGATCGCGCCGACCGCGGTCAGGCCGACGATGCGGTCGACCAGGGCATTGGGCACATAGCGCGGCGTGCCGTCGCCCGCGACCGCCATCAGGTGCGACAGCGCCGCCCCGCCCTGGATCAGGTCGTCGTAAGCGGGTTTTGCCGCATAGGGGCCGTCCTGTCCGAAGCCGAACACGCCGGCATAGACCAGCCGCGGATTGAGCGCGGAGACCACGTCGTAGCCGAGGTTCAGCCGCGCCATCGCCTGCGGCCGGATGTTGTAGAGCAGCACGTCGGCATCCTTGACCATGCGCAGCGCGGCCTCGCGGCCGGCCGTCTTCTTGAGGTCGAGGCAGATCACGCGCTTGCTGCGGTTGGTGTTGAGGAACACCGGGCCCATGCCGGGATGGTGCCAGGGGCCGATCTTGCGGGTGACGTCTCCTTCCGGCGATTCCACCTTGATGACATCTGCGCCGTAGTCGCCGAGCGTCTGGGCAGCATACGGCCCCATCAGCACGGTGGTCATGTCGATGACCTTGATGCCCGCAAGCGGTCCCATCGTGGCGTCGGCTCCCTCGATCCTTGTTGTCGCCAGAGCTAACGGCACCTGATGTTCCCTAGCAAGCGGGCCTGCGGGTATGGGGCCATGCGTCTGATCCCCCGCCGCAACATTCCGTGTCGCGGATCACGGACGAGGACCGCTGCGCTGCACCAGATGTTCCCTGCAGCGAGCTGCATTCTAGGATTCCATTTCAACGTTCAGGTGTGTCAGCATGCCGGTCCAACATCCAGAACACACACGAGGGAGAACGCTCTCATGACGCTCTATCAGGGCAAATGCTTCTGCGGCACGGTCGAGATCGAGGCCGACGGCGAGCCGGAGGCAATGGGCTATTGCCATTGTTCGTCGTGCCGGTCCTGGTCGGCCGGCCCGGTCAACGCCTTCACCCTGTGGAAGCCACAGAGCGTGCGGGTGACAAGGGGCGCCGATGCGATCGGCACCTACCACAAGACCGACATGAGCTACCGCAAGTACTGCACCAAGTGTGGCGGACATCTGATGACCGACCACCCGCCGCTCGGCATGATCGACGTCTATGCCGCGACGATTCCGACGCTGAAGTTCACGCCCGGCGTGCACGTCAACTACGCGGAAACGGTGCTGCCCATCAGGGACGGCCTGCCGAAGCTGAAGGATTTCCCGGCCGAGTTCGGCGGCTCCGGCGAGATGATGCCGGAGTAAGGCAAGGTCTGCTTCCAGCAACCACGCGAGCATCAGGGGCCTCGCGACAGGGTCTGTCCGAGCTGTGCTGATCGAAGCCGCCCCCTTCGAAACAGAGGGCGCAGGGAAGGCCGGGTGCCGACTGGCACCCGTGGCCCCCGTGCGAAAGAAAGCACGGGGAGAGAACCACAGGTTCAGCCGGACCGACCCGGCCTTCCCTGCGCGATGGTTTTCACGCTTACTTCGCGATCTCCTCGGTGCACCGGCTTTTGGCCACCGTCGCCGTTGGGATCATCATGCCCCTTAGGCTTGGCATCAGCGTCGGGATGCCGGGACCACGCGACTTCACGTCCGCGCCATGCCGTTCGTCCGCGCAGACAAGCTACGCTGCGACACGTCGCGGCCACCGCCTCCCTGCCTCAACGTTCGTGACGATCGCGAAGCGCCCCTCGTGGCGAAGCAGGATGGCGGGAGTGAAACATATTTTCTGTAAAAACGAAACATGAATATTTTTCGCGCGGGGACTGGACAGGGCAAATCAGCCTGAAGGCACAAGCGAAATTCGCCGCTCGACGCAGCCATAGGCCCGAAGCCCGGATGAGCGAAGCGATATGCGGGGTCACACGAGCTGTGCGAATGAACCCGGGTGTCGCTTCGCTCACCCGGGGCTGCGCGTTCTACGCCTGGATCTGCACCCCCTCCGCCGTCCGCTCCGGCGCCAGCTCGGGGGCGGCGTCGGGTGGCCTCGTATCCAATTCCTCGATCATGCCGCGCGCGATCTCGCGCTCGCCCATGATGACCTTGTCGGCGCCCAGCGACTTGAGATGATCGACCTCGGCATCGGAATGCGCCCGCGCCACGATGTGCAGCGCCGGATTGGCGGCGCGCGCCTGCTCGACGATCTGTCCGGCCTCGAACGCCTCGGGGATGGCGATGACGAGCGCGTGCGCCAGGGCCGGATTGGTCGCCCGCAGCACGTTGCTGCGCGCGGCGTTGCCCGTGATGGTCTCGACGCCATCGCTCTTCAATTGCTCGAGGATGTCCTCCGACGTCTCCACCACAAGGAACGGATGCCCGCGCTGCTGCAGCGCCTCGCCGACGAGGCGTCCGACGCGGCCATAGCCGACGATGATCGTGTGCTCGGTCAGTTGCGTCACCGGGATCTCGGCCGGCGGTGTTGCGGCCGGCGTCGAGGCATCGGCGCGGCGGCGCTCCAGCCGCGGCAGCAGCCAATCGAGCGCGGCGAACATCAGCGGATTGAGCATGATCGAGATGATGGCACCGGCCAGGATCAGGTCGCGGCCCGCTTTCGGCAGCAGGTTCGAGGCACCGCCGATCTCGGCGAGGATGAAGGAGAACTCGCCGATCTGGGCGAGGCTCGCGGAGATCGTCAGCGCCGTCGACGTGGGATGGCGGAATGCGATCACGATCAGGAACGCGGCAACCGACTTGCCGAACAGGATGATGAACAGGGTGGCGAGGAGCGGCCAGGGCTCGCGGATGATGCTTCCCGGATCGAACAGCATGCCGGCGGAGACGAAGAACAGCACCGCGAAGGCATCGCGCAGCGGCAGCGACTCCTGCGCGGCGCGCTGGCTCAGCGGCGACTCGCCGAGCATCATGCCGGCGAAGAAGGCGCCGAGCGCGAGCGACACGCCGAACAGTTTTGTCGATCCGAAGGCGACGCCGAGCGCGATCGCGAGCACGGCGAGGCGGAACAGCTCGCGCGAGCCGGTGTGGGCGATGTAGTGCAGGATCCACGGGATCAAGCGGCGGCCGACCAGCAGCATCACCGCCATGAACACGCCGATCTTGACGAAGGTCAGCAGCAGCACGCCGGTCAGCCCGAGGCCGAAGCGGGCGGCGAGCGGATCGGCGGCGGCGACGTCGCCATTGCCGTTCTGCAGGCTGGCAAGGGCCGGGATCAGCACCAGCGCCAGCACCATCGCGAGATCCTCGACGATCAGCCAGCCGACCGCGATGCGGCCACGCTCGGTGTCCATCAGCCGGCGCTCCTGCATCGCGCGCAGCAGCACCACGGTGCTGGCGACCGAGAGCGCGAGACCGAACACGAGCCCCCCGCCGATCGACCAGCCCATCGCCCAGCTCAAGGCCATGCCCATCAGGGTCGCCACCGTGATCTGCACGATCGCGCCGGGCACGGCGATGGCGCGCACCGACATCAGGTCCTTGAGCGAGAAATGCAGGCCGACGCCGAACATCAGGAGAATGATGCCGAGCTCGGCCAGTTCGGTCGCCAGCGCCTGGTCGGCGACGAAGCCCGGCGTAAATGGACCGACGGCAACGCCGGCGAGGAGGTAGCCGACCAGCGGCGGGAACCGGAACCGCTGCGCGAGCGCTCCGAAGACGAAGGCCAGTCCAAGGCCGGCGACGATGGTCGCGATGAGGGGTGTGTCGTGCGGCATCTCAACTTGTTGCACAGGAGGCGCAGCGATGCACCGCGACCAATTGTGGCAGAGTTCCGCAACGCGCATGGGGATGGTGCACGGATGGCTGCGGAAATCGGTGGTGAATGGCGTGATCAGTTCCGTATGATCTGCGGCGAGCCATCACGGGGTGCCCTGTCCCAATGCCCGCCGATCTCGTCCAGACCTTTCGCGCCCTCGCCTATAACAATGCATGGGCCAATCACCGGCTGCTGACCGCCTGCGGCCAGCTCAGCGCCGAGGATTTCGCCGCCGAGCGCACGGGCTTTTTCCCGAGCCTGCAGCGGACGCTGAACCACATCTACATCATCGATCTGTTCTACATCGATGCGCTGGAAGGCGGCTGGCTCGGCCCGATGGCGTGGCAGAACGAGGTGCCGTTCCCGCGCCTGGCCGATCTTGCGAAGGCGCAGAGCGCGATGGACCGCCGCCTGATCGCGTTCTGCGAGGCGCTGACACCGGCGCGGCTCGACGTGAACGTACGCATCAACCGCGAGAGCCGCGTGCAGAACGAGCGCTGCGACCGCCTCCTGCTGCATCTGTTCCAGCACGACATCCACCACCGCGGCCAGGCGCATGCGATGCTGTCGAGCACGTCGGTGAAGCCGCCGCAGCTGGATGAGTTCTTTCCGGCGGATGACGCCTCGTTCCGGACGAAGGATTTTGCCGAGCTCGGCTTCAGCGAGGAAAAGGTCTGGAAGCCGTAGCCCGGATGAGCGCAGCGACATCCGGGGTCACACGAGCTGTCGCGATGGACCCGGATATCGCTGCGCTCATCCGGGCTACCAGAATGGCACCCTGGGGTGGGCAAAGGCGCTGCCGCGCTCTCTCCACGCATGCGCTCGCAATGGCGCCGTGCCCACCATCCTGCTGATGCGCACGCCGCCCGACGGTGGGCACGCTGCCGCCTTCGGCGGCCGCTTTGCCCACCCTACCGCATCTCGCTCTTGGCCCACATCTCGCGTGGCAGCCGGTACATCACCTGCCGGCGCAGCGGACTGTCCGCCTCGACCCGCGGATGATCGAAATCGGACGCTTCGTCGCGGCTCATGCCGAGCTTGCGCATGACGTTCTGCGAGGCGTGATTGGCCGGCGCGGCATAGGCGATGATCTCATCAAGGCCGAGCTCATCGAAGCCGAACGCGAGCGACGCGCGCGCTGCCTCCGTCGCGATCCCCTGCCCCCAGGCCGCGCGCGCCAGCCGCCAGCCGATCTCGACCGCCGGCGTGAACGGCGCGTCGAAGGTGACGCGGAACAGACCGGTGGCGCCGAGGAAAGTGCCGGTGGCGCGGTCTTCGACCACCCAGAAGCCGAAGCCGTGCGCGGCCTGATGGGCGATCTGGAAATCGATCCACCGGTCCGAGTCCTGCCGCGTTGGCAGCGCGCGGAGGAATTGCATCACGGCCGGATCGGCGGACATCGCCGCGAACGGCGCCCGGTCCTCGTCGCGCCACTCGCGCAAGGTCAGACGTTCGGTGGAGATGATCATGATAGGCAATCGGACCAGCGAATGACAAAGAGCTTCCGCATCGCGGAAGCTCTCCTGTATCACCGTCATTGCGAGGAGCGCAGCGACGACGCAATCCAGGGCAGCATGCTCGGCCCTGGATTGCGTCGCTTCGCTCGCAATGACGGAGTATGGACCTCGCCTACTTCGCCGGCTCCAGGATCGAGACGTAGTTCGCGACCGCCGCACCGCCCATGTTGAAGATGCCGCCGAGCTTGGCGTTGGGGAGCTGCATGCCCTCGGGCGCCGTGCCGGTGAGCTGCATGGCGGTCATGACGTGCATGGAGACGCCGGTGGCGCCGATCGGGTGGCCCTTGGCCTTGAGGCCGCCGGACGGATTGACCGGCAGCTTGCCGTCCTTGAGCGTCCAGCCTTCCTTGATGGCGCGGGCGCCCTGCCCTTTCGGGGTCAGGCCCATCGCTTCGTACTCAATCAGCTCGGCGACGGTGAAGCAGTCATGGGTCTCGACGAAGGAGAGATCGGACAGCGTGACGCCCGCCTTCTCCAGCGCGCGCTGCCAGGCCACCGTGCAGCCCTCGAAGGCGAGGATGTCGCGCTTGGACATCGGCAGGAAATCCTGCGCGTGCGCGGTGGCGCGGACATTGACCGCCTTGGCGAACGACTTCGCGGTCTCGCTGTCGGCCAGCACCAGCGCGGCGGCGCCGTCGGACACCAGCGAGCAGTCGGTGCGCTTCAGGGGGCCGGCAACATAGGGGTTCTTCTCGCTCTCGGAGCGGCAGAACTCGAACCCGAAATCCTTGCGCATCTGCGCATAGGGGTTGGCGACGCCGTTCTTGTGGTTCTTGGCTGCGATCAGCGCCAGCGCGTCGGACTGGTCGCCGTATTTCTGGAAGTAGCCCTGCGCGATCTTGCCGAACACGCCGGCGAAGCCGCCGACGGTGTCGCCATCCTCCGGCAGGTACGAGGCCTTGAGCAGGTTCTTGCCGATCTCCGGGCCCGGCGTGCGCGTCATCTGCTCGACGCCCACGACCAGCACGATTTTCGCGGCGCCGGCAGCGATGGCACGGATGCCCTGGTGCACGGCAGCCGAGCCCGTGGCGCAGGCGTTCTCGACCCGCGTCGCCGGCTTGAAGCGCAGCGCCGGGTCGGCCTGCAGCACCAGCGACGCCGTGAAGTCCTGGGGCGAGAAGCCGGCGTTGAAATGGCCGAGCACGATCTCGTCGACGTCACCGGCCGAGATGCCGGCATCTGCGATCGCCTCGTTGGCGACCTTGACGACGAGGCTCTCGACGGTCTCGGCGTCGAACTTTCCGAACGGCGTATGCGCCCATCCGACGATGCTGGCGGTCATGCTGTCTCTCCCGAATGTCTCCCTGCCCTCAAATGGCGCTTTGCGCCATTTGAGTCCAGAGGCTGGTGGCGGTCTCAGGCCACGAACTTACCACCGAGTTCGTCCTCGATGTGAATCCGGATGATGTCGTCGAAGGTCTTTTCTTCCGTAGTGAAGCCGAGTTCGCGGGCCCGCTTGGCCTCGAAATTCCGCGGCCAGCCGTTGACGATGCCGATGATGAAGGGATCGGGAACCCGCTTGATGCGAGCCGCGACGTTATCGCCAGCGACGCGCCGGAGCGCGGCAATCTGCTCGCCCACCGTCGCCGACAGGCCGGGCATGGTGAGGTTGCGGCGCGGGCCGATCCGCGCGGTGTCCATGGTCGCGGCATGCAGGAGGAAGCCGACAGCGGAGCGCGGCGTCGCGTGCCAGTGCCGGACGTCCTCGGACACCGGCAGCACGGCCTCCTTGCCGGCCAAGGGCTCGCGCAGGATGTTGGAGAAGAAGCCGGAGGCGGCCTTGTTGGGCGCGCCGGGGCGGATGCAGATGGTCGGCAGGCGGATGCCGACGCCGTCGAAGAAGCCGCGGCGGGAATAATCGGCCAGCAGCAGCTCGCCGATCGCCTTCTGGGTGCCGTAGCTGAGCAGCGGCGCATTGACGAACTCGTCGCCGATCGCGTCGGGGAACGGCGCGCCGAACACCGCGATCGACGAGGTGAAGACCAGCCGCGGCTTGTAGCCGTCGCCGATCAGCCTGACCGCGTCGAACAGCATCCGCGTGCCGTCGAGATTGATGCGGTAGCCCTTGTCGAAATCGAGCTCGGCCTCGCCCGAGACGATCGCGGCTAGGTGGAAGATCACGTCGGGGCGCGCGGCGACCAGCTTCTCGGCAAAGCCCGGGACAGCGAAATCGCCGGCGATGGTCTCGACCGCGATGGACGTGTCGGGCTTGGCCGGGGCCACGATGTCCTGCAGCGTCATGCGGGTGATGGCGCTGTCGCCGAGGCGGCCGTCGCGCACGAGCCGCTCGACCAGCTTGCGTCCGACCATGCCGGCGGCGCCGAGAACGAGAATATGCAAGGGAATGCTCCTTCAAAATGTAGGGTGGGCAAAGGCGCATAGCGCCGTGCCCACCGCAGCACCGGGTGATGCCGGACGACGGTGGGCACGCTTCGCTTTGCCCACCCTACGAAAACTGGTCGTCATTGCGAGGAGCGAAGCGACGAAGCAATCCAGAGTCTTCTCCATAGCTCTGGATTGCTTCGCTGCGCTCGCAATGACGGAATACGCGAATCTCGCCTACTCCTTCACCGCGCCGGTCATGGCCGACACATAGTGCTCGACGAAGAAGGCGTAAAGGATCACGAGCGGCAGCGAGCCGACCAGGGCGCCAGCCATCAGCGATCCCCATTTGTAGATGTCGCCGTCGACGAACTCGTTGACGATCGCGACCGGCACCGTCTTGTTCGGCGTCGACTGCAGGAAGGTCAGCGCGTAGATGAACTCGTTCCAGCACAGGGTGAACGAGAAGATGAAGGCCGAGATCAGGCCGGGCACCGCGAGCGGCACCACGATCTTGACCAGGATCTGCCAGCGGCTGGCGCCGTCGATCAGGGCGCATTCCTCGAGCTCGAACGGGATCGTCTTGAAGTAGCCCATCAAGAGCCAGGTCGAGAACGGGATGAGAAGCGTCGGATAGACCAGGATCAAGGACAGCGGCGAGTCGAACAGCCCGTAGGCCTGGATCACCGAGGCCAGCGGGATGAACAGGATCGACGGCGGCACCAGATAGGCGAAGAAGATCAGCACGCCGACGGTGTCGGCGCCCTTGAAGCGCAACCGAACGATCGCGTAGGCCGCGAGCACGGAGGCGAAGATCGACAGCGTGGTCGCGCCGACCGCGACGTACATCGTGTTCCAGAGCCAGCGCGGATACTGCGTCTCGAACAGCAGCTTGGAGATGTGCTTGAAGGTCGGATGCACCACCCAGAACGGATTGTACTTCTCCATGTCGATCAGTTGCTCGTCGGGTTTGATCGACGTCAGCCCCATCCAGTAGAACGGGAACAGCAGCACCACGAGGATGATGAACAGCGGCAGATACAGCGTGATCAGCCGGCGCGGCAGCGATTCGAGGTAGCTCATGCCCTCGGATTCGTCGGAGCCGGCCGTGGTGGGCGCCTTGGCGTGCAGCGTGGTGTCGGTCATTGGTCGGATCCTTGCTGCCATTTGCGCCGTTGCATGCCGAACCAGGAGATCGCGATCGCCGCCATCAGGAACGGGATCATGGCGGTCGCGATCGCGGCGCCCTCGCCGAGCCGTCCGGAGATGATGCCGCGCTGATAGCTCAGCGTCGCCATCAGGTGGGTGGCGTTGACGGGGCCGCCACGGGTGAGTGCCCAGATCAGCTGGAAGTCGGTAAAGGTGAACAGCACCGAGAAGGTCATGACGACTGCGATGATCGGCGTCAGCAGCGGATAGGTGATGAAGCGGAAGCGCTGCCAACTGGTGGCGCCGTCGAGCGTGGCGGCCTCATAGAGCGAGGGTGACACGGTCTGCAGGCCGGCCAGCAAGGTGATGGCGACGAACGGCACGCCGCGCCAGATGTTGGCGATGATGACGGAGGCACGCGCCCAGTTGGTGTCACCGAGAAAGTTGATGTTCTGAGTGATGACCCCGAGCTTGATCAGCGACCAGGAGATGATCGAGAACTGCGAATCGTAGATCCACCAGAACGCGATCGCCGACAGCACGGTCGGCACGATGAAGGGGATCAACACGATGGCGCGGATCATGGCCTTGAACGGCATGTGCCGGTTCAGCAGCAGCGCGAGATACAGGCCGATCGCGAATTTGATGGCGCTCGCGACGATCGTGTAGAGCAGCGTGTTGAACACCGACAGCCAGAAGATCGAGTCGTCCCACAGCCATTCGTAGTTCTCGACCCCGACGAAGACGCCGGTGCGGCCGATCTTCTCGTCGGTGAAGCTCATCCAGACGCCGAGCCCCAGCGGATAGGCCAGGAACAGGATCAGGAAAGCCGCCGCGGGCAGCATGAACCACAGCGCAATGACATTGCGGTTGGTCTTGATGCGCACCCATGCCGAGGGCTCGCCGACGGCGGCGCCTCGCGGCAACGAGGTCTGAATGGTACTCATGGGTCGAGCAACTCCCTTCGAACCGTAGGGTGGGCAAAGCGTAGCGTGCCCACCGGCGTTCGGGACGGATAGAAAAGTCGTTCCGTCATTGCGAGCGAAGCGAAGCAATCCAGGGCCGAGCAAAGAAACTGGATTGCTTCGTCGCCTTCGGCTCCTCGCAATGACGACAGTCAGCAACCCGTATGGTGGGCACGGCGCGCGATAGATCGCGATCTCTCGATTCGATCTCGGCGCGCCTTTGCCCACCCTACAAGGTCGGCGATCTTCCTCAGCGGAAGATGCGCTTGGCGGAGCGCTCGGCGCTCGCCATCGCCGTCTTCACGTCCTCGCGGCCCGTGCAGTAGTTCGCGAACATGTCGACCAGGACGAAGTCGGCGATCGCGGCCGCAGCCGCCTCGCCGAGCTTGCCGAGGCCGGCCGGCGTGGTCGCGGTCGCCGCGACCTCGCGATACGGCGTGTTCTTCGGATCGACGGTCCAGATCGGGTTGGCGTCGTAACCCTTCAGGAAGTGCGAGAGATAGCCCTGCGCCGCCTCGATCCATGGATTGAACTGCTCCGGCTCCAGCAGGAAGGCGGTGAACGCCTTGCAGGTCTGCGGGTACTTGGAGAAGTTGAACACCAGGATCGGGAAGCCCAAATGCATCTCGCGGGTCTTGCCGTCGAGGCCGGGCGGCAGATGCGCGTGGTTCATGTCCTCGGCGATCTGCGGCGCCTCCTTCTTGGCGGTGACATAGATCGAGATGCCGTTGACGGTCGCGTAGAGCTGGCCGGCCAGGAACGCCTTGTTGTTGGACGAGTCGTTCCACGACGCGGTGCCCGGCACGAAATTGTCGTACAGGCCCTTGACGTATTCGAGCGCCTTGGCGGTCTCAGGCGAGTTGATGACGACCTTGTTGTCCTTGTCGATCAGATTGCCGCCATGCGCCCACAGCGCCCAGTGCACCCAGCCATTGGCGTCGCCCGAGGCGTGGCCGAGCGCCATGCCGCCCGGGGTGCCGTTCTTGTTCATCGCCTTGAAGAACTCGGACAGGCCGGCGAGATCCTTCGGGAACTGCTTGAAGCCGGCCTTCTCGGCCGCCGAGATGCGGTAGTTGACGAGGCCGCCGGTGGCGGCCACCGGGATGCCGATCCACTTGCCGTCGAGCATGCCATAGGCCTTGCCCGAGTCGGTCCAGCCGCCGCACTTCTTGCCGAGGTAATCGGCGACGTCGGTCATGTCGACGCACTTGTTGGAGAACAGGAAGGGCAGCGTGTAGAGGCCCCACACCATGTCGAGCCCCTGCCCCGTATTGGCCGCGACCGAGGCCTTGGGCTGGACGTCGTCATAGGATTCGTTGGAGACGTTGATGGTGACGTTGTTGGCCTTCTGGAAGGCGTCGACGATCTTCATGAAGGCCACGTCCTCGGCCTCGACGAAGCGCTTCCAGCGCATCATGTTGATCTTGGCGCCGGGCTCCGGCTTGAAGGGCGAGGTCTGCGCCCAGGCCTTGGCGTAGCCGAGCAGGTCCTCGGCCGACATGGTCGCGGCAGCCGCCAGCAAGGTCGCGCCGCCCTTGAGCAGAGACCGTCGATCGGTGGGGAAATGAGCCATCTGAAGTTTTCTCCCGTTGAGTATTTTGCTTGTTTTGCTTGTTGTCAGTTCCGCGCCGTGCGGCTGGTCAAATTCTCCGGCCGCTGTCCTTGTCGAACAGATGCGCCGCCGACGCGCGCGGACGCAAATGGATCTTCGCCCCAGGATTGACCTCGTGGCGATCGCGGAACACCGCGATGATGTCCTGGGTGCCGATGCGGGCGACGATCTGCGTCTCCGAGCCGGTCGGCTCGACCACGACCACTTCGGCCTCGATGCCGTCATCGGCGAGTTCGAGATGCTCGGGCCTGACGCCGTAGACGACGGGGCGGCCGTCGGAGGCAGACGGCGCGGTGAGGATCGGCAGCCTGGCGCCGTTCTCGGTCTCGACATAGACCGAGCCGTTGGACTTGAGGTGGCCGTTGAGGAAGTTCATCGCCGGCGAGCCGATGAAGCCGGCCACAAACTGGTTGTCCGGCTTGTCGTAGAGATCGAGTGGCGAGCCCATCTGCTCGACGATACCATCATGCATCACGACGATCTTGTCGGCCATCGTCATGGCCTCGATCTGGTCGTGGGTGACGTAGACGGTGGTGGTCTTGAGCCGCTGATGCAGCTCCTTGATCTCGGTGCGCATCGCGACGCGCAGCTTGGCGTCGAGGTTCGACAACGGCTCGTCGAACAGGAACACCTGCGGATCGCGCACGATGGCGCGGCCCATCGCGACGCGCTGGCGCTGGCCACCGGAGAGCTGGCGCGGATAGCGGTCGAGCAGCGGCGTCAGCGCCAGGATCTCGGCGGCGCGCGCGACGCCCTTCTTGATGTCCTCGGGCCGTGCGCCGCGCAGCTTCAGCGAGAAGCCCATGTTGTCGGCGACCGTCATATGCGGATAGAGCGCGTAGTTCTGGAACACCATCGCGATGTCGCGCTCTTTCGGCTGCACGTTGTTGACGACGCGCTCTCCGATCGAGATGGTTCCGGCGGTGATGTTCTCGAGCCCTGCGAGCATGCGCAGCAGCGTCGACTTGCCGCAGCCGGACGGCCCGACCAGCACGACGAACTCGCCATCCTCGATCGGAATCGTCACGCCGTGCAGCACCTCGAATCCGCCGAATGATTTGCGCACGTCGCGAATTTGCACCGACGACATCAATTTCCTCCTCAAAGACCGACAGCATTGGCTGCTTGCCGGCGGCATTCTGACCGTTGTTCTCGGCCGTTTGATCAGGCCGCTTGTCGTTTTGTAGTCTTGGTCGTGCAGTCTTGTTTTTGGTGGCCTTGTTGTTGGCTCTGGTCGCTCCGACTGGATCTGAAACAAGGACCAGCTCGGCTGACATTGTCCGCAGTTCAGTTCGCTTCCGCAATGCCTCGCTTAGCAACCGCGTGATAGCGCTGTCAATATCGCTTGTGTACCAGACCGCCTATGCTATGAGCGAGGCATGGGACGGAAACGCATCGAGCCGGGCAAAGTCCGGCTGACCGAAGTTGCGGCACTGGCGGGCGTCAGCCCGATCACGGTGTCACGCTTCTTCCGTAATCCCGCCACGGTCTCGGCCGGCCGCCGCACGCGGATCGAGAGCGCCGCCAAGGAGCTCGGCTATGTGCCGAACCTCGCCGCCCGCGCGCTCGCTTCGCAGCGCACCGAAGTGATCGGCGTGCTGATACCGTCCCTCACCAACAACGTGTTCTCCGACGTGCTGCGCGGCATCTATGACGCGTTCGAGGGTAGCCGCTACAGCATCCAGCTCGCCAACACCCGCTACAGCGTGCTGCAGGAGGAACGCCTGTTGCGGCTGTTCCTGATGCAGAAGCCGGCCGGGTTGATCGTGACCGGTCTCGACCAGACGGCGGAGAGCCGGTCGATCATCCAGGCAGCGGACTGTCCCGTCGTGCAGATCATGGAGCTCGGCACCGACCCGATCGACATGATGATCGGATTTTCGCATGTCGATGCCTGTTTTGCAGCCATTTCACACCTTCTCGCGCAGGGCTGCCGCCGCATCGGCTTCATCGGCGCCCGCATGGACCCAAGGGTGCAGCGCAGGCTGCAGGGCTATCAGAACGCGATGAAGGAGGCCGGTTTGTTCGACCCGCGTCTCATCGTCACGGCGCCTGTTCCGACCTCGACCACAATGGGTGGCAGCCTGTTCTCCGATCTGCTGATGAAGGCGCCGGATCTCGACGCAGTGTTCTGCGCCAATGACGATCTCGCCCTCGGCGTGCTGTTCGAATGCCAGCGCCGGCACATCGCGGTGCCCGAGCAGGTCGCGATCGTCGGCTTCAACGACATGGAATTCATGGCCGCGGCGGTTCCGACGCTCACCAGCGTGCGTACCAATCGCTACGAGATGGGCCGGCGCGCGGCAACGATGATCATGGACGCCGTCGAAGGGCGTCCCGTGGCGGAGCGCGTCGTCGATCTCGGCTTCGAGGTGATCGAACGGCAGAGCTCGACCTTGCAGCGCGCCGCCGCAAGTCCGCAGCCCGCGTCGGGGCGCGCTTCCGGAACAAAATGGTAGCGCAACCAAAAGCCATGAACTAGAACCACTCGAACCAACAACGACCTGAACGAAAGACGTAGGCGATCTTCGACAGCGGGCCGATGGCGCGCAGACGACAGACCGGCCTCGCCACGTTTGCACTGCGGGAGAAAACACATGACGAACTCGAACGGGCATGCCGGCAACGGCGCTGACAGGAGCCGCAAGCTGCGCTCGCAGGCGTGGTTCAACGATCCGCACAATCCGGGCATGACCGCGCTCTATCTCGAGCGCTATCTGAATTACGGCCTGACCCGCGCCGAGCTGCAGTCGGGCAAGCCGATCATCGGCATTGCCCAGACCGGCAACGATCTCTCGCCCTGCAACCGCCATCACATCGAGCTGGCGCACCGCGTCCGCGAGGGCATCCGCGCCGCCGGCGGCATCGCGATGGAGTTTCCGACCCATCCGATCCAGGAGACCGGCAAGCGCCCGACGGCCGCGCTCGACCGCAACCTCGCTTATCTCGGCCTGGTCGAAATCCTGTTCGGCTATCCGCTCGACGGCGTGGTGCTGACGACCGGCTGCGACAAGACGACGCCGGCCTGCCTGATGGCCGCGGCGACCGTGAACATCCCCGCCATCGTGCTCTCGGGCGGCCCGATGCTGAACGGCTGGCACGAGGGTCAGCGCACCGGCTCCGGCACCGTGGTGTGGAAGTCGCGCGAGCGGCTCGCCGCCGGCGAGATCGGCTATGAGGAGTTCATGGAGATCGTCGCCTCCTCGGCGCCCTCGGTCGGCCATTGCAACACCATGGGCACGGCATCGACGATGAATGCTCTGGCCGAGGCACTCGGCATGTCCCTGCCCGGCTGCGCCGCAATCCCAGCGCCCTATCGCGAGCGCGGCCAGATCGCCTACGAGACGGGAACACGCATCGTCGACATGGTGTGGGAGGACCTCAAGCCCTCTGACATCCTCACCCGCAAGGCGTTCGAGAACTGCATCGTCGCCAACTCCGCGATCGGCGGCTCGACCAACGCGCCGATCCACATCAACGCGCTGGCGCGCCATGTCGGCGTCGAGCTCGACATCGACGACTGGCAGAAGTTCGGCCACGACGTGCCGCTGCTGGTCAACATGCAGCCGGCCGGCTTCTATCTCGGCGAGGAATTCCATCGCGCCGGCGGCGTGCCGGCCGTGATCGGCGAGTTGATGCGCCACAGGCGCATCCACGAGGACGTCATCACCGTCAACGGCCGCAGCATGGGCGAGAATTGCCGCGAGGCGCCGAAGCCCGACGGCGACGTGATCTGGTCCTACGACAAGCCGCTGGTGAAGGACGCCGGCTTCCTGGTGCTGCGCGGCAACCTGTTCGATTCCGCGATCATGAAGACCAGCGTGATCTCCAAGGAATTCCGCGACCGCTATCTCGTCAACCCGAAGGACCCCAACGCGTTCGAGGGCCGCGCCATCGTGTTCGAGGGGCCTGAGGACTATCACGACCGCATCGATGATGAGCAGCTTGCGATCGACGAGCACTGCGTGCTGTTCATCCGCGGCGCCGGTCCGATCGGCTATCCCGGCGGCGCCGAGGTCGTGAACATGCAGCCGCCGGCGGCGCTGATCAAGCGCGGCATCTTGTCCCTGCCCTGCATCGGCGACGGCCGGCAGTCCGGCACCTCGGGCTCACCGTCGATTCTCAATGCGTCGCCGGAGGCCGCCGCCGATGGCGGGCTCGCAATCCTCAAGACCGGCGATCGCGTGCGCATCGACCTCAACAAGGGCTCGGCCAATATCCTGATCTCGGACGAGGAGCTTGCGAAGCGGCGCGCCGAGCTGAAGGCCAAGGGCGGCTTCCCGCACCCCGCCAACCAGACGCCATGGCAGGAGCTCTATCGCAACACCGTCGGCCAGCAGGCCACCGGAGCCTGCATGGAGCTTGCGACGCGCTATCACAACATCGCCGGCACCGTGGGTGTGGCAAGGCATAATCACTAGACCCAACTGCCGTCATTCCGGGGCGCGCGAAGCGCGAGCCCGGAATCCATACTCCCGATCGTGGTTATGGATTCCGGGCCCATCGCTTCGCGATGTCCCGGAATGACGATAACTAAGAAGTCAATTCCCAAGGGAGACTCCATGTCCGACCGTCTCAAGGGCAAGCGCGCCTTCGTCACTGCCGCCGCTGCCGGCATCGGCCGCGCCTGTGCCATTGCCTTCGCGCGTCAAGGCGCCACCGTATTCGCCACCGACATCGATGAGAACGGCCTGAGCACGCTGAAGAGCGAAGGCATTGCCGAAGTCGCGACGCTCGACGTGCGCAACACCGCGGCCGTGAACGCGATGGCCGAGCGGGTCGGCAAGGTCGAGATCCTGCTCAACGCTGCCGGCTTCGTGCACAACGGCACCATCCTCGACTGCTCCGACGACGACTGGGATTTCTCGTTCGATCTGAACGTCAAGTCGATGCATCGCACCATCCGCGCCTTCCTGCCGAAGATGCTCGATCAGGGCGGCGGCGCCATCGTCAACATCGCCTCCGCCGCGGGCGTGTTCAAGGCGGCGCCGAACCGCTACGTCTACGGCGCGACCAAGGCGGCCGTGGCGGCACTGACGCGCTCGGTCGCCGCCGATTTCGTCGGCAAGAAGATCCGCTGCAACTGCATCTGCCCGGGCACGATCGAAACGCCCTCGATGCTCGGACGCGCGGCCTCGGCCGGCCCGAACGGACTGGAGATGTTCATCTCGCGCCAGCCGATGGGCCGGCTCGGCACGGCGGAGGAGATCGCCCATCTCGCGGTCTATCTCGCCAGCGACGAGAGCGCGTTCACGACCGGCGTCGCGCATACCATCGACGGCGGCTGGACGCTGTAGTTCTGCTCCGTCATTCCGGGGCAGCCCGCAGGGCTGAACCCGGAATCTCGAGATTCCGGGTTCGCGCTGCGCGCGCCCCGGAATGACGACAACAAAGATCGACCGGGGAAACATCATGAACCACATCGACCTTACCAACCGCTGCGCTGTGGTCACCGGCGGCGCGCAGGGCTTTGGCCGCGCCATCACCGAGCGCTTCAAGGCGTCGGGTGCGAAGGTCGCGATCTGGGATCACGACATCGCGCTGGCGGAGAAGACCGCGCAGGCGATCGGTCCGGAGGTGCTGGCGCTGCAGGTCGACGTCACCGAAACCAAAGCGGTCGAAGGCGCCCGTGACGCGACGCTGGCCGCGTTCGGCAGCATCGACATCCTGGTCAACAATGCCGGCATCGCCGGCATCAACAAGACGGTGTGGGAGACCGATCTCGAGGAGTGGCGCAAGGTGCTGCGCATCAATCTCGACGGTCCCTTCATCTGCGCCAAGGCGATCGTGCCGGTGATGCTGAAGCAGGGCTATGGCCGCATCGTCAACATCGCCTCGATCGCCGGCAAGGAGGGCAACCCGAACGCTGCGCACTACTCCGCGTCCAAAGCCGGCCTGATCGCGCTGACAAAGTCGCTCGGCAAGGAGCTGGCGCAGCACAACATCACGGTCAATGCGGTGACGCCCGCCGCGGCGAAGACTGCCATCTTCGACCAGATGACGGAAGCGCACATCAACTTCATGCTGTCGAAGATCCCGAAAGGCCGCTTCGTGCTGGTGGAGGAGCTCGCCGCGCTGGTGTCGTGGCTCGCCTCGGAAGAGTGCTCGTTCTCGACCGGCGCCGTATTCGACATTTCCGGTGGCCGCGCAACTTATTAGTCGGCGTGCCGATCGATAGAGCCCGTCCTCACCGAGAAATCGTCATTGCGAGGAGGCGAAAGCCGACGAAGCACTCCAGAGCTCCTCGCGCGGCCCTGGATTGCTCCGCGGCGCCGCCGCGCTCGCAACGACGGCGATAGGCAGAACCGTTCCGGTGCTGCTGACGATCGCGAGAGTTCATGACCAGTTGGAGGTCCCACCATGACCCAGCACGGCGGCTGCTTCTGCGGCGCGGTGCGCTTCCGATGCACCGGCGAGCCGATCAACGTGCGCGTCTGCCACTGCCGCAATTGCCAGCGGGCGACGGGGGCGCCGTTCTTCGCCCGCGCGCTGTTCGCGCACGACGCGCTGACGATCACCGGCGAAACCGCGCGCTTCCCCTCCTCCGACGCGCTCGACCGCATGTTCTGCCCGCGCTGCGGCGTCAGGCTGTTCTCATGGCGCAAGACGCGCCCGGTGGTCGGCGTGGCCCTGGCCTGCTTCGACGACCGCAACGCGTTTGCCCCGACCGAGCACATCTGGGTCTCGGAAAAGATGGATTGGGTGCAGCTCAGCGACGGGCTGCCGCAATTTCCGGAGAATCCCGCGTAGCATCCGGGAACCATCGTGCCTATGTAGGGCGGAACGCGTCCGGAAACCCGATCCTTGAACATCTCGCTCTACGGCATCTCCGTCTGGATCCTGCCGATCATCATCGCCATCACCTTTCATGAGGCTGCTCACGCCTTCGTCGCCTGGCGGTTCGGCGACGACACCGCCTTGCGACTCGGTCGCGTCAGCTTCAACCCGATCCGGCACATCGATCCGTTCGGCACCATCCTGCTGCCGGGCATGCTGCTGCTGTCCGGCTCGCCCTTCCTGTTCGGCTACGCCAAGCCGGTGCCGGTCGATTTTCGCAATCTGAAGCCGCTGCGCGCCGGCATGGTGATGGTGGCGCTGGCCGGACCGGCCACCAACATCGCGCTGGCGCTGGCGGCCGGACTGGCGTTCCACGCCCTGCCGCTGGTTCCACCGGAGGCGGCGCGGTGGGTGGCCAGCAATCTGTGGAATATTTTCTCGTTCAACATCCTGCTCGCCGTGTTCAACATGCTCCCGATACCGCCGCTCGATGGCGGCCGGGTCGCGGTGGGCGTGCTGCCGGCGGCGCTGGCGCGGCCACTTGCCCGGCTCGAGCCGTATGGCATGCTGATTCTGATCGGATGTCTGATCCTCCTGCCGCTGGCGGGTTCCCAGTTCGGTCTCAATCTTGATCTTGTGTCGGGGCTGCTCCGCGCCACGACCGATTCTCTGAAGCAGCTGCTTCTGTTATTGACGGGCAATGTCTAGATCTCCCCGTCAGGGATGGTAACGAACGAGCCCCGAGGCACTCTTGGTCAAAGCCGCCGACATGATGATCGCACGCCGCGCCGACACCCGCGCCCGTGCCGATTTCGCGACCTGGAAGATGATCGCCAAGCTGAACGGCGCCTCCGGCCTGCCGCCGGCGGCGCAGGAATTCCTCGCAAGCTACAAGGCCCGCCTCGGCGACATGCCGGAGGACGAGGCGACCGAGGCCACCATCCGCGAGATGTACAAGGCCTATTATGCCGAGATGGGCGGCGGCGGCGCCCCGCCCGAAGTCAAGCCGGTCGCCGCCGAGCCGGTGACCGACAATGTCACCGCCTTCCGCAAGCTGCCGCCGAAGAAGGCGGCGCAAAGCGGGACGACCGCTCCGCGCAAGCTGCCGGTTGCGCTGATCTTCGCCGCGCTCTGCGTGGTCTATGTCGGAGTCAGGCTGTATTGGCAGTGAGGTGCACGGCCGGCCATGACCGTTCGGCCGATCGTCCCGGCGTCAGGTCTTGGTCGCCGGGAATTTGACGACGATGTTGAAGGGGATCTCGTCGTCGGAGACCTGCGCGGGCGGCTTGGGGAATGGGTCGGAGCGGCGCACCATTGCCACGGCTTCGCGATCGTAGTCCGGATCTCCGGATGATTGGATCACGTCGACGGAGACCACGTTGCCGCGGCGGTTCAGCTTGAACGACACCCGCACGCTGCCGCCCTGGGTCTTGCCGGCCGGATATTTCTGGTTCTTCTTCACGATCAGGCTGAGCTTGCGCTGCCAGTTCGTGGTCTGCGGATCCCGGTCCTTGCCCATGCCAATCGGATCGGGCGCCTTGACCCGCTCGGCGTCGGGCACCTTCGCATCGAGCGTCTTCCGCGAGCTGTCGATGGCCGAGTCATGCGCCTCGGAGGCGTTGGTCTCGACGGCGGCGACCTTCTCCTCCTCCGTCGGCTTCTTGACCTCGGTGGGCGAGACCCGCTGGTCGGCCTCTTCCGTGGTGGTTGGAGCGCCCTTCTGCAGATCCGTCTGCTCGGTCTCGGCCTTCTGCTCGGGGGTCGCGGCCGATGCCGTCTCGGCGACGGAATCGACGCCGTTGGGCAGGTCGTTCTCCTCGACCTTCGGCGCGGCCAGCTCGACGTCGATGACGTCGGCGGCGGTGCCGAGCCCGCCGGCGTCATCGTCGCCATGGGCCGTGGTCAGCGCCACCGCGACGCCGCCGACATGGAGCGCGACGGCCACCATCGCGGCCGCGAACCACGCGACCCGCGAAGTCGAAAGTCCGGTCTCGAGGTCACTCATCTCAGAACGGCCGCTCAGGGTTGTGGCGCCGGCGCGGCCGCCGCATCACCGGGCGCGCCGGGCACACGCTCCAGCGCCACCAGCTTGAATTTATAGCCGGCACTCCGCAGCAGCTCCAGGACCTCCATGACCTCGCCATAGGGCGCCGCACGGTCGCCGCGCAGGAAGACCGTTCGGTCGTCGGTACCGTGATCGGCCATCACCTTGTTCAGCTCGGACAGCAAGTCGACCCGCTTCACGGAGGTCTCGCCGATCGCAAGCGTGAGGTCCGGCTTGATCGAGACGTAGGTCGGCTTGTCCGGCTTCTTCTGCGGCGTGGCGCTCGAGGACGGCAGGTCGATCGGCAGGTCGACAGTCGAGAGCGGCGCGGCCACCATGAAGATGATCAGCAGCACCAGAATGACGTCGATGAACGGCGTCACGTTGATGTCGTGGGTCTCGTCGAAATCGTCGTCGAGATCGCCTTCGGAGAGCGAGACGGCCATCCTCGGCTACTCCGCCGCCCGGACGTGACGGCCGGTATGGCTGCGATCGAGATCACGCGACAGCAATCGTCCGGTGGTGCCGGAGGCGCGGTTGACGAGCTCGAGATAGCCCTTCGCGACCCGCGAGAAGTGATTGTAGATGATCACGGCCGGAATCGCCGCGGCAAGACCGATCGCGGTCGCCAGCAGCGCTTCCGCGATGCCCGGCGCGACCACCGCGAGGTTGGTGGTCTGCGATTTGGAAATGCCGATGAAGCTGTTCATGATGCCCCAGACGGTGCCGAACAGTCCGACGAAGGGCGAGATCGCACCGACGGTGGCGAGCAGGCCCATGCCGGTGCGGACCCGGCGCGCTTCGGCTCGAACGATTTCGGTAAAGCTCGAGGCTGCGCGCTCCTTGATGCCCTCGTCACTGCCGAGCCCGGCCGACAGCCGTGCCTCTGATATCGCAGCCTGCAGCAGCAATGCCGCGACGTTCTTGCCTTGACCAAGCGCAAGATGGGCCTCGGCCAGCGACTTCGCCCCGGTCAGCTTGCGCAGCGCGCCGACCAGCCGGCGGCGCAGGACGGAGAATTCGAGGCTCTTGGCGATCAGGATCGTCCAGCTTGCGATCGAGGCCAGCGCCAGCATGATCATGACCGCTTTGACGACGATGTCGGCCTTGAGAAACATGCCGAGCGGCGACAGCTCGTCGAGCCCGGTGGTCACCGACTTGCCACCGCGGGTGCCGCTCTCGCTGCCCACCGCGGCCGCCTGGCCCGACGCGGGAGGGGCCATCGTGTGTGCCGTGCCCGGCGCCGTCGCGGACGGATCGGTCGAGACCGCCGGGGCGGACCTGGCCGGCTCCTGCTGCGCATATGCAGGTAGCCCCGCAGCAACAGACAGACATGACAGGACGATTGCAAACCTAACGAGGAACGATGTCATCATATCTCGGCCCATTAGACCTCGGCCCATTGCCGGATCAGATTGTGATAGATGCCGGTCAGCTTGACAGCATCGGGATCGTCCCTCCCGAGGCGTTCCGCCAAGCTCTGGATCGCCGTGTCCAGATCGAAGATCATGCTCCGGACGTGGGCATCCCGTATCATGCTCTGCATCCAGAAAAAAGAGGCGACCCGGGCGCCGCGCGTGACCGGCGTGACCATGTGAAGGCTCGATGACGGATACAGCACCGCGTGCCCCGCGGGCAACTTGACTTCGTGCGAGCCGTAGGTGTCCTCGATCACAAGCTCGCCACCGTCATAGCTGTCGGGCTCGGCCAGGAACAAGGTCATCGACAGATCGGTGCGGATGCGCAGGCCGGTCAGCGGATCGCCGCGCACGGCATTGTCGACATGGATGCCGAAATGGTCGCCGCGCGAGGCAGTGTAGCGGTTGAACAAGGGCGGAAAGATCTGCAGCGGGATCGCCGCCGACAGGAAGCGCGGATGCTTCGTCAACGCCTGGATGACGCGCTGGCCGAGCACCCGCGCCGCCTCGCCATCCGGCGGCAATTGCTCGTTGCGCTTGACCATGGCCGACTGCGCCCCGGCCGTCGAGCGGCCGTCCTCCCACTCCACCGCATCCATGATGCGGCGGAACTCGGCCACCTCGTCTTTCGACAGAACGTCGGGGATGCAGATCAGCATGATCAGAACTTCGCAGTGGTGACGATGTAGAAGGCGCGCCCCGGGGCCACGGCGACGAACGGCACCGCGCTCCGATACAGCGTGTCGTAGTACAGCTTGTTGGTCAGGTTCTGGGCATAAAGCTTCATGGTCCAGTGCGCGTCGAGCTTCTTCTCGACGAACGCGTCGAAGCGCCAGTAGCTCGGTAGCTCGTTGCCGGTGTTCGCCGCGAAGGTGCCGCCATAGACCTTGGAGCGGTAGACCGCCTGGCCGCCGATCTCCCAGCCATTGTCGAGCTTGTACTTCGACAGCATGCTGAACGACTGGTGGGCGATGTTGGCGAGCTGCAGGCCGATGTTGGAAGCGACGCCACTCTGCGTGACCTTCGACTGCATCAGCACCAGGCCGCCGAAGATGCTCCAGCGATCGGTGAGCTTGCCTTCCGCCTCGATGTCGATGCCCTGGATGCGGTAGGCCGCGCCCGAGGTGAGCAGGCCGCCGACGGTCTCGCGGGCATTGTCCTTGGTGGTCTGGAACAGCGCGGCTGAGACCAGCAGATGGCGGTCGACCAGCTCCCATTTGGTGCCGAGCTCGGCCGCCTTGTTGCGCTCGGGTCCGAGCAGGACCGCGGTGTTGGCGGGCACGCCGCCGTAATCGGTGCCGGTGGCGTCGAGTTCGGAGCCGAACGGATTGGCCGAGGTCGCATAGGCCGCGTAGATGCTGCCGATCGGCATCGGCTTGTAGACCAGGCCGACATTGTAGTTGACCAGATCCGCGTTCATCTTGAGGTATTTCGGCGAATTGGTCGACGAGCTCATGGTGTAGCCGTCATAGCGCACCCCACCGTTCAGGATGACCGTGTCCTGCCAGTTGGCCGTGTCCATGACGTAGACGCTGTTGGTGTTGACGCCGTAGCGCGTCGGGTTGCCGACCAGCGACGGCGTATTGCTGAATGGGATGTAGGTGTACTGCGGCGAGTACACGTTGACGCCGGTGACCGCGCCCGAGCTGGTCGAGCCGCCGCCGAACAGTTCGGACGAGAGGCCGGTGTAGCGATCGATCGAGATGTTCTCGTTCGAGAACTCGGTGCCGAGAACGGCGGTATGCTTGACGCCGCCGGTATCGAGCTTGAACGTGGCGTCGTTCTGGTTGGCCCAGACGTCCACCGTCTGATAGCGGCTCTGCGCGCTCGCCGTGGTGGTCCAGAGCAGCGGATTGGGACTGGTCGTGTTCGGATTCTGCGGCAAGGTGCCGATATAGTTGAGCAGCGAGTGCTCGCCGCGGAACTTGCTGCTGAGTGTGATCGCCTCGTTGACCTTGTACTCGGCCGCGGCAGTGCCGAAATCCTGCCGCGCCGTCTGGAAGTCGCGATTGAGGAAGCCATACCAGGTGCCGCGCGGAATGCCCGCGGAGGTCACGGGGACGTTGCCTTGCTTGTAGTAGGGTACGCCGAAATCCGGATAACCCGACAGATCGGTATGGACATAGTTCGTCGTGATCTTGAGATCGTCGATCGGCGTCCACTTGGTCGAGAGGAAGGCGCCCCAGCGGTCGTCGGTGACGAAGTTGCGCCCCGCCACATTGGAGTCCTGGAACAGGCCGCCGGTGCGCACCGAGAAGGTTGGCGAGATCACCTGGTTCACGTCGAGCGTGACGCGCTTCTGCTGGTCGGTGCCGAACTCGGTATCCATCCGCTTGAAGTTCGTATCGCCAGCCTGCTTGGTGACGATGTTGATGGCGCCGCCGGCGGTGCCGCGTCCGGCATAGGACGAGGCCGGACCGCGCAGGATCTCGATCTGCTCGGTGAAGAAGTTCTCGCGGATCGACACGGCGGGATCACGGATGCCGTCGATGAAGACGTCGTTGCGGGCATCGAAGCCGCGAATGAAGAAGCGGTCGCCGAACGCATTGCCGCCTTCGCCCGATCCGAGCGTGACGCCGGCGGTCGAGCGGCCGATCTCCTTGAGCGCCGTGATGTGCTTGTCCTGCAGCACCTCCTTGCTCATCACCGTGATGGTCTTGGGCGTATTCAGTAGCGGCTCAGGAAACTTGCCCGACGCCTGCACGCGGTTGACCTTGTAGGGCTCGGCTGCGTCCGCGTAAGGGTTGGCGTCCGGCGCAGACAGCCCGCCCGCGTTCGGGAACGCCACCGCGGCCTGCTGCGCCGCCTGTTGACGGGCCGCCGCGCGGCGCAGGGCATTGCGCGCGCGGACCTGCTCGGCGGTCGGCTTGGAGGACGTCGGCTTGGCGCGCGCGATCGGCGCATCGACGTTGACCGGGGGCAGGTCGGAAGCCGGCTGCGCCTCGGCCGAGGACATCGATGCCACCGCCATCAGCCCGGCCACTGCCGACACCTTGGTGACGGAGGGCCCCTCTCCTCGTCCGTCATTGACCTTCATCGCTGCGACCCCACGCAGCGAACGCGGTGCTCTCACCTGTCCCATTTTATTTTCACGCGCCCCAGATTTTTTCATTCCACATCGCGAACGCGGATCATTTGCGTTGCAACGATGTGTCGTTGGTATCGGGCGCGTTTCAGGGGGTCAATTTGAGGAGCCCTAATTTGGCCTTGAATAGTTCCAGATCAAAACAATTCTAAAACGCTCAACTAACAACATGCGGAACTTGAAATCATTCTAAACAGCGCGAATTGACTCGCGCTGCCGTCGAATCGCTGCGCTTGTCAGTTCGACGAGCCAGCCGGCTCGTCGGGGCTCGGCGGCTTCATCAGCGAGAACAGCTCGTCCACGGTCTGCACCGCGATCTGGCGCACGCGATCGGAATCATCGACCCCCGCGATCCGCACGCCCTTGACGACGGCCCTGATCTCATCGCGAAAATCGGTCAGGAAGCGCAAGGGATCGCGCTGCTCGTTGGCGACGCGCGCGATCAGGCCGGTGACCAGGATCTGGCACGCGAGCATCTTTCCATTCAGTTCTTCCATCGTGAGCTCCCCATTCGCTATCGTCGCACGGCGCACCGTCGGGCGACGCAGCCTCGCTCCGGTTGAATCCTGCCGCGGACCGACGGCGCCATGACGGCGGCCGGACTCACCGGCTTCTAATCAGCTCCCATCGGGCGCGACAAGACGGCGAGAATAGGTCGGAGTGCGGCCTTCGCACGAGAGACCCGCGCGGTCGGCGACAGATCCGGCGCGGCGCGCTGGCCGGCAATGGCGGCAGAGGAATGCCGCAGACCGCCCTGCTCTCGCGCAGGCCGCACGGCGGCAACGGCAAGCTTCTGCGCCATTCTTCGCACTCAAGATGTTTTAGTAGAACAACGCAACTCAAGATGGGATCAAGACGGTCCGCGCTGCGGCTCAGCTATTTGAGCGCGACCTCGGCTTTCGGATCGGACAGCGTCTTGATCCGATCCTTCAGGTCCCTGAGCGTGGACAGGCTGGTCGCGACGGCCTCGTCCGGAATGTCGTGCAGAACCTCGCCGGCAATCGCATCGCGCAGCTCGTCGAGATCATCGACGAGCTTTCGTCCCGCGGCGGTGAGATGGAGACGGTTCGCGCGGCGATCCCTCGGATCGTGCCGGCGCTCCAGCAGCCCCTGCTCGACCAGCCTGTCGAGCAGACGCACCAGCGAAATGGGCTGCAGTTCCAGCACTTCTGCGAGATCGACCTGTGACATCCCCTCATGCGCGCGCAGCCGAAACAGCACCACCCATTGTGCGCGGGTCGTGCCGCGCTGTTTGGCACGATGATCAATATAGTTGCGCAGGATGCGCGAGCTTTCGACAAGCTGCGCAACGAGCTGACGTCTCATATCCAGCGACATGGCTGTGAACTCCCTTGCGATCCCTCGAAGCTTGCCGATTGTTTAGGTTTGTCCACGCGCTCGTGTGTTTACACATTAATTGCGTGCGTACTATATCTGGCGTGCTGGGAATGGTTTTAAAGACCGGTTATCCTGTTCGTCTCAGCATGTGGGCCAGCATGAAGACATCGCGAACCATAGGTTGGATCCTGCTGCTGGCGGCTCTCGGCGGCGCCGGCTATTACGGCTGGCAGCGCTATCAGGGCGCTGAGGCAGCGAAGAAGACGGCTGCGCAGAAATCGGCCGGGCCGCAGGCCGTTCGAGTCTCGACCGTGCTGGTCCAGAAGACGGACTTCCCGGTCTTCCTCACCGGCCTGGGGACCGTGCAAGGCTTCAACACCGTCCAGGTCCGGACCCGCGTCGACGGCCAGATCGACAAGATCGCCTTCACCGAAGGCCAGCTCGTGAACGAGGGCGACCTGCTGGTCGAGATCGACCCGCGGCCGTTCCAGGCCGCGCTCGACCAGGCCAAGGCCAAGCGGGCGCAGGACGAGGCCAATCTCAACAACGCCAATCTCGACCTGCAGCGCACCACCAAGCTCGGCGAGTTCGCGACCCGGCAGCAGCAGGACACGCAGCGCGCCACCGTCGCGCAGCTCACCGCTCAGATCGCAGCCGACGACGCCGCGATCGCCAATGCCCAGACCCAGCTCAGCTACACGCAGGTCAAGGCGCCGATCTCCGGCGTCGCCGGCCTGCGCCAGGTCGACATCGGCAACATCGTCAATGCCTCGACCCAGACCGGCATCGTTTCGATCGCGCAGATCGAGCCGATTGCGGTGATCTTCACCGCGCCGGAGGAGCAGTTGCCCTATATCAACGAGGCGCAGAAGGTTGCTGCCCTGAAGGTGATTGCGCTCACCACTGACGGCAAGAAACAGCTCGCCGAAGGCAAGCTGATGGTCGTGAACAACCAGGTCGACACGTCGAGTGGAACGATCCGGCTGAAGGCGGTGTTCGACAACAAGGACCACGTGCTGTGGCCTGGACAGTCGGTGTCGACGCGGCTCCTGGTGCGGACGCTGAAGGACGCCACGGTGGTTCCCGACGACGCCGTCCAGCATTCGACCAACGGGCTCTATTCCTACACGGTGAGCCCGGACAACAAGGCCGAGCTGCGCAAGGTGAAGGTCGGCGTTTCGATCGATGGCCGTACCGTGGTCGAAGAGGGGCTGACCCCCGGCCAGCAGGTGATTACGGGCGGTCAATTCAAAGTGCAGCCAGGCTCGGTCGTGACCACCGCGGTGGCCAGCTCGGAGCCGGCGCCAGCTAAGGTCCGGCAGGAATGAACGGCGGCGGCATCTCGGCACCCTTCATCAAATACCCCATCGGCACCTCGCTGCTGATGGCGGGCATCCTGTTCATCGGCCTCGTCGCCTACCCCCTGCTGCCGGTCGCGCCGCTGCCGCAGGTCGACTTCCCGACGATCCAGGTGACGGCCAACCTGCCGGGCGGCAGCCCCGAGACCATGGCAACCTCGGTCGCCCAGCCGCTGGAACGGCAGTTCGCCCAGATCCCGGGCATCGCCCAGATGACCTCGACCAGCTACCTGGGCACCGCATCGGTCACGATCCAGTTCGACCTCAATCGCAGCATCGACGGCGCCGCCAACGACGTCCAAGGCGCAATCAATGCCGCCTCCGGCCAGCTGCCGAAGAATCTGCCGTCGCCGCCGACCTACCGCAAGGTCAACCCGGCGGACTCGCCGATCCTGCTGCTGTCGGCGACCTCCGAGACGCTGCCGCTGACCACCGTCAGCGACGCGGTCGACGCCGGTCTCGCCCAGCAGATCAGCCAGATCTCGGGCGTCGCCCAGGTGATCATCGGCGGCCAGCAGAAACCATCCATCCGCATCCAGATCGACCCGGCCAAGCTCGTCGCCAAGGGGCTGTCGATGGAGGATGTGCGCAGCCAGATCGCGATCACCACGGTCGACGCGCCCAAGGGCAACATCGACGGCGAGCGGCGGGCCTATACGATCTACGCCAACGACCAGCTCACCGAGTCGAAGGACTGGAACGACGTCATCATCGCCTACCGCAATGGCGGCCCGCTGCGCATCCGCGACATCGGCAAGGCTGTGACCGGGGCCGAGGACGCCAAGCAGGCGGCTTGGGCCAATGGCAAGCGCGGCGTGTTCCTGGTGATCTTCAAGCAGCCCGGCGCCAACGTCATCGAGACCGTTGACCGCATCAAGGGGCTGTTGCCGCGGCTGGTCGCGGCGATCCCACCGGCGATCAAGATCGATCTCATCTCCGACCGGACCACCACCATCCGCGCCGCCGTTGAGGACGTTCAGTTCACGCTGATCCTGACCATCTTCCTGGTGGTGATGGTTATCTTCATCTTCCTGCGCAGCTTCTGGGCGACGGTGATCCCGACCATCACAGTGCCGCTGGCGTTGCTCGGCGCCTGCGCGATGATGTGGGGGGTCGGCTACACGCTCGACAATCTGTCGCTGATGGCACTGACGATCGCGGTGGGCTTCGTGGTCGACGACGCCATCGTCATGCTCGAGAACATCTCGCGTTATGTCGAGGAAGGCGAATCGCCGATGGCCGCCGCCTACAAGGGCGCCAAGGAGATCGGCTTCACCATCGTGTCGATCTCGATCTCGCTGGTCGCGGTGCTGATCCCGCTGCTGCTGATGGGCGGCATCATCGGCCGGCTGTTCCGTGAGTTCGCGGTCGTGCTGGCGATGACCATCTTCGTCTCGATGTTCGTGTCGCTGACCCTGACGCCGATGATGGCCTCGCGCTTCCTGCGCAACGAGCACGCCGCGCAGCACGGCAAGTTCTACCAGTGGAGCGAGGCCGCGTTCGACGCGATGCTGCGCGCCTATGAGAAGGGGCTCGATCTGGCGCTGCGCTGGCGCTTCGCCACCTTGATGGTGTTCTTCGCCACGCTCGGATTGTCGGTCTATCTGTTCATCCTGATCCCGAAGGGCTTCTTCCCGCAGCAGGACGTCGGCCTGATCACCGCGACCTCGGAGGCCTCCCAGGACATCTCGTTCAAGGCGATGCAGTCGCGCCAGGAGGCGCTCGCCAACATCGTAATGGCCGATCACGACGTCGCCAGCGTGGCCATGGCAATCGGCGGCTCCGGCCGCGCCGGCAACAACGGCAACATGTTCATCACGCTGAAGCCGCGCGAGGAGCGCAACGCGACGGCGCAGCAGATCATCACCCGCCTGCGGCCGCAGCTCGAGAAGGTCGAGGGTGCGCGGCTCTACATGCAGGCAGCGCAGGACATCCGGCTCGGCGGCCGCCCGTCCCGCACCCAGTTCGAGTTCACCTTGCAGGATCCCAACGTCGCAGAGCTGAACGAATGGGCGCCGAAGATCCTTGAGAAGATGCGTTCGCTGCCGCAGCTGCGCGACGTCGCCACCGACCAGCAGGCCGACGGCACCACCGTGCAGCTCACGATCAACCGCGACACCGCCTCGCGGTACGGCATCTCGCCGCAGCTGATCGATGACACGCTGTATGACGCGTTCGGCCAGCGCCAAGTCGCGCAGTACTTCACCCAGCTCAACTCCTACCGCGTGATCCTGGAGATCCTGCCTGAGCTGCAGGGCAACATCGACACGCTCAACAAGCTCTACGTGAAATCGCCGACCACCGGCGACCAGGTGCCGCTCTCGACCTTCGCCAGTTGGACCAACGTGCCGGTGCGGCCGCTGTCGATCAGCCACCAGGGCCAGTTCCCGTCGATCACGATCAGCTTCAACCTCGCCCAGGGCGTCGCGCTCGGCCAGGCCACCGATGCGGTGCAGCGCGCGATGGTCGAGCTCGGCGCGCCGGCGACCTTGAACTCGAGCTTCCAGGGCACCGCGCAGGCGTTCCAACAGTCGCTGTCGACCGTGCCGCTGCTGATCCTCGCGGCGCTCGTCGTGGTCTATCTGATCCTCGGCATCCTCTACGAGAGCTACATCCACCCGATCACGATCCTGTCGACCCTGCCGTCGGCCGGCGTCGGCGCGCTCGCGATCCTGATGGCGTTCGGCTACGATTTCAGCCTGATTGCGCTGATCGGCGTCATCCTGCTGATCGGCATCGTGAAGAAGAACGGCATCATGATGGTCGACTTCGCCATCGCCGCCGAACGCGACCAGCATCTGCCGCCGGAGCAGTCGATCCGCCAGGCCGCCCTGCTGCGCTTCCGTCCGATCATGATGACGACCATGGCCGCGCTGCTCGGCGGCGTGCCGCTGATGCTCGGCAACGGCACCGGCTCGGAGATCCGCCAGCCGCTCGGCTATGCGATGGTCGGCGGCCTCATCGTCAGCCAGATGCTGACGCTGTTCACGACGCCGGTGGTCTATCTCTATCTCGACAAGGTCAACAACGCCTTCGCGCGCTGGGGCCGCACGCATATCGACCACGAGCCCGAGACCGCAGCGGCAGGTCCGGTCAAGGAAGCGGCGGAATAATCCGCCGCTTCTTGTCGCCTACTGCCGCGCCATCTCCGCGTTGGACACGCCCTCGCCGACGCCATGAAGTGGGCAGCGAGCTTTGGCCAGAAGAAGGGAAAGCGCAGTGGCGCTGCCTGAGGGTGTCGAAAAGGTCACCGTTCGCAAAAAGAACGGCAAGGCCTACACCTACTACTATTGGAATCCCGGGCGCGGCACCGACCGAGAGGGCGAGCGCATCAAGCTGCCGAACGCCGAGACCGAGCCACGGGCTTTCTGGACCGAGGTCGAGCGGCGCCAGGCTTCCATTCGGACGGCGTTTCCCGCGGGATCGATCGGCGATCTCATCTCGCGCTATCGCGCCAGCGACGAGTTCAAGCGCCTCGCCGACGGCACCCGCACGAACTACGAAGTGACAATGCGCCGAATGGAGGAGCAAGGCGCGGCGCGCGTGCGGGACCTGACACCGTTCGTCGTGCAGACGGCGCGCGACACGATGAAGGCCACGCCGGTGATGGCGAACCAGATGCTGTCGGTCGGACGGACCATCTTCGATTGGGCGATCCCACTCGGTCTCGCGGAGGCAAACCCGTTCGAAAAGGTCAGAGACTTCGACATTCCCGACCGAGGCCATGTGCCCTGGCCCGACTGGATCGTCGACTATGTCCGGGCGAATGCGTGGCCGGACCTGGTCCGGATGACGCGGCTCGGCATCATGACATGCCAGCGCGGCAGCGACCTGATCCGCATGGGCCCGGAGCATCGCGACCGCAACGGGCTCTGGTGCCGGCCAAAGAAGACGCGGAAGCGCCGCCGCGCGTTCCACATCCCTCTTGCTGCGGTCGACGCGATCGAGATCGACCGCTGGGCCGAAACGCCCATGACGTTCACGAACACGCGCTGGCTCAAGCCGATCGAGCGCTTCCGCGAAGACCTGTACCTCTATTCGCCGAAGGGCGCGCAATACACCCCCGACGGCCTGCGGGCGCGATGGGGCCGCTGGCTGGAAGGCACATCGGAAGGCAAACAGCTCTGCCGCCGGTGGAAGGAATGGGTCGCCGGCCAGGTCAAGAAATACGAGTGGGACATCGACCCCGAGGATGCCGACCACCCTACCATCCACGGCCTGCGCGGCACCGGCATCCTGGTGCGCGCCGAGCAGGGCTACGAAGTCGACCAGATCGCCAATGATATCGGAATGTCCCGACAGAACGTCGAACACTACATGCGGTTCAAGGACCAGATGAAGGTCGGGCTCGACGGCCAGAGGAGACTTCGCGTCGTAATCGGTCAGAAGGACTGAAAACCAGCAGCACTGAGTTGTGCGCTAAATGGCCGATAGCTTGCGAGCATCAGGTCTCGGGGTTGATTTACCTAAGACCCCGAAAATCATCGAGTCGACTTCACTAGGTGGCAGATTGAGATCGCGAGCAATCTCAGTGCGGGTAATCCTATCGGCCCAAAGGGATTTCAGAACCTTGTCCCAAACTACGGACATCTCACGCTCGATCGGGAACGGTTCGTTCTTGTTAAACCCACGTTCTGCAATTTGAATGCAGAAGTTGCGATTTTGCCACTCAGTAGTCACCCCGAGCTTCCGAAGGCGGTAGTTGAGCGCCGCTACCGACACCTTCCATCTGGCCTTCTGCTCAATAATCTGATTGAGCGAGTGCACGTAGGGTATCTGTGCTAGAACATCCGCTTCGGGCATCAAAAAACAAGACGCAAACCTGTTTGCCTCATCCTCAGCTTCTCGGCCTCTCGGCTTACCGTCTTGATGCAGCACTAGATGACCGAGTTCGTGAGCGGCGTCAAACCGACTGCTCTCCGGACTCTTCATGGTGTTCAAAAAGATGTACGGCTTACCCTCACGCCAGAGCGAGAAGGCGTTCACTTTTAGCGAGTTCTCGGCCAACGAGAAAACTCGAACGCCTTTAGATTCTAACAGATGAATCATATTGGAGATGGCCCGCTCTCCGAGCGCCCAGTCTTGCCGTAATACTCTACTCGCCTCCTCCGGTGAGTAGAACTCCAAGTTAGGAACCGCGATCTTCGGAAGATCGAAGCGCGCCTCAACATAATCAGAAATTAGAAATCCGATTGAGCCAGCGGCCAGTGCAGCGTCCCGAACCCCGGCCGTCATTGACGTTTGACTGCGGAAGCTCGCCGCATCAGCCAAGGGTTCATCGACGTCATCCCCGAAGAAGAACTCAACCGGAAATCCGAGAGTCTTTCCAAGGACAAGAATCATGTCGTCTGCCGGAACAGTTTTCCCGGCCTCGTAACGCATAACAGTGTACTCACTGACACCTAGCACATCAGCGAGCTTGCGCTTGTTCAGCAATCGCCGCTTTCGAGCGATGCCGAACCTCCTCCCATTGAATTTCTTACCCATAGTTACTTGCGACGTACCGGAATATCGAACTCGGAACTGGACGCTTCAGGCTTGAGCTCTTGGCGCGACTTCACGCTTGGCGGCCAGTCGCCCGGCCCAACTAGAATGATTCGTTCGCTGAACCCAGTGAAAAAACCACTCTCAACGGAGATTGGACACGAGAACTCTGCGCGAACGACATCGCCCTCATTGAACACGCAGATATAGAACGTGGCGTAGGTGGACGAGTGACGAGCCCTTGGAGTGAAAAGAATGACCTTTCCATCTGGTTTCGAGGTCAACAGGCCGAACAACGTCTGCTGCGTTCCATCAACAGCACGGTCGGTAGCCGCGCCTTTCCGGGCGCGGTTCTGAGGAATTGAGCCTGGTAGGGCCTGCCCAGTCTGTTCATCCGTATTGGCGACAGTGATGCGCATGCCCAGCGTATGGTTCACAACACAAGACATTTGGTCGGTGTCGTCCTTCAGCCAGCCGCGAGGCCGCAACACCTCTCGCGATCGCCGAACACCATGCCGCCATGACGACCATCCTGGGGCCGAGGGGGGATCGTTTTCAGTGCATGCCGCCTTGCCGGCCACCATAGCGGTGACTACTTCCAGCAGGCTCTCCCGATTAAGTCCGAGGGCTGCGAGGCGGCCATCGACTTCAATCGCGCTTTTGAAGATTGCGACTGCCATTCAGGACGTCCTTGTCAGTTTTTCCTTCCTCAAATGAGCACAGAAAAACTGACAGCACAATCCGTATCGCCCCTGTACCCACAAGCGCCCAATTCCAAGGAATTCGCCTACCGAGGGCTAGACCGAGAACGTCGACCCGGCTATATGACCTCGGCTGACGGGGCGATTTGCAAAACTCTTGGCCCTGATTGCAAAACTTCCGAAAAAATCACTGCGATATCAGTGACTTCGGTGGGGAATGGTGTAACGGTAGCACAACAGACTCTGACTCTGTTTGTCTTGGTTCGAATCCAGGTTCCCCAGCCATTCGGTGCTGACCCACTATTTTTGAGGTCAGCCGGTTTCGACTCGCGAACGAAACGCCACCCCGTCGTCGCGCACACTTCGTTGTTCCCGTCACTGCACCTCGGCGTCTCCGCGCACTTCGTCCTCGGAGAGCTCTGTCGATCGCAGCGGTACCTTGTTCTTCCAGATCCTCCAGCGCGATGCTTGCGATGGCGGATGGTCGACACCGCCTGACCCGGCGCCGAATTGCCGGGAACACAGTCCTCCCGATTGCGAATCGGCGAAAACAAAACAACCATTGCGAGCAATGAAGCGCTCCCCGGAGGATTGCACTTGCAGAGCAGCGTTGGCTCCCGCGCCTTTCAAAACGCAAGGCTGCAGAAGCGCGCCAAGAAACAGGCGGACGTGCTGTTGCCAGCGGCGGTCAAGGCCTACCGCGAAGGCCGACATCCGGAAGCTCAGGCACTGTGCCAGCAGATCCTGCAGGACCTGCCGCATCATTTCGGCGCCCTGCATCTGCTCGGCGTGTCCGAGCGGGATTGCGGCCGTTTCGACCAGGCGGTGCTCGTCCTGACACGCGCGGTCGAGATCGACCCGCGCTCGGCCGGAGCCCAGTCCGATCTTGGTCTCTCGTTATTCCGGCTCGGCCGCTATCAGGAGGCCCGCGCTCGTTACGAACGCGCCGTCGAACTCCAGCCGAACTTCCCGGCCGCGCTCACCAATCTCGGCACTACGCTGATGAGCCTCTCGCGTTTCGAGGAGGCGATTGCTGCGCATGACCGCGCCATCGCGCTGAACCCCGGCTATGGCGACGCCCATGCCAATCGCGGAATGGCGCTGCTGCTCACGGGCCGGTACGAGGACGCCGGCCGGAGCTTCGATCGCGCGCTCACGCTGCAGCCGCGGTTGCTGACGGCCCTGTTCGGCAAGGGCCTGGTCAGCATGAACCTGCGGAATTTCGATGCTGCACTGGCGGCGCTGACTGCGGCGCTGGCCATCAATCCGAATGCGGCCCCTGCCCTCGCCCAGCGCGGGCGGGCCTATCAGGAGCAGGGCAAGTTCGACGAGGCAGAAGCCGATTTTGACGCGGCACTGGTCCTCGAACCGTTGCTCGAAGACGCCCTGCGCGGCAAGGCCACGGTTTCGCTCGTGCGCGGCAACATCGCCCTGGCGATCTCGTTCGTCGACAAGATCCTGGCGCAGAACCCGAAGCAGGAGAGCGCCTGGACCCTGCTCGGGGTCTGCTCTGCGATGCAAGGCGACATCGCCACGGCAATTGCGGATTACGACCGCGCGCTCGCGATCAACCCGAACTACGAGGACGCGATCACCAAGAAGATCTTCGCGCTGGATTTCCTGCCCGAGATCGGAGTCGAACGTCTCCAGGCAGAACGGAGATATTGGTGGGAGGCGATCGGCTCGCGATTACCCCGTGTCCAACTCGGTGGGCGAGATCTCGACCCCGATCGGCAGCTCGTCGTGGGCTACGTCTCCTCCGATTTCCGCGAGCATTCGGCGGCTCTCGGCTTCCTACCGATCCTGCGCCATCACGACCGCGCCAAGTTCGAAATCATCGGCTATTCCTGTTCGCCGGCAAAGGACGCCAAGACGGAGTTATGCCGTTCGCAGGTCGATCGCTGGGTCGACGCCTGGCAGTTGACCGACGAGAGGCTCGCCGAGCAGATCCGGGCCGACAAGGTCGACATCCTCGTCGACCTCTCGGGGCATTCCGCCGGCCATCGGCTCACCTTGTTTGCGCGCAAGCCCGCCCCGATCCAGGTCTCCGCCGTCGGCAGCGTCACCGGCACGGGGCTGCCAGTGATGGACTATCTGCTGGCCGATGCGGTGACGATCCCGGCCGCGGTCCGGCATCTGTTTGCCGAAAGGATCTACGACCTACCGTCGCTGATCACGATCGAACCGCCGCCTCCAATTCCACCGTCGCCGCTGCCCATGCTTCGCAACGGTCACGTCACCTTCGGCTCATTCAATCGCGCCGACAAGTTTTCGGAGCCCACTCTGGCTCTATGGTCGAAGCTGATGGCTGCGACGCCGGGCTCTATGATCGTCGTCAAGAACCATGCGATGAGCGATCCCCTGCTGCGCGACCGATTGATCGCCCGCTTCGTCGCCCACGGCATCGCCGCGGAACGCCTCCGTTGCGTCGGAAAGACATCGCGCGAGGAGCATCTTGCGATGTTCGCCGATATCGACATCGCACTCGATCCGTTCCCGCAAAATGGCGGCATATCGACGTGGGAGTCACTGCAGATGGGCGTGCCTGTCGTCACCAAGCTCGGCAGCAGCCCCTCGGCACGCGCCGGCGGCGCGATCGTCAAGGCGGTCGGCCTCGACGCGTGGGTCGCCGATGACGACGAAGGCTATCTCGCGGCAGCGCTGAAATTCTGCTCGCGGCCCGGCGAGCTTGCCGCGCTCCGCGCTGAGCTGCCGGCCAGGGTATTGAATTCAACCGCCGGAAACGGCGCGCTCTACACGCAGCATGTGGAACAGGGATACCGGACGTTCTGGCGTGACTATTGCGCGAGGGCCAGCTAGCCTTTGAATCAGAACTGGTTCGGCCGGCACAGCCTTGCGCCCGTGCGCCGCTCCAGCCATGCCAGAGAGTCTTCCGACCGCGCCAGGACCTGCGCCCGCGACAATCCGAATTGCTCGAGCGAATAGACATGCTTGCAGCGGCGGCCGATGGCCTCCCCATGGAACGCTCCCCTGGGCGTGGCTGACGCGTGCATGCTGGCGAACGGCCTGCCCGATCAAAACAAAGGCGCCACGAACGCGGCTGATGCGACGCCTGCGGAGGCGTCGACGGTACAGTCCCGCCGGTCCCCCGCGCCCCGCATCCTCGGCTCGCCGTCACGATCCAGCCAACGTGCGCCCGATCACGGAATTAACCCGTCATTCACCACGATCCTCATCCAGCCGGAACGATGCAATTTGCTTCAAATTGTCTGGCCAGGGAGACGGGACATGACCAAGCTGACAGACCTCGACGACCAGATTGAGCGGGCCGAGCGGCTCGAGCGGAGCATCACGGACACGCTGACGATCGAGCGGCTGCGCCAATTCGCGGCCAAGTGCCGGCGCGAGCGCGAGCGGCTGTCGCAGCACCGGCAGCACGCGGCCTGAGGGGTTTGATCCGCTTTCGTCGGCGGCGGACGCGGCCGCTCACGAGCAGGTCGTCACCATGTTGGTGCAGAGCTGCCGGGTCCAGCCGATGCCTTTCTTCATGCGGATCTTGGCGAAGTCGCCGAAGCAGCCGAGCAGTTCGACAGCCTGGTCGCCGTTCGCATGCGGATCGAGCTTCGGGCTCGAGGCGGCATGGTCGCGATAGATCACCGCACCGTTCTGCAGGCCGCCGACGCCCACCACGCTCCGATGCACGAAGCCCCTGCCCTGAAAGATCACGCTCTCCTTGCCCTGATCGACGTCGTTCAGCACGGCCCGGTCGATCTCGAACCAGTCGCCCTGCTGCGCGGTGAGATGCACGACGATCCAGCCGTCGCTGGTCGGATTCTTCAGCGCCTTGATGATGCTGCCGCCCGGCTCCGCGCGGACATTGGCGCCGTTCGGATCGCGGTCGGCGATGTCGACCTCGACGTTGCAGGCTTCGCGATGAGGCGCCTGCGCAGCGGCCACGCTCGGCGCCGCGAGCAGCGCCGTCAGCAACAGAATTTTCGTCAGCGTCATGCGGTCAACCGGCCTCGGGTTCCTCTCGCAGAGGTCGCTCCCGTCGTAATGAAGTTCAACCGGCCGGAGGCGGTCCCGGCAAAGCCTTGTGCATCCGCATCCTTGGCAAGGATGTCGGCCGCATCGAAGCGGGCTCGAGCAGCACCTGGTCATTCATCGAGGCGGGCGGCTGCACCTGAAAACCTGTCGTGACGGCCTGACGGTTCGTTGCTATCATGAGTTGTTGATATCCTATACCACCAGTCTCATCCCGCCATGAGACACGCATGTGTTGCGATCAATCTCAATGGAGATCGCCGATGCTTCCGGCCAGGTTTGTCATCGCTGTCATTCTCACGCTTGCTGTTGCGAGCGCTTGCCGCGGGCAGGCCGCGCCGGTGCCAGAGGTTCCGGGAAGCGCGATCATCAAGGACATCCCGCAGCAGACCCGTGACGAGTTCTATGCCAAGCGCCGCGAGATCCGACGGCAGACCGCCCCGCGGGTCCTGTTCGTTCCGGGCATCCTCGGCTCGAAGATCGCCGAATGTCGCGCCGATGGCAGCCAGTGCCGCGACATCTGGGGGACGGCCGGCGCGATTACGCGAAGCGATGTCGATCTGAGCCTGAAGGCGGATCGCCGCTATCAGACCGACGTCGTCGAAACCTTGCTGTTCAGCGACATCTATGGCGGGATCGTCGACCATCTTCGCCAGAAGGCCGGCACGATCGGACCTGACACCTCCGGCGACCCGCTCGTCACCGTATTCTCGTATGACTGGCGGCTCTCCAACGCCTCGAACGCCACGCTGCTGCGCGACCGCATCTGCGACATCCGAGCTGGCGCGGCAAAGTCGCCGATCGTGATCATCGCTCACAGCATGGGCGGACTGATGACCAAGATCTGGGCCGCCCGCTACGCCAAGCAGCCCTGCAGCAACGGCAGCCTGCCCGAGGTGTCGCAGATCGTGTTCGTTGCAACCCCGCATCTCGGATCACCCAAGGCGATCAAGGCCGTCGTCGATGGCTACAACATCCTGTTCGATGAGCTGACCGGGCTGAAGCGTTACCTCGGCTGGTGGGAGCGCAACTATTTGCTGGATTCGATCAATGCGGCGGGCATCTCATTCCCGAGCCTCTACGAGCTGCTGCCGATCCGCAGCAGCGAATATTGCCTCCGGCAAAAGCCTGCGCTGAGCAGAGCGGGGGTGCCGGTCGCGAGCGACAACGACAAACCGGTCAACCTGTTCGACGTCGAGACCTGGCGCAAATACGATCTGCTGCAGCGGATCGGTCTGCCCGCGGTCCGAAACAGCTATTACGACAGGGAGCTCGCGCCGATGCTGAAGAACGCCGAGCAGGTGCTGTGCGAAATCGCTGATTTCGATCCGGCCAGCATTGCCGACGTGTCGTATTTCTTTGGTCGGGAAAAGACCGATCGCACCTATGGCTGGTTCCACCTGCGTAGCGGCAAGGCCGATCGGATCGACGGCACGAAGATCGTCCAGGGCGACGGCACCGTCCCCGTCTACAGCGCGCAGAGCATGCTGGTCAGCAGCACGCGCCAGACCATCGAGGTTCAGGAGGACCATACCAAGATCATCAGCAGCAAGCCCGTGCTCAGCATGATCGACGACCTCTACATCTCCGCGGCGAAGCGGGCCGATCTCCAGACGGCACGCGCGGAGGCCCGATATGCCTCGCTGCTGGCAGCGGAAACCGCCGCGACGCGATCATGGATTCCGGTGTCCTCGGATCCTAAGAACTGGTCGCACAGCGACGACAAGCTCGCGATCGACATCAACAAGCGGGCTCTGGCTGCTGCCGGTGCCAAGCCAGCCGATATCGCCATACTGGCTGTCAATTCCTTCGACGCCGGAGAACGTGCCCGACTCTACGCCGTTGCCGCAGCGACGACGGAGGACAAGAAGCAACAGCTGACCTGGATCGCCGATGCCGCCAATTCGTCCTACGTCGCCGGCCAATACCAGGACGCCATCACCGGCTCGAATTACATTGCGGTCGCAGCCGCAAACACCCTGCCGCAGAACGATCCGACCCTCATTGCCCTGCAGAAATCAGCGGCCGAGGTCGAAGGATGGTCCTATTTGCGCAGCGGCGACCTTACGGCGTTCAACAACCGCGCCTCCTCCTATGCCAACAAGTTCACTGTGGCCAAAGAAGATTTCAAGGAGCCGTCCCAGAAGCAGAATCCGGCCGCACAATGGTTCCTCGCGACAAAGGGGCAGCCGGTCTGGGTCTATGATTCCGGCAATCCTGATTCCTGGGTTACCTACGACCCGTCTGCAGGCAATATTCGCTTCTTTACTCCGATGGCAAATCCGAACTGAAGCATAGCCTCGTTGGCCAACGCACAAGCTCCTGCTCGTCAACAATTTCGTCGGGACACGCTGCAATCATTTCGATGCACTGGACCGACCTCGAGCGCGCGGCCGTCGCCGCGCAACGCTGGTGGCAAAGGGACGAGCTGGCGGCGACGGCCGATCAGGCCCTTCCCGAGGACATCACGGAGATGCTGATGTGTGCGGGCGTCTGGTAGGACACCCCGCCTGCTACAGCCGTCCGCCCGCAAGCGCCGCAGCGCGCGGGCGGCCGATGTCGTCGAGCACATGCGGCATCGGGGTCACCGGGAAGACCGCGTTGATCTGGCCCGTCCCCGACGACGGGAAGAACGGGGTCACGACCTCGACGCCGCGGTCGTAGTGGTTCCAGCCGAGCGCGCCGAGCAGCATGGCTGTATCGTGCATGAAGCCCTCGCCATGGCCCTTGCTGGCATATTCCGGCAGCATGTCGCAGAAATCCGGCCACTCGCCGTGCTCCCACATCTGGATCACCTCGTGGTCGAGCCGCTCCAGGAACGGGCTGAACATGCGGTCGCGATACTCGTCGGCGGTGCCGTTCTGGGCGAAGCGATGGCTCAGCGAGCCCGAGGCGAAGAAGGCCACCGTGCCGTCGTAATGATCCTCGACCGCGCGGCGGAACGCCCAGCCGAGCTTGGCGCTGTCGGCGAGATAATGCGAGGTGCAGAGCGCCGAGACGGAGACGACCTTGAAGTGGCGGTCGGGGTTCATGTAGCGCATCGGCACCAAGGTGCCGTATTCCAGCGCCAGCGACGTCGCATCGTGGGCCATGGTGGCAACGCCATGGGCGTTGGCGCCCTCGGCCAGGATGTGGCCGAGCTCTGGATTGCCGTCGTATTCATACGTCATGTTGGCGATGAAGTGCGGCAGCTCGTTGGAGGTGTAGAGCCCCTCGAAATGCGGCGCGCAATTGATGTGGTAGCCGGCATTGACCAGCCAATGGGTGTCGAACACGACGATGGTGTCGACGCCGGCCTCGCGGCAGCGCCGGCCGATCTCGATATGACCGTCGATCGCCGACTGTCGCTTGCCCTTGGCCGGACCATCCAGCTCGCTGAGATACATCGACGGCACATGCGTGATCTTGGCCGCCAGTGCGAGCTTGCCCATCCTCTCGTCTCCCTTCCGGTCGTTCCCCGGTCCGGCATCGCCGACCGTTTGCTTGGGAGGCAGATTACCCCTGCAGCTCCGCGAAAAAAAGGGCCGCGCGCGCGGCCCTTCCTCGGCGTCCAATCCATCGTCTGTCCCATGATCATGGGACAGCGCGGCGCGCTTGCGCGACTCCGCGCCCGGTCAGGCAGCCTTGATGTCGATGGTCTTGGCGGCCTTCTGCACCTCGGGTTTCTTCGGCAGGGTGACCTTGAGCACGCCCTGCTTGAACACGGCCTCGATCTTGTCGGTGTCGACGCCGTCAGGGATCTGGAAGGAACGTTCGAAGGATCCGAAGCTGCGCTCACGGACGTAATAGTCCTTCTTCTTCTTCTCCTCCTTCTCCTCCTGCTTCTCGCCCTTGATCGAGAGCACGCCGCTCGCAACTTTCACCTCGACGTTCTTCTCGTCGAGGCCGGGCAGCTCAGCCGTGACCTCATAGGCATTGTCGTGCTCGGCGACGTCGACCGCCGGCGCCACGGCAAAGGACCGTGCGCGGGCCAGACCCGGCAGTTGGTCGAACAGCGACGGAAGAGCCTTGGAGATGGTGAACCGGACGTTAATCCGAGCGGCTCGAGCGACGCTTTAGGGAAGGATGCAGAAAGCCTTATGCCGCAAGGTGTTAGGCGCCATTGAGAAGGTGCATTCGCAACGCTCCGCGCGCCCCTCCGACCGCCGGGCTGGGCGGCAGCACGTTCACAAACATTGCCCGCTTAACAAATTTTCCAGTCCCAGCAGAGAAGGTGTCAGCTCAACAATTCACCACAGGTTTCATGACCGTGACATCCTTCGGACGCGTGATCTCGGTGCGGGGCTCCCAGGCCCGCGTCGGCATTCTGTCGACCCAGCAGATGACCGTTTCCGATATCCGCGCCACAGTCGGCCGTTTCATCAGCATTCGCTGCCCGAGCGCCACGATCATTGCGATCATCACCGAGGTGACCAGCGAAGACCTGTCGCATGCCAGCGAATACGTCGCGACGGCGTCGGTGGACCTGCTGGGCGAGATCCTCGGACCGGCCGAACGGCCCAAGTTCCAGCGCGGCGTCACCCACTACCCGACCATCGGCGACGCCGTCGACATGATCACGAGCGAGGAGCTGCGCACGATCTACACGCCGACCGCCGGCGACCACATCGACATCGGCGCGCTGCAGCAGGACACCTCCGTGCGCGCCTGTGTCAATGTCGAGGAAATGCTGTCGAAACACTTCGCCGTGCTCGGTTCGACCGGCGTCGGCAAATCGACGGGCGTGTCGCTCTTGCTCAACGAGATCCTCAAGGCGCGGCCGAACCTGCGCATCTTCCTGCTCGACGTCCACAACGAATATGGCCGCTGCTTCGGCGAGCGCGCGCTGGTGCTGAACCCCCGCAATCTGAAGCTGCCGTTCTGGCTGTTCAATTTCGAGGAGATCGTCGACGTCCTGTTCGGCGGCCGGCCCGGCGTGCCGGAGGAGCTCGACATCCTCGCCGAGGTGATCCCGCTGGCGAAGGGCATCTACACCCAATACCAGAATACGGACCGCATCGGGCTCAAGCGCGTCGATCCCAAGATGGTCGGCTACACCGTCGATACGCCGGTGCCCTACCGCCTTGTCGACCTCATCAACCTGATCGACGAGCGCATGGGCAAGCTGGAGAACCGCTCCTCGCGCATCATCTATCACAAGCTGATCTCGCGCATCGAGACCGTGCGCAACGACCCGCGCTACGCCTTCATGTTCGACAACGCCAATGTCGGCGGCGACACCATGGCGGAGGTCATCAGCCATCTGTTCCGCCTGCCGGCCAACGGCCGCCCGATGACGGTGATGCAGCTCGCCGGCTTCCCGGCCGAGGTCGTCGATTCCGTCGTCTCGGTCGTGTGCCGCATGGCGTTCGATTTCGGCCTGTGGAGCGACGGCGTCTCGCCGCTGTTGTTCGTCTGCGAGGAAGCGCACCGCTACGCCTCCGCAGACCGTTCGATCGGCTTCGGTCCGACCCGCAAGGCGATCTCGCGCATCGCCAAGGAAGGCCGCAAATACGGCGTCTATCTCGGCCTCATCACCCAGCGGCCGGCCGAGCTCGACGCCACCATCATCTCCCAGTGCAACACGCTGTTCACGATGCGCCTCGCCAACGAGCGCGACCAGTCGCTGCTGCGCTCGGCGGTCTCCGACGCCGCCGCCAACCTGCTCTCCTTCGTTCCCTCGCTCGGCACCCGCGAGGTGCTGGCCTTCGGCGAAGGCGTCGCGCTACCAACCCGGCTGCGCTTCAAGGAGGTGCCGCTGCATCAATTGCCGCGCAGCGAGGCGACGATCGCGACTGTCCGCTCGGTCAATGCCGGACACGACATGCATTTCGTCAGTGCCGTGCTGGAGCGCTGGCGCGGAGCGACCTCGAGCCGCGACGCTGCGAGCGGCGACAGCGGCGCCGGCAGCCTCGGAGATCGCGGCAACCTGTCGGCCTCGCTGGACGCGCCGATGCTGCAGCCCTCGATGGGCCTCGATCCGGACCGCTTCTCGCTGCTGAAGAAGCCGCTGCGCTGAATACGGCGGCGGCCCCCTCTTAAATCTCGATCGACGACGCCTTCGAGAAGGCGTTGCGGGCATTCCGCCACGGAGCGAGGTGATGGGCTGAGCTGGACCGTTGCGCCTGCGCCGCGATCCACTAAGGTTCGCCCCCTGCCACACATGCCGGACCCGTTGCCATGACCCAGCCCGCCATCAGCCGCTTTCCCGTTCCCGCAATCGACGCCCTGCCGGACGACATCCGCACCCGGCTGCTCGGCGTGCAGGAGAAGAGCGGCTTCGTGCCCAACGTGTTCCTGACGCTCGCGCACCGGCCGGACGAGTTCCGCGCGTTCTTTGCGTATCACGACGCGCTGATGGAGAAGGACGGCGGGCTGACCAAAGCCGAGCGCGAGATGATCGTTGTCGCGACGTCGAGCGCCAACCAGTGCCAGTATTGCGTGATCGCGCACGGCGCGATCCTGCGCATCCGCGCCAAGAATCCCCTGCTCGCCGACCAGATCGCGATCAACTACCGGAAAGCGGACATCACGCCGCGGCAGCGGGCGATGCTCGATTTCGCAATGAAGGTGGCGCTGGAGGCGCAGACGGTCGGGGACGCCGATTTCAAGGCGCTGGCCGGCCACGGTTTCAGCGACGACGACATCTGGGACATCGCCGCAATCGCGGCGTTCTTCGCGTTGTCGAACCGGATGGCAAATGTCACGGGCATGCGGCCCAACGACGAGTTCTATCTGATGGGGCGGCTGCCCAAGGCGAAGTGAGCCAGTCAGTCGTCCGACGCGGGTCCGCACCAGCCGGGCAGATAGACGGCGTCGTGGCTCTTTGCGGCCGCCAGCGCGTGCTCCATGGCGGCGGCGAAATGGGTCTCGACCGTCTTGCGCTTGACCTTGCGGCGCAGGAAGTCGGCCCATAGGAACTCGCTGAACGGCGTCGTGTCCTTGGCAAAGCCGCCGGCGCGGCGCAACTCGCCGGCCAGGCTGCGGAACGGATCGTCCTTCATATCCGCGACGGTCTTCGGCAGGTCCTTGAAATGCCGCCGCTCGCCCTTGGCGTCGTAAGGATAGGCCCAACGCTTGTTGTCCATCACGCCCCAGAACGCCTCGCGATCGACCATCGACAGATCGCCGATCACCGTGACCAGCACGTCCTTGACGCCCTCGTCATGGAGCGCGCGGGCGAGGTGATGGTGGTCGACGACGTAGTGCCGCTGGTCGGGACCGAGCACCACCGGGATCATGTGCTTGCCGAGCAGCTCGGCCTGCTTCTTCTTCGACTTGTGCTCGCGCCAGCGCTCGCGCTTCTCCTTCACTTCGCGCATGCCGACGGTCATCTGCGTCGGGCGCAGCGACAGGATCGGCACAGGATGAAGCAGCGGCTCGCGGGTATTGGCCATGGCCTGGGCTCCCGGGGGATGATCAGCATTATGCCACGCCTGCCGAGCCGTTCCAGTGCATCTGCCCGTAGCTGCGACGCCGTTCGGACCGGTCGCGGCAGGTTCCAACCACCCGCGGAGCGGGCGCCGATTGGATGCATCCGAGGAGGGAGATGTTTTGCTGATGCAGCTCAATTGTGGCAAAGTTTCTTTGTGAGAGGTTGGGCCCGCGTGCTAAAAAGGACCATCGGAGTCGAGGCATGAAGTCCCAGCGCCCCATTGCAGCGGAGGAGGAGCATCGCGTGGTGCCGTTCCGGCCGCGCAGCAGTCCGGTGCGGCGCGTGACCGAGGGCGGCAGCCCGCCGATTCAGCTGCATCGGCGCGAGCGGCCGACACTCGATCTCTCCCGATATGAACAGCCGCGCGAAGAGCCCGACGATTTCCGTCACCGCATCCTGGCCAACATCGCGGCGATCGCCTTCACGGTCGCGTTGACCGCGATCGGCATCTGGCTGGCGATGAGCATTGCCGACCTGCGCAAGACCCAGGACTGCCTGCTGACCGGACGGCACGACTGCGCCCGCATCATCACCGAGACCTACACGCCCTGATCCCTGCTGGACGCCGCTCGGCCGCCAGCGGCGGAGCATCACAATCCCGCCACAACCGCCGTGTCCGGCTCCATTGAACTCACCGCGTCGCTCCGATATACGGGCACACGACTCCCGGGCGGCGGGGGTAGAAGGGCTCGCATCAGACGGCCCCGGGGGCGCGGTGTCCTCCCGTCGCCACCTACCGGATTAGCTCCAAAATATCAAAGGCTTAGTGATGTCCTCAACATTCGATCAGGTCGCCACGATCATCGCTGAAACCTGCGACATCCCGCGCGACACGATCACGCCGGATAGCCACGCCATCGACGATCTGGGCATCGACAGCCTCGATTTCCTCGACATCGCGTTTGCGATCGACAAGGCCTTCGGGATCAAGCTGCCGCTCGAGAAGTGGACGCAGGAAGTCAACGACGGCAAAGCCAGCACCGAGCAGTATTTCGTGCTGAAGAACCTGTGCGCCCGCATCGACGAGCTGGTCGCCGCCAAGGGCGCCTGAGCGCCCGCCATGCAAATCGAATATTTCCTGCTCATCGACCGCATTCTTGACCTCCGACTGGACGAGAAGGCCATCACTGTCGAAGCCAAGGTTCCCACCGAGAGCACGATCTTCGAAGGACACTTTCCGGGCTATCCGATCATGCCCGGTGTTCTCTTGATCGAGTCCATGGCCCAGACGTCCGGCTGGCTGCTGCTCGCGCTGATGAAGTTCGAGCGGATGCCGTTCCTCGCCGCCGTGAAGGAAGCCAAGATGCGCGGCTTCGTGTCGCCGGGCGAGGTGCTGACCGTCGAGGCCAACGTGCTGCACGAGGGCTCCGGCTACGCCGTGACCGAAGCGCGCGTGAAGGTCGGCGGCAAGCTGCGCTCGAACGCGACGATCACTTTCAGCCACGTCCCCTTCCCCAATCCGGAGCTGCGCGGACACATGGACGCCGTCGCCAAGCGCGTCGGCTTTCCGCAACAGGTCCTGCAGCGATGAGTGAGACGACAGCCGTGACCTCCAATCCCGTCGAAGTCTGGATCACCGGTATCGGTCTTGCGACCTCGCTTGGCGAGGGACTCGATGCGAACTGGGACGCCCTCAACTCCGGCCAGATCAACATCGACGAGCAGGGTTTCGCGCCCTACATCGTGCATCCCTGGGCCAAGGTGAATCTGGAAGCGCAGATCCCCAAGAAGGAGCAGCGCCAGATGGAGGCGTGGCAGCGCATCGGCACCTATGCCGCCGGGCTGGCGCTGGATTCCGCCGGCCTCAAGGGCAACAAGGACATCCTGTCCCGGATGGACATGATCGTGGCCGCGGGCGGCGGCGAGCGCGACATCTCCGTCGACATCGCGATCCTCAACGCGGAAGCCCAGGGCAATTGCACGCCCGGCTTCCTGAACGACCGGCTGATGAACGACCTGCGCCCGACCCTGTTCCTGGCGCAGTTGTCCAACCTGCTCGCCGGCAACATCGCGATCTCGCACGGCGTCTGCGGCACCTCGCGCACCTTCATGGGCGAGGAGGTTGCGGGCGTCGACGCCTTCAAGATCGCTTTGGCCCGCATCGCCGGCGGCCAGAGCGACATCGCTCTGGTCGGCGGCTCGCATAATGGCGAGCGCAAGGATCTGCTCGTGCTGTACGAGTTCGGCGACTACAATCTGAAGAACGAGTTCAAGCCGGTCTGGGCCCGCAAGGACCATCCGGGCTTCGCGCTCGGATCGGCCGGCGCGTTCCTGGTGCTGGAATCCAAGCCGCATGCCGAGGCCCGCGGCGCCAAGCCGCTGGCGCGGCTCAGCAAGGTCGTCGCCGACCGCGCCCGCCGCAAGGAGGCAGGTGCCGTCACCGGGACGCTCGACCGTCTTTGGTCGGCGCTGGACGTGCATGACGCGCCGGGCGCGATCATCACCGGCGCGACCGGTGCCGAGCCCGTGACGTCGGAGGAACGCGCGTTCCTCGACCATCACAAATCCTACGCCGTGCGCTCGAGCGGCACCCGCTTCGGCCACACGATGGAGGCGCATTTCGCGCTCGATCTCGCGCTGGCGGCGCTGTCGATCTCGCGCGGTGCCCTGTTCGCACCGGGCGACTCCTCGGGCGTCGAGGCGGACATGAAGGAGGCTCCGACCCAGATCGTAGTGGTCGGCGCCGGCCATTACCGCGGCGAAGGCATGGCCTTGGTCGAAGCAGTCAAGTGAACGCGGCTCGGCCGATCGATTCACGACGGGGGACATCATGAGTGTACGCGACAAGTTTGGACGTCCCATCGTGGTCGTGACCGGGATGGGGATCGTCACCTCGCTCGGGGCCGGCAAGTCGGACAATTGGAACAAGCTCGTTGCGGGCGAGTCCGGCATCCGCACCATCACGCGCTTCCCGATCGACGGCCTGAAGACGACGATGGCCGGCACGGTCGACTTCGTTCCCGTGGCCCCGTTCACGTCGACGGGTCTGTCCGAACGGCTGGGCCACATGGCCGTTGAGGAAGCCATCGCGCAGGCCGGGATCGGCTCCAAGGGCGACTTCCCGGGGCCGCTGTTTCTCGCCGTCGCCCCGGTCGAGATCGAATGGCCGCAGCGGCTCGAGCTCGCGCACGAGGTCGGCGGCACCCAGTTCACCTATGACGACCTGCTGAAGGTCTGCGGCGGCGGCAAGTTCGTCAACTATCACCACCGCTTCCTGTTCGGCTCGGTGGCCGATTCGCTGTCCGACACATTCGGCACCAAGGGCTCGCCGATCTCGCTGTCGACCGCCTGCGCCTCCGGCGCGACCGCGATCCAGCTCGGCGTCGAGGCGATCCGGCGCGGTGAGACCGACGTCGCGCTATGCGCCGCCACCGAAGGCTCGGTCAATCCGGAGGGGCTCGTGCGCTTCTCGCTGCTGTCGGCGCTGTCGACCCAGAACGACCCGCCGCAAGGCGCCTCGAAGCCGTTCTCGAAGAACCGCGACGGCTTCGTGATGGCCGAGGGCGCCGGGGCGCTGGTGCTGGAGAGCTATGATGCGGCGGTCGCGCGCGGCGCCAAGATCCTCGGCGTCGTCGCCGGCTGCGGCGAGCTGACCGACTCCTTCCACCGCACCCGCTCCTCGCCGGACGGCAAGCCGATCATCGGCTGCATCCGCAAGGCGCTGGCCGACGCCGGCATGGCGCCGGAGCAGATCGACCATATCAACGCCCACGGCACCGCCACGCCCGAGAACGACAAGATGGAATATGTCGGCGTCTCCGCCGTGTTCGGCGAGCACACCGGCAAGATCCCGGTGTCGTCGAACAAGTCGATGGTCGGGCATACGATCTCGGCGGCCGGCGCGGTCGAGGCGATCTTCTCGCTGCAGACGCTCGAGCATCAGCGGATTCCGCCGACCATCAACTACGACATTCCGGATCCCGCGATCCTGTTCGACGTCGTCGGCAACAAGGCCCGCGACGCGCGGGTCACCACCGTGATGTCGAATTCGTTCGGCTTCGGCGGCCAGAACGCCTCGCTGATCCTGACGCGCGAACCGGCCTGATCCGCCGCTGCCATCGATGAGTCTCCTGCCACTCCGGACCAAGCTCGTGATCCGCCGAGCCGTGAAGTCGGCCGGGGCTTCCGCCGTCGGCGCGCTGACGGTCGGCATGCTCAGGACCACGCGCTATTTCGACCCGCAGAAGACGGCCGACCGCTTCGCGCGCCTCGCGCAGATGATCGGGCCACGCCTGCGCGAGCAGCGCATCGGTCGCGACAATCTCACCGCGGCCTTCCCGGAGAAATCGCCCGCGGAGATCGAGAAGATCCTCGCCGGCGTGTGGGACAATCTCGGCCGCGTCGGCGCCGAGTTCGCCCATCTCGACAAGATCTGGGATTACGACGAGGCGCATCCCGAGCTCAGCCGGATCGAGCTGTCGCCGCGCACCCATGAGCTGTTTCATCAGCTCCGTCTCGACGGCAAGCCGGCCCTGATCTTTGCCAGCCATCTCGCCAATTGGGAGATGCCGGCGCTGGCGGCGGTCGCCCATAAGCTCGATACGGCCATCCTTTATCGCCGACCCAACATCGCCGCCGCCGACCGCATCATCCAGGAGATTCGGCAGGTCAAGATGGGCACACTGGTCCCGGCCGGCCGCGACGCGCCGCTGCGGCTGGCACAGGCGCTCAAGAACGGCCAGCACGTTGCCATGCTGGTCGATCAGTATCTGACCGGTGGCGTCGAGGTCACCTTCTTCGGCCGCAAGACCCGCGCCAATCCGATGCTGGCTCGCCTGTTACGCCAGGTCGAATGCCCCGTGCACGGCGTCCGCATCATCCGCCTTCCCGGCAATCGCTTCCGCGCCGAAGTGTCGGAGGAAGTGAAGCCGGTGCGGACGGCCGACGGTCAGATCGACATCCAGGGCACGACGCAGGCGGTCACCGACGTCGTCGAGGGCTGGATCCGCGAATATCCGGAGCAGTGGCTTTGGCTGCACCGGCGCTGGCGGTAGTCGGCGCCGTACCAAATTCCACCACGAGGAAGCCGGTCCGCAGCATCCCATTCCGTCGATCGGCCCATCCGAACAAAACCCTTACCTCTTGCACCAACGGCCGCTACCTTGGCCGCCTATCCGACAGCTGTTCGGAAGCTCCAGGGAGGATAAGCGCGAATGTTTTCGCATGTGATGATCGGCACCAACGACCTCGACAAGGCCAAGGCCTTCTACGACAAGCTGCTGGGGACGCTGGGCGTGCGCCCGGCCAGGGTCGACGGCCACCGCATCTTCTACATCACGCCGACCGGCATCTTCTCGGTGTCAAAGCCGATCAACGGCCAGCCCGCGACCCCTGCCAATGGCGGCACCATCGGCTTTGCCTGCAGCTCGCCCGAACAGGCTGACGCGTGGCATGCAGCGGGCCTGGAAGCCGGCGGCACCACCTGCGAAAATCCGCCCGGCATCCGCGAAGGTTCGACGGGCAAGCTTTACCTCGCCTACTTGCGCGACCTCGACGGCAACAAGCTCTGCGCCATGCATCGGTTGGGGTGATCCGAGAGGTTGCCAACGGCGGGGATCGCCCATTGCCGGGCGGTTCCGGTCGATGAAGGCGCGGGGCTGACGATCGACTGGGACACGCCCGTTGGGCCTGATCAGGTCGCGCACCAGTCAGCGCAAAAGATGGACGCCGCGCGACAGCGGACCGCCAAGAGGGCTTTCGTCCAAACCTCGATCAAGCTCGACGACCCCGTCATTCCAAACGCTGATCTGAATGGATCTCGGCGCGGCCGGTGACGGCTACGCGGTCGTCTGGTCGCGCCGACGCCATCAAAGCGGCGCATCACTCGCCGCCAGCTCGCTGAAGTGCCGTCCACCCCACCTGCAGACGACCCCGCTCAGTCGCCGGGAGCGACGAGCCGCGCTGTCCGACCGTCATGGTCGCGCGTGTGAAGCGCCCGGCACCAGCGTGCGGGCACGGCTCTGGCTTGTGACTTGCAATTAGCAAGTTACTCGGGCATGGTGGCGGTATGCAGCCGAAGAAATTCAAATCTGCGGAATGTCCCGCCGCACGGGCGGTCGAGTGCGTCGGCGAGTGGTGGAGCATTCTGATCTTGCGCGACGCGTTCCAGGGACTCACTCGCTTCGACGAATTTCAGGACAGCCTGGGTATCGCGTCCAACATCCTGTCGCGTCGCCTCGCACATCTCACCGATACGGGCATGTTCGAACGGCGGCTCTATAACGAACACCCGCCCCGATACGAATATGTCCTCACCCCCAAGGGCCAAGACTTCTTCCCGGTCGTGGTGGCGATGTTCGCGTGGGGAAACAGGCACCTCGCCCCCGAGGGCAAATCGATTGTCATGGCTGATCGCAACAGCGCACGCACGTTCGATCCGGTCGTGGTGGATGCCTGCAGCAAGACGCCGATCACGCCGACGAACGCGGTGCTTCTCCCTGGTCCGCGAGCAAGCGCAGGCATGCGCAAGCGTCTCGCCTCGATCCGAGCAATGCGCCCGGAGACGTCTTCCTCGCCAGACTAGCTAGGAGAGCAGCATGCGTCGGATTGTCGTGACGGGATTGGGTGTCGTGTCCCCTTTGGGATGCGGCGTTGAACTTGCGTGGGCGCGTCTGCTGTCCGGCCGGTCGGGACTCCGCGCGCTACCCGAATGGGCTGCAGCCTTGCCGGCCAAAGTCGCCGGGATCGTGCCCAGCAAGAGCGAGGATGCCGAGGGTGGCTTCGATGCCGACCTTGCCGCATCGCCAAAGGACCAGCGTAGGATGGACCGGTTCATCATTTTCGCCTTGGCGGCTGCCGCCGAGGCGATCGCCCAGGCCGGATGGGCGCCCGCTGATGCACACGCGGCCGGACGAACCGCCACGATCATCGCGTCCGGCATCGGCGGTTTTCCGGCTATCGTCGAGGCGGTCAGGACCACCGAGCAGCGAGGCGTGCAACGGCTGTCGCCTTTCACAGTACCATCATTCCTGCCCAATCTCGCAGCGGGTCATGTCAGCATCCGGTTTGGCTTCAAGGGACCCGTAGGAACGCCGGTTACCGCATGCGCAGCGGGCGTACAGGCGATCGGCGATGGAGCTCGCCTGATCCGATCGGGCGAAGCTGACATTGCGGTGTGTGGCGGCACGGAGGCCTGCATCGACCTCGTCAGCTTGGGAGGTTTCGCCGCGGCTCGGGCGCTATCGACCCGCTTCAATGACACGCCGGACCGCGCGTCCCGGCCGTTCGATCGAGACCGCGACGGCTTCGTCATGGGGGAAGGCGCCGGCGTCCTGGTGATCGAGGAGTTGGAGCATGCGCTTGCACGCGGGGCGTCGCCAATTGCCGAGATCGTTGGCTATGGCACAACCAGCGACGCCTTTCACATCACGTCCGGGCCCGAGGACGGCGAAGGCGCGCGTCGCGCAATGGAGGCTGCGCTGCGACAGGCCGGGCTCGAACCGGGCGACGTGCAGCATCTGAACGCTCACTCGACCTCCACGCCGTCGGGCGACCGCAGCGAGCTCGAAGCGATCAAGGCGGTGTTCGGGTGCGACAGGCGCATTGCCGTGAGCGCGACAAAATCATCGACCGGCCATCTCCTCGGAGCAGCCGGTGGGCTGGAATCGATCTTCACCGTTCTGGCTCTGCGCGATCAGATCGCGCCGCCGACCCGCAATATCACCACGCCCGACGCAGCGGCCGACAGTGTGGACCTGGTCCGCGGTGAACCGAGATCGATGAGAATGGACCGTGCGATCTCGAACGGCTTTGGCTTCGGCGGAGTCAACGCCAGCATCGTTTTCCAGCGCTGGTCGTGACCCTTTCGAGTCAGGTTCAACCGCATCGACGATCCCGTACGCGCCCACGCGCCTACGGGCTCGAGCCATCCTTTACGCTTCGCCATGCTGCTGACTGTTGCGCGATGTTGTCATCCAGAGACAATCGTCTCGGACACCAGGTGTCGCGTCACCGCCCCGTCTTCACCTTGGTCCACAACCGGTTGATGGTCCGCTGCGTGGCCGGATCGCGGGCGGTGATGACGAACAGCTTCTTCAGCATCGCCTCGTCCGGATAGATGTTCTTGTCGCCGAGGATCTTCGGGTCGATCAGCTTCTGGCTGGCCAGGTTGCCATTGGCATAGGACAGGAAGTCCGAGTTCTTGGCGGCGATCTCAGGGCGGTAGAGGTAGTTGATCAGCGCATACGCCTCAGCCACGTGCGGGGCGTCGGCGGGAATCGCAAAATTGTCGAAGAACATCTGCGCGCCCTCCTTCGGGATGGCGTAGCCGATCTCGATGCCGTTCTTGGCCTCCTCGGCGCGGCTGCGCGCCTGCATGATGTCGCCGGACCAGCCGACCACCAGGCAGATCTCGCCGGTGGCGAGCGCGCTCAGATACTCCGACGAATGAAACTTGCGGACAGACGACGCAACCTTGCCGACCACGTCGGCCGCCTTCTCCAGGTCGGCCTGCTTGGTCGAGTTCGGATCGAGACCGAGGAAGTTGAGCGCCGCCGGAAGGATGTCGTCGGCGGAATCCAGCATGTGGACGCCGCAATCCTTGAACTTGGCGAGGTTCTCCGGCTTGAACACCATGTCCCAGCTGTCGATCCGCGCGCCGGGACCCAGGATCTTCTCGACCGCCTTGACGTTGTAGCCGATCCCGGTCGTGCCCCACATGTAGTTGGCCGCGAACTGATTGCCGGGGTCGTAGGTGGCGAGACGCTCAGTGACGACAGGCCACGCGTTGGCGAGATTCGGCAGCTTCGACTTGTCGAGCGGCTGGAAGATCTTTGCCTTGATCTGGCGCTGCAGGAAATACGCGGTCGGAACCACGACGTCGTAGCCGGATTTGCCGGCGAGCAGCCGCGTCTCCAGGGTCTCGTTGGCGTCGAACGTGTCGTAGACGACCTTGATGCCGGTCTCCTTGGTGAAGTCGTCAAGGACACCTGGCGCCATGTAGTTCGACCAGTTGTAGAAGTTGACGACGCGCTCCTCGGCGCGCCCCGCCGGCACCGTGAGCGCCAGCGCCGCGACAGCCAGCACCAGAGCCGAACCCATGCAGCCGCGCGTCATCACTCTTGTCTCCTAGCGCCGGTGGATGGCGTCCGAGAGGCGCTCCAGTGCCGTATCCAAGGTTGTGTCCTTCTTGGCGAAGCAGAACCGCACGACGGACGTCACGGCATCCGTCTCGTAGAACGCCGACACCGGGATGGCCGCCACCTTGTAGTCGTGGACGATGCGCCGGCAGAACTGCTCGTCGGTCTCGTTGAGGCCGAGCGGCGAAAGGTCGACGGTCAGGAAGTAGGTCCCCTGCGCCTTCAGCACGGGAAAGCCCAGGCTTTCGAGACCGGCCGTGAGCCGGTCGCGGCTGCGCGCGAGCTCGCTGCGCATATTGACGAAATAGTCGTCCGACTTGCCGAGCCCGTAGGCGACCGCGACCTGCAGGTTCGGCGCGGTCGTGAAGGTCAGGAATTGATGCACCTTGGCGGCGACGCGCAACAGATGCGGCGCGGCGCAGACGAATCCGATCTTCCAGCCCGTCAACGAGAAGATCTTTCCTGCCGAGCCGACCTTGATGGTGCGGTCGCGCATGCCGGGAATCGTGATCAGCGGAATGTGCGCGCGGCCGTCGAACACCACGTGCTCCCACACCTCGTCGCAGATCGCGACCGCATCGAACTCCTGGCAGAAGCGCGCCAACAGCTCGAGGTCCTCGCGCGGATAGACCACGGCGGCCGGGTTGAGCGGGTTGTTGAACAGCACCGCCTTGGTCTTCGGCGAGAACGCCTGCCGCAGCATCTCCTCCGACAGCCGCCAATGCGGCGGCTCGAGCCGGACGAGGCGCGGAATGCCGCCGGCCTGGCGGATGATCGGCAAGTATGAATCATAGACCGGCTGGAAGCAGATCACCTCGTCGCCCGGCTCCACCACCGACAGGATCGCCGACGTCAGCGCCTCAGTGCCGCCGGAGGTGACCATGACCTCGCTCATCGGGTCGAGATCGAGCTTGTGCCAGTGCCGGTAGTGGGCCGCGATGGCCTGGCGCAGCTCGGGCAGGCCCATCATCGACGGATACTGGTTGTAGCCGTTGAGGACGGCGTCGGCCGCCGCGCGGCGGATATCCTCCGGGCCCGGATCGTCGGGAAAGCCCTGCCCCAGATTGATCGCGTTGTTGTCGCGCGCGAGCTGCGACATCTGCTCGAAAATGGTGACGGGCAGGTCGGCGAAGACCTTGTTCTGCGAGATCATGATCGCCTGTCAGCCGCCGGTCCTGGTCGGCAGGCCGGCCGCCTTCCAGCCGAGCATGCCCCCCTGGAGATGCTTGTCGTAGGGCAGACCGGCGGCCTGCGCCGCCAGCGAGGCCGTCACCGAGCGCTTGCCGGAGCGGCAGGCGAACACGACATCCTTGCCTTGGGGATCCGGGATCAGCTTCGGGTCGAAGCCCGACAGCGGAACGACGACGCCGTGGGGATAGGCTTCCGCAGCAACTTCGTTCGGCTCTCGCACGTCAACCAGAAGAATTCGCCCTTCCGCGATCCCCTGGGCCACGTCCTGCGGGGTCAAATCGTGCACAACAGCCACGCCCATCCTCCAAGCCTTCAGCAGGGCCGTACCGACCCTGATCCGGCCGCCAAACTCACCCTAGACGCTACGAAAATCAAGCGCTTCGGCACACTGGCGCGGCGGGTCCAGAGCTCAGATCGTGACCTGGGTGCCGACCTCCACCACCCGTCCGCTCGGGATCTGAAAATAGTCGGTCGCATCGTTGGCGGAGCGGCTCATCGAGATGAACAGGTGATCCTGCCAGCGCGGCATGCCCGAATGCGCAGCCGGCTTCAGCGCGCGGCGCGACAGGAAGAACGAGGTCGACATGATGTCGAACTGCCAGCCGAGCTTGCGCGCGATCGCCAGCGCGCGCGGCACGTTGGGCGATTCCATGAAGCCGAAGCGCAACGTCACCTTGGAGAAAGTCGGACTGATCTGCTCGAGGCGAACGCGTTCGGACGGATCGATGCGCGGCGTCGGCGCGGTCTCGATGGTCAGGATCACGTTCTTCTCGTGCAGCACCTTGTAGTGCTTGAGGCTGTGCATCAGCGCGGTTGGCGCGCTCAAGGGATCGCTGGTCAGGAACACGGCCGTTCCCGCCACCCGCTGCGGCGGACGTTTCTCGAGCATCGCAACGAGATCGGCGAGCGGGAACTCGAGCTTGCGCGACTTGTCGAACAAGAGCCGGCTGCCGCGCCGCCACGTGTACATCAGCGTCATCACGAAGCCGCCCAGCGCCAGCGGCACCCAGCCGCCTTCGAGCACCTTCAGGAGGTTCGCCGCCAGGAAGGTCAGGTCCAGGAAGAGGAACGGCGCGATCAGCGCGGCCGCCGCGAACGGCGACCAGCGCCAGACCTTCCAGATCACGACGAAGCCCATCATCGCGGTGACGACCATCGTGCCGGTGACCGAGATGCCGTAGGCCGAGGCCAGTGCGCTCGACGACTTGAACATCAGCACCAGCAGCATGACCGAGATCAGCAGCAGCTTGTTGATGCGCGGAATATAGATCTGACCCGAATGCGCCTCGGAGGTGTGGCGGATCTCGAAGCGCGGCAGCAGGCCGAGCTGGATCGCCTGCCGCGTCAGCGAATAGGCGCCGGTGATGACCGCTTGGCTCGCGATGACCGTCGCCATCGTGGCGAGCGCGACCATCGGGATCAGCGCCCAGTCCGGGAACATCAGGAAGAACGGGTTCTCGATCGCCTTCGCGTCTGCGATGACCAGCGCCCCCTGCCCCAGATAGTTCAGCGCCAGCGACGGCAACACGATGAACAGCCATGCGGTCTGGATCGGCCGCTTGCCGAAATGGCCCAGATCGGCATAGAGCGCCTCGGCGCCGGTGACGGCCAGAAACACCGCGCCCAGCGTGATGAAGCCGATGATACCGTGATGCAGCATGAAGGTGACGGCCTTCATCGGATTGATCGCCCACAGCACCTCCGGATGACGCAGGATCGGCGGCAGCGCCGCGATCCCGATCACCACGAACCAGATCAGCATGATCGGGCCGAAGAACGCTGCCACCTTGGCCGTGCCGCGCACCTGGACCGCGAACAGCATGACCAGGATGATGACCGTGAGCGGCACGACGTAGGGATCGAACGCCGCCGTCACCAGCTTGATGCCCTCGATCGCCGACAGCACGGACAGGGCCGGCGTGATCACCGCATCGCCATAGAACAGCGCGCCCGAGATGATGCCGAGCAGAACGATGACGCTGGCGCCGCGCGTGACCGCGCGCTGGGCGAGCGCCATCAGCGCCAGCGTTCCGCCCTCGCCGTGGTTGTCGGCGCGCAGCAGGATCACGACGTATTTGAGGGTTACGACGACGATGAGAGCCCACAGGATGAGCGAGATCACCCCCATCACGGCGTGAGGCGCAGGTTCGCCGCCGCTGCTCGCAGCCATGACCGCTTCACGCAGCGCGTAGAGCGGGCTGGTGCCGATGTCGCCATAGACGACACCGATGCTTCCCAGTGTCAGCGCCGCGAAGCTGGCCGTGGAATGGGCGTTGCCATGCCCGTTGGTCGCCGGCGCTTCCGCGGGCGTAGCTGCGACGTCGACTGTCATGGGGTAGCCCCCTCGAGGACTCGTTAATGCTTCACTGCACAACGCGGCAGAGCGCGCGGCTTATAGCGGCAGAGCGCTGCTATGGACCTGAAGAGAATGCGCTTCAGCCATGCAATTAAGCATGCATGAGCCGCCAGGGAAGATCAATCGATTAAATCGTTACCTGGGTACCCACTTCGACGACCCGGCCCGTCGGAATCTGGAAGTAGTCCGTGGCGTCATTGGCCGACCGGCTCAGGCCAATGAAGAGATGGTCCTGCCAGGTCGGCATGCCCGATTGGGACGATGGCTTCAACGAGCGGCGCGAGACGAAGAACGACGTCGACATGATGTCGAACTGCCAGCCGAGCTTGCGCGCCACCGCCAGCGCGCGCGGCACGTTCGGGGATTCCATGAACCCGAAGCGCAGCCGCACCTTGGAAAACTTCTCGCTGATCTTCTCCATGCGCACGCGCTCCGACACATCGACCCGCGGCGTCTGCGCGGTCTCGATGGTCAGGATCACATTGTGCTCGTGCAGCACCTTGTTGTGCTTGAGATTGTGCAACAGGGCCGTCGGCACGGAGGTCGGATCGCTGGTGAGAAACACCGCCGTGCCCTTGACGATGTGAGGAGGCCTCTTCTCCAGGCTGGTGATCAGGTCGTCCAGCGGAACCTCGATCTTGCGCGTCTTGAGCACCAAAATCGCCGAGCCACGCCGCCAAGTCCAGATCGTCACGACCATTGCGGCACCGAACAGCAGCGGAACCCAGGCTCCTTCGAGGAGCTTCAGCAGATTGGCGCTGAAGAAGGTCATGTCGACGATGACGAAGGGAGCGATTACGGCCGCCGCCACGGCCGCACGCAAGTTCCACAGCTTCCAGATCACCACGAAGCCCATGATGCCGTCGGCCACCATGGTGGTGGACACCGCGATGCCGTAGGCGGAGGCCAGATTGCTCGAGGTCCGGAACAGCAGAACCAGTAGCAGCACGCCGATCAGCAGCAACCGGTTGACGCGCGGCAGATAGATCTGGCCGGCATGGCTCTCGGACGTATAGCGGACCTCGAAACGCGGCAGCAGGCCGAGCTGGACCGCCTGGCCGACCAGCGAATAGGCACCGGTGATCACGGCCTGGCTCGCGATGACGGTCGCGGCGGTCGCCAGCACCACCAGCGGCAGCAGCAACAGTTCAGGCACCATCCGGTAGAACGAATTCTCGATCGCGGCGGGATCGGACAGCACCAGGGCGCCCTGCCCGAAATAGTTGATCAGCAGCGCCGGTAGCACGAAGAACAGCCAAGCCGACTGGATCGGCCTGCGGCCGAAATGACCGAGATCCGCATAGAGCGCCTCGCCGCCGGTGACCGCGAGGAACACCGCGCCCAGGGTGATCAGGCCGATCGTGCCATGCGAGAGCAGGAACTGCACCGCGTAATAGGGATTGATGGCCGCAAGCACGGAGGGGTCGTCGCTGATGTGGACGATTCCCATCACGGCGAGGCTGGTGAACCATGTGATCATGACCGGGCCGAACGCGGAGGCGACGCGCGCCGTCCCCTTGCTCTGGACCGCGAACAGCACGACCAGGATGAACACGGTCAGCGGCACGACGTAGTGCTCGAGCGCGGGCGCCGCGAGCTTGAGGCCCTCGACCGCGGACAACACCGAGATCGCCGGCGTGATCATCGAATCGCCGATGAACATCGACGCGCCGATCACGCCCAGCGACATCAGGAACAGGCTGCGCCGGCCCAGGGCGCGCTGTCCCAGCGCCATCAGCGACAGCGTTCCGCCCTCGCCATTGTTATCGGCACGGAGCAGCAGCAGCACGTATTTGGCCGTCACCACGATGAACAGCGACCAGAGGATCAGGGAAAGCACGCCGAGCACGATGATCCGCGACACCGGCTGTCCCTGAGCAGCGCCGTGCGCAGCCTCGCGAAAGGCGTAGAGGGGCGAGGTGCCGATGTCGCCGAACACCACGCCGATGCTGCCTAGCGTCAGCCCCCAGAACCCCGACGTGCTCGCGGTGTCCTGTCCTTCGGTCGATGTCGCGCTGGCCGTCATGTTGCTTGGAACGCATCTTCCTGTCTGGCCCGGCGCGTGTGAACGCAGACCGTTCGCAGGTCAAGCCTCTACCGTAAACAGACCGATGTTCCCAGGCCGCAACCAAACGGCACGGCTGACGCCGATGTCGCATGCCGCATCGCGGCAGGCGCCTTTAGCCCAAGCATCCTGAGGCAGATGTCGGATCTGCCTCGGGCGAATCAAGTGCCTGCCGATGCTCTTCGTTGCCGTTCGCAAGCCGCCATGCGGCAATATGATGCGGGAAGCGAAGCGTCCCGGCTAGGGCTTCAGATCGGGCGGCAATGGCGGGTCTTCCCGCATCAGGGTGATCGTCACGCGGCGGTTGGCGGCCAGCGAGGGGTCGTCCGGGAACAGCGGCTGGGTGTCCGCCTTGCCGGAGACCGCGTAGATGTGGCTCGCCGGCAGCCCTTCCCGCTCCAGGATCTGCCGCACCGCGTTGGCGCGATCCGCCGACAGGTCGAAACCACCATAATCGCTGCGGGCGGGAACGAAGCCGGCGGCCGTGTGCCCGGTGATCTGCACCCGAAGCGGCGTCGCCTTCAGCGGCGCGGCCAGCTTCTCGATCAGGCGTCGCGTGCGGTCGAAGGGCACCTTCGAGCCATCCGCGAACATCGAACGCCCGTCCTGGTCGACGATCTCCAAGTTGAGCCCCTGCTTGGTCTCTTCGAACATGATGTGCTTGGAGATCTCGGTCATCTCCGGCATGTCCTGCAGCGCCTGACGCAGCGAGGCGGACGCCAGCGCGAACTGGCGATCGATCTTCAGCTTGGCGCCATTGGTATGCTGGCGCTCCTCCTGCTCGGGGCTCGGCTCGCGCGCGGTCTCCTCCGGCGAGATGTGGGCGGCGTTCTTGAGCTTCGGCCGGGTCGGCAGGCCGTCGGATTCCACGATGCCCGAATAGCGCGACTCGGACTGCACGCCGAAGGCGTCGCGCATCGAGCCTGCGACGACTTTCAGCTTGTTGTTGTCCATGGTGGAGAACGCGACCAGCATCACGAAGAAGCTGACCAGAAGTCCCATCAGGTCGGCAAAGGTCACGAACCAGCCGTGACCGCCGCCATGCGCATCGCCCCTCTTCTTCTTTGCCATTGCCTACCCCACCCCGGATCGCCCCGCCTCAGCCGATCAGGCCGGCACGGGTTCGCCTTCGGCGTGGCGATGCTTCTCGGGCAGATAGGCCAGGAGCATTTCGCGGACCAGGGCCGGGCTCTTGGAGTCACGGATCATCAGGATTCCGTCGATGATCAGCGTCCGGTTGGTTTCCTCGTCCAGCAGCTTGCCATGCAGCTTGTCGGCGATCGGCAGACAGATCAGGTTCGACACCAACGCGCCGTACAGGGTCGCGAGCAGCGCGGTCGCCATGAACGGGCCGAGCTTCGAGGGGTCGGTCATGTTGGCGAACATCTGCACCATGCCGATCAGCGTGCCGACCATGCCGAACGCCGGGGCGCAGTCGCCGATGGCGCGATAGATCTTGCTGCCTTCGTCCAGGTGCATCAGGAAATTGTCGCGGTCGCGCTCGAGATTGTCGCGGATGAATTCGAGATCGTAGCCGTCGGCCACGTAGCGGATTCCCTTGGCGAGGAACGGCTCGTCGGTCTCGACCTTTTCCAGGCCGACCGGGCCCTGCTTGCGCGCGATCTCGGCAATGCGGGCGAGCTCGTCGACGAGCTCGCGGGCCGACAGGCGGCTCATGGTGAAAGCGTACTTCATTCCAAGCGGAACGCCGTGCAGCATGACGCCCAGCGGGAAGCGAATCATGGTGGCTGCGATCGAACCGCCGAAGATGATGATTGCGGCGTGCTCGCTGACGAACATCTCGAGATCGCCGCCCAGCAGCATCATCGTCGCGATGACGATCACGCCAGCCACGAGCCCCGCACTCGTCATAATATCCATGAGTCAACTCCACCCGCGTACGCAAACCACGGACCCTGCCGGACCGACGCGGTGCTTCTGGACCGCGTGTCACGACCCTAAATGTCCGCCATTAAGGACGAGTTACTGAATTCGGTAGGCATAATGAAAGGTAAACAGCAGCGCCGCAGACCACGCCGACCTCGCTCAAGCGGCTGACGCTCCGGACTTGAGCAGGTTAGCCGCGGCGAAGACGGCTGACTGATCGAATGATCGCTGCATCTTGTGGATCATCTCCAGCATCTGCGCCGGCTCCATCGTCGACGATCCGACCTCGAGTTCGCGCGACAGGCGCGACAGCGCCGAAAAACCGAACGTCGCCGACGAACTCTTGATCGAATGCGCCTCGCGCCTCAGTTCGAGGCGATCCTCGAACTTGGCGGCAAGCGTGCCGAACTTTCCCGAGGTATCGTCGAGGAACGTGCGCAGGACTTCCAGCGCATCCTCCTCGCCGAGCTCGGAGACCAGGGTCTGATAGACGGATTCGTCGAATTGCACCAAGTCGGTCATGCGAAGAGCCTTTCCTTGTGTGTAGCAGCGACCGCGCGAAGCAGAGCGGCATTCAGTCGATCGCGCGTGACCGGCTTGGTCACGAAGTCGTTCATGCCGGCCTCCGTGCACGCCAGATGATCCTGGCTGGTGGCGTTGGCCGTCAGGGCAATAACGTAGATGTCCTGGGCAGGCGGCGGCAGCGAGCGGATCATCCGCGTCGCCGTGAGCCCGTCCATCTCGGGCATCATCATGTCCATCAGCACGAGATCGTAGCTCTGCCTCTGCACGGCCGCGATCGCCTGCGTTCCGTTCTCGACGATGTCGTAGCGGTGACCGAGCTTGTCCAGGAGCTTCTTGACGACGAACTGATTGGTCAGATTGTCCTCGGCAACGAGAATCTTCAGCGGCTCGAGGCTGGCCGGACGTTCCTCGGCGATCGTCTCGCCGACCGGCGCGATGGTCGCTTCGTGCGCGCTGACCTGCTCGACGTCCGGCTGCGGCTGAACCTGGATCGAGAAGGTGAAGGTGCTGCCCTCGCCCACCTTGCTCTGCACCTTGATGTCGCCGCCCATGCAGGTGACGAGGCGCTTGCAGATCGCGAGCCCCAGACCGGTGCCGCCGAAGCGGCGCGAGATGGAATTGTCGACCTGCGAGAACTGCTTGAACAGCCGGCTGACGGCGTCTGCGGGAATGCCGACGCCGGTATCGGCCACCGAGAACACCAGCGTCAGGTTCGGCCCGGCAAGGTTCTCGGCACGGACATCGACATGGACGCCGCCCGATTCGGTGAATTTGAGCGCATTGCCGACCAAGTTGAACAGCACCTGGCGCAATCGCGCGGGATCGCCGACCACGTAGCTCGGCACTTCCGGCGCGATCGAGGTGGTCAGCTGCAGACCCTTTTCCTTGGCGCGGGACACCAGCAGTTCGGCGGTCGCAGTCACCGACCGGTGCAGGTCGAACTCGATGTGCTCGATCTCCAGACGATCGGCATCGAGCTTGGAGAAATCGAGGACGTCGTTGAGCAGCTGTAACAGGTAGTCGGCCGACTCGCGCAAGGTCGTCGCGATCTTGCGCTGCTCCGGCCCGAGGTCCGCCGACAGCAAGAGATCGGCAAGGCCGATGACGCCGTTCATCGGCGTGCGGATCTCATGGCTCATCATCGCCAGGAATTCGGAGCGCGCCCGCGTACCTGCCTCGGCGGCATCACGTGAGGCGGCAAGCCCCGCCTGATAGCGCGCGATCAGGATCGTGATGATGCCGATGACCACCGTCAGCAACGCCCCGACCAGCAGATCACGATCGCGGTTGAGCTTGAAGGCGCTGAAGATCTCCTCGGAGGCCTGACCGACAATGACCACCAGCGGCAGATCCTTGATGCGCTGGAACGAGTAGATGCGCGTGACGCCGTCGATCAGACTCTTGAAGGTGTAGAAGCCGCTGCTTCTGTGCTGAATGGCGCTCATCACCGGGCTGCCGGCGAGCGAGGATCCCACGCCCCCCGGGCCGGCCGAGGCCCGTGCGCGCACGATGCCGTCGAGACCGAGGAGCGTGACATTGCCCTTCTTGCCGAGATCGACCGAATTATAGAAGCTCGACAGATATTCGGGATCGAGCGAGACCACGACGACGCCGCCGAACGAACCGTCCGGCATGATGATGCGGCGGGTCAGCTGGATCGACCATTTGTTGGAGACGCGGCCGAAGATCGGCTTGCTGATGAAGAGAAAATCATCCTTTCCGCCGGCATGAACGCGGAAGTGCTCGCGGTCGCGCAGGTCGAGGCCGCGCATGTTCGGATCGATGTTGCTGGACAGCATGATGCCGTCCTTTCCGATCACGACGACCTGAAACGAGAAGTCGGACAGGAACTGGCTGTTCTTCGACCATAGCGACATGTCGAAGTTGTGCGGGTCCCTGGCATAGGAGTCGCGGACGTAGAGCAAGGTCTGATCTGCCGCGCGGATCGAGCGGATGATCTGCTCCTCGAACGCGCGGGCCAGGTTGGCGCCGTTCTTCAGCGCCGACTGCTCGGTGCGAGTATGCTCTTCGGAGATCGTGTAGAAGATGCCGGCCCACACCAGGGCGATCGCCGAGAGGCCGATCGCGGCGCTGCCGAAATGTCCGATCAGCCGAACCATCTTGTCGACGGTCCGGTCGAGCCGCCCGAACAACGGCCTCGATTTCGATATCAGCCTGCGCATGTCCTTCGCCCTCGGGCGACATGCCTATCGGGACAGGCTGGCCATCAGGTAAAGCTTGATGGATAAAATCTTCTCAACGAACGACGGCCGCTTAACCTTCGGCAAATCCCGGCCTGTTTGCGGGTCATTCGCCACCACGCCCGATACTTTCGGCGGAAGCTCGGCCGCCACCCCGTAGTCATCCGGATGCGGTTGCAGCGTCGCAGTTCGGCGAGCGGCCCTGCGCAGGGCCCGAACGGGGCCGCACCGCCGAGCGGTACGGCTCTCGCTGATTGGGACCGGAGCGAAGCGAGGCTCAATGAATCTCCGCCGACCGCTTCAAGGCGGCCTTGAGCTTCTCGAGCGAGAAATCCGCTGACCGCGCGATCTCCAGGATCGGCGTTTCGCGGCGCGCGCACAGCTCGGCCGCCTCGGGAAGCTTCGCCGCGATGTCGGCCGGGATGACGATCGCACCATGGCGATCGGAGTGGATCAGATCGTCCGAGCGCACGGTCATCCCGGCGACGCGGACCTCGCCGCCGAAGCTCTCGGCATGCACCCACGCATGCGACGGACCGATCGAGCCCGCCAGAGCCTGGAAGCCGGCAGCCCATTGCGGAATGTCGCGGATCGATCCATCCGTGATCACGCCGAGGCAGCCGAGCGCCTTGTGGACATTGCTCTGCACCTCGCCCCAGAACGCGCCGTAGCCGATGTCGGGACCATCGATGTCCTGGATCACGACGATGCGGGGACCATGACCGGTGCCGACATATTCGTAGTAGTCTGTGCGCCGCCTCGCCTGCTCGTCCGCCGGCAATCCCGATTTGACGACGGACCGGATCGTCGCCGTCCGCGCGTAGCCGACCATGGGCGGCAGATCGGGGAACGGACACACCAGCGGCTTGATCGTGTAGCCGACCAGGCGGCGTTCGGGCGCCACGATCTCCATCGCGTTGCAGATGGTCGGCGTATCGTAGCGCGCGAGCGCCTCGAGAACGGAAGCAGCGAGGGGCGCGGCGGCAGTGCTTGTCACGGGCGATTTCTCCGGATGATGCGGACGGCATTCGCGGCCGTCCTTGGCCATCCGGTATAACTGAGGCGCCGAAGCCGGCAAAGCGCGCGCTGGGTCTTGGGGCCTTGCGCTCAGTGCAGCCGTTCCGGCGGCCGCTGCCCCTGCTCCGCCGCTGGCGCGCCGGTCGGCGCAAAAGCCGTCGCGGATGAAGACGAGGCGTGCGGCGCTGCAGCCGCGGCACCAAGGACCGCGGAGTGCCGCGCCGCCTGCTGCCGATACAGCCGCCAGCCGAACGGAAGGCTCAGGATGTAGAGGATCGATCCTGCCGACAGGATGTGCCAGGGATAGACCACCAGCAGCGCCACGAAGAACACCACCGAGGCGAACACTGGCAGCACGAGTTCGGGCGAGACGCGCATCCGCGTGGTCTTGCCGGAGAACACCGGCAGCCGCGACACCATCAGGAAGGCGATCAGCAGCGTGTAGAAAGCCGTCACCAGCGCCGGCGGCCTCGGCAGATCCAGGAACGCCAGATAGACCGGCAGCAGCACCGTGATGGCGCCAAGCGGGGCCGGCACGCCGGTGAAGAAATTGGCGGCGAAGGGCGGCTTATTGGGATCGTCAATGCTGGCATTGAAGCGCGCCAGCCGCAGGCCGCCGCTGATGGCGTACATCATGGCGGCGATCCAGCCGCCGTCGCGCAGCTCATGGAGCTGCCAGAAATACAGGATCAGGCCGGGCGCCACGCCGAAATTGACGAAATCGGCCAGGCTGTCGAGCTCGGCGCCGAACTTCGACTGGCCCTTGATCATGCGGGCGATGCGGCCGTCGATGCCGTCCAGGAAGGCAGCGAAGACGATGGCGCCGACGGCGAGCTCCATCCGCCCCTCGGTCGACAGCCGGATTGCGGTCAGGCCGGCGCAGATCGCCAACAGGGTGATCATGTTCGGCACCAGCAGCCGCACCGGGATCGGGCGGAAACGGCGCCGGCGCAGTTCGGGAGAGTTCGGATCGAAGCTCATGATCACACCACGTGTGGGTTGGTAGGAACCTTGTGCCGGAAGGTGCCTCAAGGACCTTTAATGAGTCATCATCGGCCGGCGACGGTTCACTGGCTCCGGAAGGTCAGGCCGGGCACGGGCACGTCGAAATCGGCCAGGATCGTCTCGCCGGCAATGGCCGTCTGCCCCTCCGAGACCAGAACTTCCGTGCCGTCAGGCAGATAGACGTCGAGCCGCGAGCCGAAGCGGATCAGGCCGAAGCGCTCGCCAGCCCCGATGGTCTGCCCCTCGCGCACGAACGACACGATCCGGCGCGCCACGAGGCCGGCGATCTGGACCACGCCGATGCGGCCATGCGGCGTCGAGATCGCGAGCGAGTTGCGCTCGTTGTCCTCGCTCGCCTTGTCGAGCTCGGCGTTGATGAAGGCGCCCGGACGGTAGGAGATCTTCTCGATCCGGCCGGCCACCGGGCTGCGGTTCACATGCACGTTGAACACGCTCATGAAGATCGAGACCCGCAGCAGCGGCCGGTCGCCGAGGCCGAGCTCGGCCGGCGGCAGGGCGCGCGTGATCATGGAGATGCGCCCGTCGGCCGGCGCCACCACCAGCCCTTCCCGCTGCGGCGTGACCCGGATCGGGTCGCGGAAGAACAGCGCGCACCAGACGGTGAGCAGCGTGCCGATCCAGCCGAGCGGGGTGAATATCCAGAACAGGATCAGGCTGACGAGGGCAAATCCCCCGATGAAGGGATAGCCTTCCGGGTGGATCGGCGGGATCTGAGCGCGGATGGAATTGCTGATCGACATGGCCTGCTTCGTTGAGTGTTGTCGCTCTGACCTCAGAGCGGACCGCCGCCTTGACTAGGTCGATGGCCGGCGAAGGTCAAAATGAATCCTTAATGCATTCTTGAGTTCAGATCAGGGCGGTCCGCGGCATCATTCGGCGGCACTCGCCACCTGGCCGGTCCGATCGGGCCCGACCGCGTCCGGCTCGCTCCGATCCGGCGGATTGCGGTTCGGCGCCGCCGCATCGTCGCCGATCTGCGCCAGTTTTTCGCGCGCCTCCTCGGCCTCGCGCTGCCGGTTCCACATGCCGGCATACAGCCCGCCTTTGCCCAGCAGCTCGGCATGGGTGCCACGCTCGGCAATTCGCCCCCGGTCGAGCACGATGATCTCGTCGGCCGCCACGATGGTCGAAAGCCGATGCGCGATCACGAGCGAGGTGCGATTGCGCGACACGCCATCGAGCGCCTCCTGGATCTCGTGCTCGGTATGGCTGTCCAGCGCCGAGGTCGCCTCGTCCAGCACGAGGATCGGCGGCCCCTTCAGGATGGTGCGGGCAATCGCAACGCGCTGCTTCTCCCCACCGGAGAGCTTGAGGCCGCGCTCGCCCACCTGCGTCTCGTACCCCTTCGGCGCCATCCGGATCAGACCGTCGATCTGCGCGAGGCGGGCCGCCTCCTCGACCGCGGCGTCGTCGGCATCCCAGCGTCCGTAGCGGATGTTGTAGCGGATGGTGTCGTTGAACAGCACGGTGTCCTGCGGCACCATGCCGATCTGGGCGCGCAGCGACACCTGGGTGACGTCGCGGATATCCTGCCCATCGATCAGGATGCGGCCGCCGGAGACGTCGTAGAGGCGAAACAGCAGCCGCGAGATGGTCGACTTGCCGGCACCTGACGGACCCACGATCGCGACCGTCTTGCCGGCCGGCACCTCGAAGCTCAGGCCCTGCAGGATCGGCCGCTCCGGCTCATAGGCGAAGCGGACGTCCTCGAAGCGGACATGGCCGGAGGTCACCACCAAAGGCGTCGCCCCGGGTGAATCCTTCACCTCGGCATCGCGCGTGAGCACGCCGAACATCTTCTCGATGTCGATGATCGCCTGCTTGATCTCGCGGTAGACCATGCCCATGAAGTTCAGCGGCTGGTAGAGCTGGATCATCATGCTGTTGATCATGACGAAGTCGCCGACGGTGTTGCGGCCCTGGCGCACGCCCTGGGCGCACATCAGCATCGCCACCGTCAGCCCGATCGTGAAAATCACGGCCTGCCCGGCGTTGAGCACTGCGAGCGAGGTATAGGTCTTCACGCTGGCCCGCTCGTAGCGCTCCATGGAACGGTCATAGCGCTCGGCCTCACGCGCCTCGGCGCCGAAATATTTCACCGTCTCATAGTTCAAGAGCGAGTCGATCGCCTTGGTGTTGGCGTCGGTGTCCGAGTCGTTCATGCGGCGCCGGATCTCGATGCGCCACTCGGTCGCGATGTAGGTGTAATAGAGATAGGCTGCGACCATGGTGAGCGTGACCAGCACGTAGCGCCAGTCGAACTGCCAGAGCAGCACCGCCGTCAGCAGCGAGACCTCGACGATGGTCGGGATCAGCTGCAGGATCACCATGCGCACGATGGTCTCGATCGCGTTGCGGCCGCGCTCGAGCACACGGGTCAGGCCGCCGGTCTTGCGCTCCAGGTGAAAGCGCAGCGACAATTCGTGCATGTGGACGAAGGTGATGGTCGCGAGCTTGCGCACCGCATGCATGGCGACGCGGGCAAAAATACCATCTCGCCACTGCGTCAGCACCGCCATCAGGACGCGCATCCCACCGTAGCTTGCCGTCATGACGAGCGGCGAGGCCACCAGCCAGAACGCCCAGTTGGCGGGCGCAATCGGCGCGGTGTTGGCGCCGGTCAGCGCGTCGGTCGCCCATTTGAAGGTGAAGGGCAGGACCAGCGTCGCGACCTTCGCCACGATCAGCAGCACCACCGACCATAGCACGCGCATCTTCAGGTCGGCGCGATCGCTCGGCCAGATGAAGGGCCACAAATGGCGCAGCGTGCCGGCCAGCGTTCCCTGCTCGAGGGACGATGGCTGGCTGGCGGCTGGTTCGGAGGAGGAATCGGGCGGCATCTAACGTTCTGGAACAGCGAGTGTCTCGGCATGTTGTGATGCCGGCGTTGCTGGTCATATAGAGTGTCCGGGCGCCGGATGCACCCGTGCGTCGGCGGATTCCGTTGCCGCGGCGCAGTATTTGCATACTCCATTCCCAGGCAAATGGATCCATCTAGTCCGCATCATTCCGTGAAAGCCCGCGAATCCACGCCCTCCGCCCTCGTCTTGACGCCTTTCAACTGCAGTGTCACATCCGTCCAATGACTGAAATCCGCACCGTCTGTGTCTATTGCGGCTCCGGCCCCGGGACCAATCCCAGCTTCATCGAATCAGCGAAAGCGCTCGGCAAGGCGCTCGCCGAGAACGGCGTCAGGCTCGTCTATGGCGGCGGCTCCATCGGCATGATGGGCGCGGTTGCCAAGGCGGTGCTCGACCATGGCGGCGACGTCACCGGCATCATTCCGGACTTCCTTGTGAAGAAGGAAGTCATGATGCCGCTGAAGGATCTCATCGTCACGCCCGACATGCATGAACGCAAGCGGCTGATGTTCGAGCATTCCGATGCGTTCGTGGCGCTGCCCGGCGGCATCGGCACGCTCGAGGAGCTGGTCGAGCAGTTGACCTGGAAACAGCTCGGACGCCACGCCAAGCCGGTGCTGATGGCCAACATCGACGGCTTCTGGGAGCCGCTGTTCTCGCTGCTCGCCCATATGCGCGAGACCGAGTTCATCCGCCCCGGCTTCTCGATCGAGCTCTTGAAGGCCGAGCGCGTCGAGGACATCCTGCCGCGCCTGCGCGCGGCTGCCGCCGGCATCGCCAGGGAAGAGACCGAAATGGCACCGGAGATCGCCAAGCGGCTCTGATCCCTACTCCGCGGGAAATGTGACGGCTTCGATCCGGTTGCCGTCGGGATCGAGCACGAAGGCGGCGTAGTAGCGCACGCGATCATGCGGCCGTAGCCCAGGCAGGCCGTCTGAAACACCGCCCGCCTCCAGCGCCGCCGCATGGAATGCATCGACCTCGGCGGTGCTCCTAGCACGGAAGCACAGATGCGAGCCGGTGTCGGACGATACCCGCGCCATCGCGGGGCGCAGATTGATCCAGAACTCCGGATAGGCCTTGCCGAAGCCGATGGTCGCCGGGCGCGCGACCAGGCGCGTCATCCCGAGCGGCGCCAGCGCGAGCTCATAGAAGCGGGCGCTGCGGGCGAGATCGCTGACGCCGACGGAGACGTGGTCGATCATGCGTTACCTCCTGCCCTCTCCTCCGTCATTGCGAGGAGCAGAGCGACGAAGCAATCCAGACTCGATCCGCGGAAAGACTCTGGATTGCTTCGCTTCGCTCGCAATGACGGATACACCATCTCACCCCGGCGCGCCTGACTTCACCAGCTTGTAGAATACCGAATCCATCAGCGCCTGGAACGAGGCATCGATGATGTTCGGCGACACGCCGACCGTGGTCCAGCGCTCGCCCTTTTCGTCCTCGCTCTCGATCAGCACGCGCGTGACCGCCTCGGTGCCGCCATTGAGGATGCGGACGCGATAGTCGATCAGCTTCAGACCATCGATATAGCCCTGGTACTTGCCGAGATCCTTGCGCAGCGCGACGTCGAGCGCATTGACCGGACCGTTGCCCTCGGCCGCCGAGATCAGCCGCTCGCCAGCGACGTCGACCTTGACCACGGCCAGCGCCACCGTGACGCGCTCGCCGAGCGCGTTGTAGCGCTGCTCGACATTGACGTCGAACTGCTCGACCCGGAAGTACTCGGGCACCGAGCCCAGCGTGCGCCGCGCCAACAGCTCGAACGAGGCGTTGGCGGACTCGTAGGCATAGCCCGCGGCCTCGCGCTCCTTCAGCTCCTCGACCAGCCGCGTCAGCTTCGGATCGCTCTTGGTGAAGGGAATGCCACCACGCTCCAGCGCCGCGATCACGTTGGAACGGCCCGCCTGGTCCGATACCAGCACCTTGCGACGATTGCCGACGCTCTCGGGCAGAATGTGCTCATAGGTTTGTGGATCCTTGAGCACGGCCGAGGCATGAATGCCGGTCTTGGTCACGAAGGCGCTCTCGCCCACATAGGGCGCGTGGCGGTTCGGCGCGCGGTTCAGCATGTCGTCGAGCGTCCGCGAGACCTTCATCAGCCCGGCGAGTTGGTGGTCGGAGACGCCAATCTCGAAGCGATCCGAGAACTCCGTCTTCAGCTTCAATGTCGGGATCAGCGAGCACAGATTGGCGTTGCCGCAGCGCTCGCCGAGGCCGTTCAGCGTGCCCTGGATCTGGCGCACGCCGGCGCGGACCGCGGCAAGCGAGTTCGCCACCGCCTGCTCGGTGTCGTTATGGGCGTGGATGCCGAGGTGATCGCCCGGCACGTGCTTGACGACCTCGCCGACGATCGCCTCGATCTCGTGCGGCATGGTGCCGCCATTGGTGTCGCACAACACGACCCAGCGCGCGCCGGCCTCATAGGCCGCGCGTGCGCAGGCCAGCGCGAACTCCGCATTCTCCTTGTAGCCGTCGAAGAAATGCTCGCAGTCGAGCATCACCTCGCGCCCCGCAGCCTTCGCGGCCGTCACGCTGTCGCGGATCGAGGCGAGATTCTCTTCGTTGGTGGTCTCCAGCGCGACGCGCACCTGATAGGCGGATGACTTCGCGACGAAGCAGATCGCGTCTGCCTTGGCCTCCAGCAACGCCGCTACGCCCGGATCGTTGGACACCGAGCGTCCCGCCCGGCGCGTCATCCCGAAGGCGGTGAAGCGGGCGTGGCCGAGCTTGGGCTTGGCGGCGAAGAACTCCGTGTCGAGCGGATTGGCGCCGGGATAGCCGCCCTCGACATAGTCGATGCCGAGATCGTCGAGCAAGCGCGCGATCGCCTGCTTGTCGGCCAGCGTGAAATCGACACCGTTGGTCTGCGCGCCATCGCGCAGGGTGGTGTCGAACAGATAAAGTCGTTCCCTGCTTGTGCCTGCCGTGCTCATGCCTGTGCTCCCCCGGAGCCGAGCGTCTTCTTCATCGTGGTGTTGGCGAGCCACTCGCCATTGATGGAGACGCTATTGCGCTGCTGCGCGACGTAGCCGCGCTTGCGGAAGAATTCGACCGCCGTGTCGCTGGCGTCGACCGACAGACCGGTCGTGCCGCGCGCGCCCGCCAGCTTTTCCAGCGCGTCGCATAGCAGGGCCCCGACGCCCTGCCCCGCCGCGTTCGGATGGACATAGAGCATGTCGATGTGATCGTTTCCCTTCAGCGCGGCGAAGCCGACCGGCGAGCCCTGCAGGGTCGCAATCAAGGTGAGCTCGGATGCCAGCCTCTTGCCGAAACCCGTCTCATCCTCAGCAGCGGACGCCCAGGCCTCCCGCTGCTCCTCGCTGTAATCGTCACCGGTCAATTCCTGGATGCTGGCGACGAAGATCGCAGCCAGCACCGGCGCATCAGCGGGAAGAAACGGCCGGAGCGCGGGCCTCGGAAGAGCCTGTCCCATGCGTCACCACATGCCGTAGAGTTTCGTGACCAGCGCCACCGCGCCCGCGATCAGAACCAGCTTGAGCAGGATGTAGTACAGCCAGTGCCGCGGAAACGGCGTGTCGGGCTTGCTCATCGCGCGATCTCCCAGGTCGTCACCGGCTTGCCGTCGGCGCCCTTGCCATCCTTCAACACGACACCCATCGCCGCGAGCTCGTCGCGGAGGCGATCGGACTCCTTGAAGTCCTTGCGCGCGCGAGCCGCGGTGCGCTCGGCGATCAGGCTTTCGACCTTGGCGGCGTCGACGCCTTTGGCCTGCTGCTTTCGCGCCTCCCATTGCGCGACGGTTTCTGACAGGAAGCCCGCAAAACGAAGCGAGCCTGCAAAGGCAGCGCGATCCGTCTCGCCGCCGGACGCCGCACGGCTCCGCAACGCGTGCAGCTCTGCGATCATCAGCGGCGTGTTGAGGTCGTCGACGAGGGCGGCGATGATCTCAGGCTCCGGCTGCTCGCCCGGCGCATCGGCCGCGACGCGATACCAGTCGTCGAGCGTCTTGGCACTCTCCTCCAGGCCCTTGACCGTCCAATCCGCCGGCGAGCGATAATGCATCTTGAGCATGTTGAGGCGCAACACCTCTCCGGGCCAGTCCGCCAGCAGGTCTCGGATGGTGACGAAGTTGCCGAGGCTCTTCGACATCTTCGCGCCCTCGACCTGGACGAACTCATTGTGCAGCCAGTAGTTCGCCATCACGGACGTGCCGTGCGCGCAACGCGACTGCGCGATCTCGTTCTCATGATGCGGGAAGATCAGATCGAGTCCGCCGCCATGGATGTCGAAGACCTCACCGAGAAAGGCGGCGCTCATCGCCGAGCACTCGATGTGCCAGCCCGGCCGGCCGCGGCCCCACGGGCTGTCCCAGCCCGGCTCGTCCTCCGACGATTGCTTCCACAGCACGAAGTCGGCAGGATTCTTCTTGTGCGCATCGACGGCCACGCGCGCGCCGGCGAGCTGCTCGTCGAGCCTACGACCCGATAGCGCGCCATAGTCCGGCATCGATCGGGTGTCGAACAACACCTCGCCGCCCGCCTCATAGGCGTGGCCACGCGCGATCAGCTGCTTGATCAGGGTCACCATATCCGCCTTGCCATCAGGGCGCGGCAGCACGAACTCGGTGGCCCGCGGCTCGAAGGTGGGTCGGAGACTGCCGAGCGCAGCCGCGTCGCTGTGGAACTGATTGGCCGTCACCTCCGTGACCTTGCGGATCGCCTCGTTCAGCGGCAGCCCGGGAAAGTCGCGCGCGGCGCGCGCGTTGATCTTGTCGTCGACATCCGTGATGTTGCGGACGTAGGTGACGTGATCCTTGCCGTAGAGATGCCGCAGCAGCCGAAACAGCACGTCGAAGACGATCACGGGCCGCGCATTGCCGATATGGGCGAAGTCGTAGACCGTCGGTCCGCAGACATACATGCGGACATTGTTCGGATCGAGCGGCACGAAGGGGCGCTTCTCCCGCGACGCGGTGTCGTACAAACGCAAGTCCATGGTCCGTCCCCGAATGCCCTGTGCTCACCGCCCCGACGGACCGACAGTCCATGACGAGGCGCAACGGGTGTCCTACGCCGCACGACCGCCCGCGAGCGGGCCGCCACGGCACGAATCACGCTTCCGACCTGCCGGCCGGGCGTCCTGATCATCTCTGTTGAGAAAAGACGGCCTCAGCCAGCGAATCGCTAGCGCGTAATCTCGCGGCAAATGCAGCAGATGGCGAGGAAACCGTTCATGAAACTCACCATGCTGCAGCCGGCTGTCTCCGTCAAGAGCCGCAAAACGGCCGTTTTCACTGCCCAAATGCTCGCGCCCCGCCTCATGGTTAATCATTTTTAACCTTTTGGGCCTAACCATGAGTTGTCTCCTACACCCACCGGTGCACCATGCGAATCTCCTCGGCGCTGCTCGCCTGCTGTGTTCTCCTCGCCGCCGCGACCACCGCCACGGCGGAGAGCCGCATCTTCATCATCGCCAACGAAGCCGACGGCTACGGCGTCGACCAGTGCCTCGCCAAGGGCGACCGATGCGGCGCCTCGGCCGCGCGGTCGTACTGCCAATCACGGGATTTTGCACAGGCCTCCTCCTATCGCCGCGTCGACCCCGATGAAATCACCGGATCGGTGCCGAAAGCTGGCGCAAACTGTGCCCACGGCGGCTGCAGCGACTTCGTCGCGATCACCTGCCAGCGCTGAGACGGCCGGGAACGGCTGTTCCCGCCACCCCGGCGCCCCGGAAACGACGTGACGATGCCCGACAAAGCGGCTAAGGGATGCCCGCCGCTGCCGCGATTTTTCCGAATTCTGTGCTAGTCCCGCGGCTGCACCCATGGACCGGAATACCGCATCTTGATCGCATCCCTGTCTCCGCGCCTGTTGGCCGTCTCTGCGCTGCTCGGATTGACCCTGACCGGCTCGCACGCCCTGGCGCAATCCAGCTCCGAGTCCTATGCGCAGATGCCGCCGGGCCAGCCCGGGCCGCAGGCCGGCGTCAATCCGATCTGCCCGCGTCTGGAAGCGCAGCTCGCCTCGATCGATCGCGGCGGTGGCGGCGATCCCGCGCGTGAGGACCAGATCCGGCGTTATCAGGACGCGGCCGCCAAGCAGCAAGGCGAGCTCGACCGCGTCAGCATGCAGGCCAAGCGCATGGGCTGCGACAGCACCGGCTTCTTCTCGCTGTTCAATGGCCGTTCCGCGGAATGCGCTCCGGTCAACAACCAGATCCAGCAGATGCGAACCAATCTCGACCAGATCACCAACAGCCTGGAGCGGCTGCGCGGCGGCGGGTTTGGTGGTGAGCGCGACAATCAGCGCCGCTCGGTGCTGGCTGCGCTGGGCCAGAACAATTGCGGCCCGCAGTACCAGCAATATGCCAACGCCAATCGCGGCGGCGGCGGCAACTTCCTGACCAGCCTGTTCGGCGGCGGCGCCGACAGCAATCCGGCCGCATCGCTGCCCCCGCCGAGCGCCGATCTCGCGGCGCCGCAGGGCACCTACCGGACTGTGTGCGTGCGTAGCTGCGACGGCGCCTATTTCCCGATCTCGTTCGCCACCGTTCCCGGCCGCTTCGCCGACGACGAGCGCGCCTGCAAGGCGCAATGCCCCGCCGCCGACGCGACGCTGTTCACCTATCGCAATCCCGGCGAGGACATGAACCAGGCGGTCTCGGTCAACGGCCAGCCCTACACCGCGCTGCCGAACGCCTTCAAGTATCGCACCGAGTTCAACCCGAGCTGTTCCTGCAAGGCCGCGGGACAGACCTGGGCCGACGCGCTGAAATCGATCGATGACAAGGCCGCAGCCGAGCAGCAGGGCGACATCATCGTCACCGAGGAGAGCGCCAAGCGGATGCAGCAGCGCCAGACCGGTAAGCCGCCGGCGAACGCCGCCCGGAAGGGTGCCGCGCCGGCCGAGGCCGCAGCGCCCGCGACCGCGGACACCACGGGCGCCGGTGGCGACAAGCAGATCCGCACGGTCGGACCGACCTTCATCCCGGCGCGCTGAGCGAAATCGCTGGACCATCGGGTCATCCTTCGAACGCATCTGAGAACGCGCGGCCAGCGAGATCGGGCGATATGACTTCGCCCGACGGTCCCAGCGCGTTCGCAGGCTTCCAACGATTGCGAAGCGCTGCGAGACGAACGATCTCGGCCTGGGACATATCGTCGAACAGAGCGACACCGCCGGTCGCGTCACCGATCTCACAGCCATTCCGATCCGACTCCTCGCCTGTAGCGACGGCAAGCGCACCAGAAAGACTCGCCAACGCCAGCAGCAGCGTGCCGCGCACGCGCGCCAGCAGGGCGTGACGGGCCCCGCCCGCCAGCGGACCGGGCAGAACCGTTTCGAAGCCGGCCACTGCCGCCGTGATCGGCAACACCTCGGCGGTGACGCCGAGCCGCGCCGCGATTGCAATAGCCCGCGCCTCCTGCGGCATGTCGGGCCCGGACAGCACCACGCCGCGAACCCTCGCAGCTCCCAGCGCATCGACGGCCATCGCCAATGACAGCGCGGATTCGATGCCTCCGGTCAGGCCGAGCACGATGCCGGTGAAGCCGTGCTTCTCGACATGGTCGTGCAGGCCGAGCACGCGGGCCGCGTAGTCCGCCTCGTCGCCCTCGATCAGCGTGGTGACCGGTCCCCGGCACTGCCAGCCATCGTCTCCCCTGCTCCATGCCAAGGTCGTGACTTCAGCGACGAAGCCCGGGAGCTGTGCCGCCACCGAGAGATCGGCGTTCAGCGCAAAGGACGCGCCGTCGAACACCTCGCCATCCTGACCGCCGACCTGATTGAGCCAGACGAGCGGCAGATCGCTTTCGGTGACGCGCGCCACGGCGGCCGACAGGCGCCGGTCGCCGCCGCCGCGCAGGTAGCATGAGCGGCTCGGCACGACGATGAGCTCGGCCCCGGTTTCTGCCAGCGTCTCGATGACGTTTTCGTCGTTCGAGGATTCTTCGAGCGAGATGTCGTCGCCGATCGCGACGCCGATGCGAACGCCCCGCACGCTGAGCGGGCCGGCAGCCGGGCCGCGCGTGAACAGGCGCTTCTGATCACCATCGGGCAGGTTGGCCTTGAAGCGCGTCGCGGCGATGCGGCCGGCGTCGAGCAGCGCGCAGGCATTGTAGAGCTTGCCGTCCTCGATCCAGGGCGTACCGATCAGCACCGCTGGCCCGCCATCGCCGGTCTCGCGCGCGAGAGCCTCGATCGCGGCCTGGCACGCGGCCTGAAATGCCGGCTGCAAGACGAGGTCCTGCGGCGGATCGCCCGCAATGAACAACTCCGGCAGCACCACGAGATCGGCGCCGTCGGCCGAAGCCTTCGCACGCGCCTCGCGCGCCTTGGCGACGTTGCCGGCGATGTCGCCGACCGTCGGGTTGAGCTGGGCCAGCGTGACCCTGAAGATGTCAGCGACCATCGCTCAACTCATTCAAAGCAGCCCAAGCCGCTCGGCGATCGCGAACAGCCAGAAGCTGCCGGACATCAGCAGCGCGACGCCGACCGCGGCCGAGCCGAGATCCTTGACCCGGCCGATCTGCAGATCGTGCTCGGTGGTGAGCCGGTCCGCGAGCTTCTCGATCGCGGTGTTGAGCAGCTCGACGACCAGCACCAGCACCACCGCGCAGACCAGCTCGACGCTGCGCATCGGCGTCGCGCCGACGACATAGGCCAGCGGCAGCGCCAGCAGGAACGCGACCACCTCCTCGCGCACCGCCTGCTCGGAGCGGAGCGCGAAGGCCAGGCCGTTGCGCGAGTTGAGCGTCGCGCGCCAGATGCGCAGCATCAGAAGCCCGCGACGGCCGGCATCGGTGCGGACTTGCCGCCGCGCTGCTGCTTCAGCAGCTCGGCGATGAGGAACGCCATGTCGATCGACTGCTCGGCGTTGAGCCTGGGATCGCACACCGTGTGATAGCGGTCGTTGAGATCCTCGTCGGTGATCGCCCGCGCGCCGCCGATGCACTCGGTGACGTCCTTGCCGGTCATCTCCAGATGGATGCCGCCGGCATGGGTGCCTTCCGCGGCATGCACCGCGAAGAACGCACGCACCTCGGCAACGATGCGGTCGAACGGCCGCGTCTTGTAGCCCGAGGTCGAGGTGATGGTGTTGCCGTGCATCGGATCGCACGACCACACCACCTTGCGCCCTTCCCGCTGCACCGCGCGGATCAGTCCCGGCAGATGATCGCCGACCTTGTCGGCGCCGAAGCGGTTGATCAGGGTCAGCCGGCCCGGCTCGTTGTCGGGATTGAGGATGTCGATCAGCTTCAGCAGCTCGTCCGGCTTCAGCGAGGGGCCGCATTTCAGGCCGATCGGGTTCTTGATGCCGCGGAAATATTCGACATGGCCGTGATCGAGCTGCCGGGTGCGGTCGCCGATCCAGATGAAATGGCCCGAGGTCGCGTACCAGTCGCCAGTGGTGGAATCGACGCGGGTGAAGGCCTGCTCATAGCCGAGCAGCAACGCCTCGTGGCTGGTGTAGAAGTCGGTGGCACGCAGCTCCGGATGGCTCTCGAGGTCGAGGCCGCAGGCGCGCATGAAGTTGAGCGCCTCGGAGATGCGGTCGGCGAGCTCCTTGTAACGGCGCGACTGCGGGCTATCCTTGACGAAGCCGAGCATCCATTGATGCACGCTGCCGAGATTGGCGAAGCCGCCGGTGGCGAAGGCGCGCAGCAGGTTCAAGGTCGCCGCCGACTGCCGGTAGGCGTCGAGCTGGCGGCGCGGATCGGGAATGCGCGCCTCGGGCGTGAACGCGGTGTCGTTGACGATGTCGCCGCGATAGCTCGGCAGCTCGACGCCATTGATCTTCTCGGTCGGCGACGAGCGCGGCTTGGCGAACTGGCCGGCGATGCGGCCGACCTTCACCACCGGCACCGCGCCGGCATAGGTCATGACCACGGCCATCTGCAGCAGCACGCGGAAGAAGTCGCGGATGTTGTTGGCGCCGTGCTCGGCGAAGCTCTCGGCGCAGTCGCCGCCCTGCAGCAGGAAGGCCTGGCCGGCCGAAACCCGCGCCAGCGCCTTCTTCAGGTTGCGCGCCTCGCCGGCGAACACCAGCGGCGGGAAGGTCGCAAGCTGCGCCTCGACCTCGGCCAGCGCCTTCTGGTCGGGATAGTCAGGCACCTGCTGCACCGGCTTGGAACGCCAGCTCTCCGGGCTCCAGCGCTCGGTCATGGCTTCAACTCCCTTGCGAATACCGCGCGTTCATCCCCTACTGCGGCGCGCGCCTTATACACAGCCTGCCTCCGCGCCGCCACTTGGAATTTAAGGCGCAGACACAAGGGCTTGCACCGCAAGCCGAATTTGACTTTGCTGCGGTCCGGCGCGTGATGGGAGGACGAGGCGTGGGCGAGACGGGATCCAATGGCGTTTCGAGTGAGGATCTGACCATTGCGGCCATCGACGGCTTTGAGCTCGCGGGCACCCTGTTCGCGCCGCGCGGTACACCCGCGCATGCCGTGCTGATCAATTCCGGGGCGGCGATCCCGCGCCGGATCTATCGCGGCTTCGCTGCTCATCTTGCCCAGCAGGGTTGCGCGGTTCTGACCTACGACTATCGCGGGATCGGCGGCAGCCGTCCCCTCTCCCTGAAGGGCTTTGCGGCCTCGATGACCGACTGGGCCGCACTCGACATCACCGGCGCGGTCGGTTGGATGCGTGCGCGCTATGGTGCGCTGCCGCTGCGCTATGTCGGCCACTCCTTCGGCGGCCAGACGCTCGGCCTGCTCGCCAACAACACCGAGGTGTCGCGCGCCCTCTTCATCGCCTCGCAGGCCGGCTATTGGAAGCTCATGGCCCCGGGCGAACGCTGGCGCGTGGCGACGATGCTCAACGGCGTTGGCGTCCCGCTGACTCATGCGCTGGGTTACACGCCGGGCTGGAGTGGCGTCGGCGAGGACCTGCCGAAGGGTGTCTTCCTGCAATGGGTGCGCTGGATCATGAGCCCGCGCTATCTGTTCGATGACGCATCGCTGCCGCTTGCCAACTACGCCAACTTCAAGAGTCCCGTCCGGGCGCTGTGCCTCGCCGACGATCCCTGGGCGACGCGGCCGGCGGTCGAGCTGCTGTGCGCTGGTTATACGGGCACGACGCCGGAGCTGCTCAGCATCGCGCCGCAGGACGTCGGCGCGTCCGCAATCGGCCATATGGGCTTCTTCCGCGCGGCGCATCGCGACACGCTGTGGCGCAGCGCGACGGAGTGGCTGCTCGAAAGCTGACGCGATTGGTTCGTCATGGCCCATGAGCGAGCGCTCCCGCGGCAGGTGCTGCCCGAGCTGTGCTGATGTCGTTCACCCTCATCAAGTCGGAGGGCGCAGGGAATGCCGGGTGAAGGCCTCACCCATGGCCCGCCTGCGGAAGAAAGTGCAGGCGGCAGGTACCACAGGTGCAGCCGATCAACCGGCATTCCCCGCGCGACAGTCTTAACGCTTATACGCAGTCTGCCTGGTGCGCCGGGCTTGTTGGCCACCATGCACGCAACGCGCTTACGCGCCTTGCGTGGGACACCAGCATCGGGGTGTCAGCACGCTGCGACTTCACGTCCGCGCCAAGCCGTTCGTCCGCGTGTCCGAAGACACGCTGCGGCTTACTCGCGGCCATCGCTCCCCGCCCCGCGTGTCGTGACGATCGCGCGCAACGCCCCTCCGAGTGAGGCGGGATGCGCACAATAGAGCATGATTTCTGATATTCGTAAAGAAGAATCTTCGTCGGAACGACCGCTTTTGCCGTCGACAGAACCGCGAGCGTAGCGACATCCGGCCTCGGCCCACTGATTGTCGTCCTCATCCGCAGCGTGCTACTGATCGTGCCAAGCGCCGATTTGACCATCAGCTTGCGGGCGCGTCTCAAAGTGCAGCTAAAGCGAACGGTTCATTGCATGGCAACGCCCTGCCCGCCGTTCCTGAACGGAGGCTCTCATGCGGTTTGCGGCCATCGCCGACATCCACGGAAATTGCGACGCGCTGGCGGCCGTGCTGGCCGACATCGCTTCGCTTGGCATTGATGACGTCGTCAATCTCGGCGACCATCTCAGCGGCCCGCTCGCGCCGATACAGACGGCCGAGATGCTGATGGCACGCGATTTCCCGTCGGTCAGGGGCGATCAGGACCGGCATATGATCGATCGGCATCGTGCCGGAGATTTGTCCCGCGGGGACGTACGTGCGCTCCGGCAGGAGCAAGTCGCGTGGCTGGCGGCACAGCCGGCGACGTTGCTGTATCGCGATGAGGTGTTCCTGTGTCACGCCGCCCCGGACGACGATGCGGCGTTCTGGCTCGAAGGGATCACGGAGGGCGACACACCGCGTCCAAGCAATCTTGCCAGCATCGAAGCGCGGGCCGCCGGCATCGATGCCTCGCTGATTTTGTGCGGGCACAGCCACATTCCGCGCATCGTCCGGCTCGGCGATGGCCGGCTGATCGTCAATCCCGGCAGCGTCGGGCTGCCGGGCTATCGGATCTCCACGCCCAAGCGCTATCACGTGCAGACTGGCACGCCGGACGCCTGCTATGCGATCGCAGAGCGCCGAGATGGATGCTGGTCATTGACGTTTCGCTACGTGCCTTATGACGGCACAGCGATGGCCGCCCTTGCCCGACGCGGCGGCCGGCCGGACTGGGCCAACGCCATCGCGACGGGATGGGTGGAGTGATCGGCCATCACCCGCAATGCTCAGCAAGCAACGACGTCCCTCCCGTCAGACGGCCAGCAGCAGCCCTGACGCCAGCAGAATGCTCAGGATGATCTTCCTGAACAGCGCGTCGTTGATCTCACGGAAGACAAGGACGCCCAGCGAGCCGGAAGAAGCGGGGTTGGTCGGCCTTTCTCCGCTCGTCATCCCGAACCGCCACTATGGCCGCCGACGATCGGAGAGCGCAGGCGAAAGGGCCGTGCGGAAGCGCAGCAACTCCAGCTTGCACCCGCTGTTCCGACACGCCGCGCAGAGAACATGCATCGATCCGTCATCAGGCCGACACGCGACAGATGATATCGCGCGCCCCGTTATCCGGCATCATCGAGGGGATTCGACCAATGACACTTCGCCTATGGGCGGGCGCAATCGCGCTTGGATGCGCCAGTCTGCTCGGCAGCGCGCTACACGCAGCCGACGGAACGTTCAGCACGCTGACCTACAACGTGGCGGAAACGCCGACCGCCTATAACGGCGGCAGCGACGCACATTCGCGCGTGATCAGCTGCTACCTGCGCCAGTTCGGCATCGTCAACGTGCAGGAGGATTTTCTCTGGCACGCCGCGCTCTATGACACCTGCGACAACCATCCGTATCGCACGCCGACCTCGGGCACGGCCGGAATCGGCGACGGCATGAACACGCTCAGCACCTACGCGTTCGACGATCTCGATCGCGTCACCTGGACCAAGCGGGCCGATTCCGACGCGCTGACGCCGAAGGGATTCTCCCTGGTCCGCACCCGCCTCGCCGAGGGCGTCTATCTCGACTTCTACAACCTGCACGCCCAGTCCGGCACGTCCTCCACCGATCTCGCCTATAGCGAGTCCGACGTGGTGCAGATCCTGAGCTACATCGAGGCGAATTCCGCCGGCAATGCCGTCATGGTGATGGGCGACACCAACACGCGCTACACGCGGGCCGGCCAGAACATGTGGGAATTCCTGCATCACGGCTTCAGCGATGCCTGGATCGAGACGATGCGCGGCGGCAGCGTGCCTCCGATCGGCGCTGCATTGGTCTGCGGCGATCCCCAGACGGCACGGCCGGATTGCGAGATCGTCGACAAGGTGCTGTGGCGCAACAACGGCGTCCTCAACCTGCAGGCCACGTCCTATGTCGACCGGCAGGACGCGCTCGATTCGAGCGGCGCGCAGCTCTCCGACCATCACCCGATCGAGGTGAAGTGGAGCTTCTCGACGGCCGCGAACCGCAGGCTGAGCGATCAGTTCGGCGGCCCGCATGGCACGAGCTACAATGATTCATCGGCGCTGCCCGCCGATCCCGCGGTCAGCAAGCTGACCATCCGCACCGGAAGCCGGGTCGACCAGGTCGAACTGACGCTCTCCAACGGCTATGTCTACAGCCATGGCGGCACCGGCGGCACGGCGCAGAGCCTGACGCTCGGCAGCGGCGAATATCTCACCTCGGTCGGTCTGTGCAGCGATCAGTACCAGGGCCATACGCGCATCTTCCGGATTGCGTTCACCACCAGCACGGGCCGCACGCTGGCGGGCGGCACGACCACCGCGACCTGCACCAGCTACGCCGCGCCGAGCGGCTGGCAGATCACCGGCTTCCATGGCCGGTCCGGTGACGGGATCGACAAGCTCGGCGTCGTCTACGCGCCGGTCTCCAGCGCCGCGCCACCATCGCGCCAGCCTGTCCGCATCGTCAACCGCACGTCCGCGCTGTGCATGGACGTCAATGGCGGCGCGATGGCCGACGGCACGGCCGTGATCCAGTGGTACTGCACCGGCGCCGCCAACCAGACCTGGAGCTACGACGACGCCAGCGGCATGATCCGCAGCATGCAGGATCCGCACTACTGCCTGGACAACAACGGCACCTATGGCGATGGTGCACAACTGATCATCTGGACCTGCACCGGCAACAACAACCAGCGCTTCCGCTATGATGCTGCGACCGGCACGATCGCGCTGCGCAGCTATCCGGTCGAGGTCGTCAGCCAGAACGGCACCTCGGTCGGCAACCAGCTGCTGACCGCCGCGGCAGCGGGATCTCAGCTGTGGACGCTGACGCCCTGATCGCATCGTGACGCAGCGGTGATCCGGGCGGCATGCCGTCCGGATCACCCGATCGATCATCAAGGATGAAGCTTGCGCTTGACCGATCGATAACCGTTCGGTTATGGATAAACCCATAACCAACGAGTTATGGATTGAATGCCGCGCTCTCCCGACATGCTGTTCCGCACGCTTGCCGACCCGACGCGGCGCGCCATCTTCGAAGGCCTGTGCCGGCATGGCGAGCAGACCGTCGGGGCGCTGACGGCCAAGGCTGGCGTGTCGCAGCCGGCGGTGTCGAAGCATCTCGGCCTGCTCAAGCAGGCGGGCCTCGTGCGGGAGCGTCACGAAGGCCGCCAGACGCATTACCGTGCGCAACCGAAGGCGCTGGCGCCGCTGCTCGACTGGACCAGCCGGATGGCTGCGTTCTGGGAGAGCCGGTTCGACGAACTCGACACTCTGCTCAACAGGATGGATCAATGAGCTCACCTGCGCCAGAAACCCGCACCGTCGTCGTCGAGCGCGAATTCGCGCATCCGCCCGAAAAACTCTGGCGCGCGCTGACGCAGCCGCATCTGATCGCGGAGTGGCTGATGACCAACGACTTTGCGCCGTCGGTCGATCATCGCTTCAAGCTGAAGGCCGACTGGGGCGTCGTCGACTGCCAGGTCGTGACCATCGAGCCGCACAAGACGTTGTCCTACACCTGGGCGGCGGCTGGCCTCGACAGCATCGTGACCTGGACGCTGACGCCGACCGCCTTGGGCACGCACCTGCGCATGGAGCAGACCGGCTTCGCAGCCGACCAGACCCGCGCCTATCAGGGCGCACGCTATGGCTGGCCGAAATTCTTCGATGCGCTCGAACAGAGCGTCGCGCGCCTCGGCTGAGGCGTGCGCATCACGACGTCATCAGGGGAGAAGCACTTGAACTGGAACAACACCGTCCGGCAGGTCCATCGCTGGGTATCGATCGCCTTCACGGTCGCCGTCATCGTCAACATCGCCGCGATGACGCAGACGCAAGCCCCGCTGTGGGTCGGCCTGCTGGCGCTGATTCCGCTCATCGTGCTGCTCGGCACGGGGCTGTATCTGTTCGCGCTGCCCTACGTCGCGACGAAGTTGACCGCCTCGCGGGTGGAGCGCTGAACGGGCAATCGCGCCCAGCGGCGTTTTCCGGGAGGGAGTCAAGCCTCTTGGCGATCCGGCAGGTCGAGCGTGCGTCAGCGAAGACGATCGCTGGCCGCCTCCAAGGAACGTCTTGCGTTCGCGGCCGAACCGCGCCCTACTGGCGCGTCTTCCGCCGACGAGGCCATTCTGACGTGAACGCTCTTACGCTCTTCAGCTTCGCCATCGTCGCCTTCATCGGGATCGCGACCCCCGGTCCGACGGTGCTGCTGGCCCTCACCAACGGCTCGCGTGTCGGTGTACGCCGCGCCTGGGCCGGCATCGCCGGCGCGGTGGCTTCGGACTTCATCCTCATCGGCGCCGTCGCGGTCGGCCTGGGCGCGCTGCTGGCCGCTTCCGAATTCTGGTTCTCGGTCGTGAAGTGGATCGGCGTGGCCTACCTCGCCTATCTCGGGCTCATGCTGCTGCGGTCCAGCGGGTCGATCGACCTTGCGGCGTCCGCAGACGGCAAGGACGGGTCACGACAGCCGCACGCGCTGTTTCTGAAAAGCTTCCTCGTCGCGATCACCAATCCAAAGGGCTATCTGTTCTTCTCGGCATTCCTGCCGCAGTTCGTGGTGCCGTCCGCGCCGCAGCTGCCGCAATATCTCACGCTGGCCCTCACCTTCGCGATGCTCGATGTCCTGATCATGCTCGCCTACGCGAGCGCGGGCTCGCAAGCGATGCGTTTCCTCAAGCGCTCCGGTGCCCTCTGGCTCGATCGCATCTGCGGCGGCGCGCTGCTGAGCCTTGCCGGCGCCCTTGCGCTTTACCGCCGAGCCGGCCCCTGACCCGGCCGCGCGTCGCGGTCGTCCACCTACTCCGCCGCCTGCCGCACGTGGCGCTCGGTCACCGTGCGCATCGTCACCAGCTCCTCCGCGGCCGAGGGATGCCTGGCGCCAACCTCAATCGCACGAGCTTATACGTCCGTCGCGGGAAGAGAAAAGCACGGCATCACGAAGGCCGGTCTCATGAAGCCCAGCCGGCGGTTCAAGGCCGCAGCAACCAGCAGAATGCCTCGCGCAGGATCTCGGTGCCGTCAGTCGGGTGCCAGGCGCCATGGGCGATCACGATCCGCTCGGGGTGCCACCCAAGCATGGTCTCGACCGCAGCCCGCAACTCGGGTCGGTGCCGCCAGGTAAATGTCAGCCGGAGTTCGCGCGGCAGGCCGCCATGCGGCGGACCGACGCCCCCGATCCAGCTCAGGTAGCGCGCCAAGCCGGCGCCGATCTTGGCCGGCTCGAAATTCTCCATCAGATCGGTCAGGATCAGCGTGCGCGAAGGGCGATGGAAGAACACGACCTCCGTCATATAGCTGCCGACGACGGGCAAGGTCGCGATCTCATCATCCCAGGGATAGCCACCGCTGCGATCCAACGGCCTGCCCTCGAATTCGATGCGGCCCTTCGCCTTCGCGCGAATGCCCGGCGCCAGATAGATCGCCGCGTCGGGAAAGGTCGCCTGCCAGTCGGGGATCCACCAATAGTGGATGCGATTCGGACCGATGATGTCGCGCACGCGGCCTTCCCGGTCGATCTCGGCCCGCAGTGCCGGCGTCAACGGCGTGGGCGAGTGGATGAACAGATCTCCGGAGGCGCATCGCACCACGGTCATGCGGGTGGGAAACGGAAATTTCAGCCCGGGAATGCCGAAGCGGATCACGGGCCCGTCGACGATCCAGATGTTCTCGGCAACGGGCTTCAGAGTGTTCAGCGGCGGATAGGTCGCAAGGCAATCATCTTGGGACATGCTGGTCGCTCTCCAACCGCTGAACGGTTCCAACGGCAGCAAGCCCGATCGGCCACGGTGTGGACCGTCGTCAGACCGTGAGCACCGGCCCACCGCAGTCGCTACGGACGCCGGCCGCGCACGAGCCCCAAAAGCAGTTGGCGCCCTACTCCGCCGCCTGCCGCACGTGGCGCTCGGTCACCGTGCGCATCGTCACCAGCTCCTCGGCGGCGGAGGGATGCAACGCGATAGTGGCGTCGAAATCGGCCTTGGTCGCCTTCATCTTGATGGCGATGGCCACCGCTTGCGTGATCTCGGCGGCCATGTCGCCGACGATGTGGCAGCCAAGCACGCGATCGCTGGCGCCGTCGACGACGAGCTTCATCAGCACGCGGGTGTCGCGGCCGGACATCGTCGCCTTGATCGGGCGGAAGTTCGTCTTGTAGATGTCGACGCGGTCGTACAGCTCGCGCGCCTGCGTCTCGGTGAGACCGACGGTGCCCACTTCAGGCTGGCAGAACACGGCCGTCGGAATGTCCGCGTGATCGACGCGAACGGTCTTGCCGCCAAACACGGTGTCGGCGAAGGTGTGGCCCTCGCGGATCGCGACCGGCGTCAGGTTGAAGCGATGGGTGACGTCGCCGATCGCGTAGATGCTCGGCACCGAGCTCTGCGAGAACGCATCCACCGCAATGCCGCCGTTCCTCGGATTGATGGCGACGCCGGCCTTCTCCAGGCCGAGATTGGCCACGGCCGGATGGCGGCCGATCGCGAACATCACCTTGTCGGAGGCGATGCTGGAGCCGTTCGACAGATGCGTGGTGTAGTCCTGGCCGTGCTTGTCGACGCTCGTCACCGTGCAGCCGGTCAGGATGGTGATGCCTTCCTTCTCCATCTCGGAGCGGACATGCTTGCGGACGTCCTCGTCGAAGCCGCGCAGGATGTTGTCGCCGCGATAGACGACGGTCACGTCGGAGCCGAAATTGGCGAAGATGCAGGCGAATTCGAGCGCGATGTAGCCGCCGCCCTGGATCACGATCCGGCGCGGCAGCTCGTCGAGATGAAACGCCTCGTTGGAGGAGATGACGTGCTCGATGCCGGGAATCGGCGTGCCGTGGTTGGGCGCTCCGCCGGTCGCGATGAGAATGTACTTGGCGCGGACGGTCTCGCCGGTCGTCAGCCGCACGGTGTGGGCGTCCTCGAGCACGGCGCGGGTCTTGACGATCTTGGCGCCAGACTTCTCGACGTTGCTGGTGTAGGCCGCCTCGAGCCGCGCGATCTCCTTGTCCTTGTTCCTGATCAGCGTCGGCCAGTCGAAGGTCGCGGTCGGGATCATCCAGCCGAAGCCGGCGGCATCGGCGATCTCCTGGCGGACATGCGAGCCGATCACGAACAGCTTCTTGGGCACGCAGCCGCGGATCACGCAGGTGCCGCCCATGCGGTATTCTTCGGCGACCATCACGCGGGCGCCATAGCCGGCGGCGATGCGGGCGGCGCGTACGCCCCCCGAGCCGCCACCGATCACGAACAGGTCGACGTCGAATTCAGCCATCTCTCCCCCGACCTGGCCTTTCGGCCGCAAGCCTCAGATCGGCTTGTTGCGCTTGCGCATCTCGGCGCGGAACTGCGCGGTGACGGTGTCGGAAAACTCCGCCGCCCACAGGTTCATCGCCTGCATGCTCATCTGGATCGCCTTCGGCTCCGCCGCAAGCAGCTTCTGGCCGATGGCTGACTTGTAGAAGGCGACGAGGTTGGCGATCTCCTGGTCGGAGAACTCGTTGCAGTAGATCTGCGCCATCTTCTCGCCGATCTCCTTCTCCTTGCCGGCATAGGTCTGCGCGACCGAGACGGCGACCTCGTCGAGGTCTTTCTGGTAGTTGAGATTGGACTGCAGCAGCGCCTGCTTGGTCTGCTGCACGATGCCCGGGACGGCATTGGCGTACATCGCAGCCGCGTTCTTCATCCCCAGAATCTCGCGCGCGCCGGCCATGCAGGCGGGCGAGGCCGGCTTCAGCGCCGGTGCCTGCCCCTGCGCCGCAACCGGGCTTGCCGAGGCCAAGGCCAGTACGATTCCGGCGGCCGGCAAGATTCTGAACACGCTCTTCATTCCAAGTCTCCTGTGAGTTGCCGCCCTGAGCACAGCCTCGTGCCGCGCTCAGGGCCGCTGGATAACGCGAATTCCCTGTGCGCCTGCCAGGATCGCCGTGCTGCCGAGGCCGATGAACAGCCCATGCTCGACCACGCCCGGAATTGCGCTCAAAAGACCCGCCAGGCGCGGGGGATCCACGATCTCCCCAAGGCGGACGTCGATAATCCAGTGGCCGCCATCGGTGACGAAAACGTGGCCGTCTGCGGACTTGCGCAGGCTCATCGGCCCGGACACGCCGGCCGTGGCGAAGGCGTCACTCATCTCGCGCTGGGTCGCGGCGAGGCCGAACGGAACCACCTCGACCGGCAGCGGGTAGCGGCCGAGCTGCGCCACCCATTTGCTGTCGTCGGCGATCACGATCATGCGATCCGAGGCGCTGGCGACGATCTTCTCGCGCAGCAGCGCGCCGCCGCCGCCCTTGATCAGGTCGAGCGCCGGATTGATCTCGTCGGCGCCGTCGATGGTGATGTCGAGCCGGTCGATCTCATCGAGCGTGGTCAGCGGCACGCCGCACGCTTGCGCCTGCGCCCTTGTCGCCTCCGAGGTCGGCACGCCCACGATCTTGAGGCCGGCGCGCACCTTTTCCCCGAGCAGATCGACGAAATGCTTGGCCGTCGAGCCGGTGCCGAGACCGAGCTTCATGCCGCTCTCGACCTCTTCCAGCGCACGCGCCGCCGCCTGCCGCTTCAATGCATCCATGTCGACCAAGGAACCCGCCCTTTCGCACCCCGAGACCCCCACGGACGGGGGCCGAAAGCCGGCGCATATCTAGCGATGTTTTGACGCGGGGCCTAGCTCTCGCCGGCCACGAAATCGGACAAAAAGCCATTGCGGGCCTCTTGCAAGGACATGAGCCGGCCGCTAGCGGATACCGATGCCCATCTCCAGCACCATCGTCTTCGATCTCGACGGCACCCTGGTCGACACGGCGCCGGATCTCATCAGCGCGCTCAACCACATCCTGCAGCGCGAGGGTCTGCGGCCGATGCCGCTGGCCTCGGCCCGCAAGATGATCGGGCACGGCGCCCGCAAGCTGATCGAGCGCGGGCTGGAGGCGGAGGGTCGCCTGGCCAGCACCGATGACATCGGCCGCCTCACCACCGATTTCATCGATTTCTACGCCGACAACATCGCGGTCGAATCGCGTCCCTTCGAGGGGCTGGAGTCGGCGCTGGACGACCTCGCCGCGCGCGGCTGCCAGTTCGCGGTGTGCACCAACAAGCTGGAATGGCTGTCGAAGCGGTTGCTCGACCAGCTCGGCCTGTCCTCCCGCTTCGCCGCGATCTGCGGTGCCGACACGTTCGGGGTCGCCAAGCCGGATCCGGCGATCCTGCGCCAGACCATCGCGCAGGCCGGCGGTGAGATCGGGGCCGCGATCATGGTCGGCGATGCCGGCACCGACGTCGGCGCCGCCCGCCGCGCCGGCGTGCCGGTGATCGGCTGCACCTTCGGCTATACCGACGTACCGATCGCGGAGCTCAATCCGGACCACCTGATCGACCACATGCGCGAGCTGCCGGCGGCCGTCACGGCCCTCAGCCCATCGCTCAGGATCGCCTGAGCGGACTTGCGATTCCACTGCCGCATCGCACCCTAACCCACTGCCCTGTCGACCTGAATCCGCACCTTGCGGTGCATTAACGTTCTGTTGAGAATAGGGTTGACCGCAGTTGCGCCGCTGTTCTGACGCTCCTATGGTCGCCCTGGGATTGCGGCCGATGGCCGCAGGGTTGTGGGGCGGACATCATGATGCGGCGTGTCATCGCAATTGCGGTTGCGGGAGCCGGCTTGGCCGGGTGCTCATCCTTCTCCATGGACAGCTTCAAGATGGCAGCGCCCGAGGTGCCGGTGCAGCTCGACTCGGTGCCGCCGGGCGCCGACGCCAAGACCTCGCTCGGACCGGGCTGCAAGACGCCGTGCTCGGTCTCGGTGCCGGCGCCCGATGCCGGCTTCAGCGTCACCTTCACGATGGACAGGTACCAGCCCGCGACCATGCCGGTGCAGGTGATCCGCAACACCGGGGATTTCAACAGCTCGCCGCCCGTCGTGATGGACCCGAGCCCGGTGGTCGCCGAGCTGCAGCCGATGCCGGGTACGCCGCCGAAGGCCGTCAAGCACATGCGGCCGAAGAAGCCGAAGCCGCAGAAATCCGCCGCCGCGCCGGCGGCGCCCGCGACCACCGGTTCCGCCTTCCCCGCCCCCGCGCCGGGACGCCAGTAGCGGACCATCGTCCCGCGCGCCACCTGCCAGGGCGAAGCTGCATTGCAGCATCGACGAATCCACGTCGATGATTGTGAGGCGCGCCGATCATGATTAGATTGTCGTGAGACCGACATCCGGCCGCGCTTGCGCGGCCGCCGCGTGGCATCGCCGCCACCTGCGCCGCCACCAGCCAAGGCTTTTCATGACCGCAGAGACGTTGAGTGACACCGCCCTGACGCGCCCGATGACCGACCCGTTCGGTCGCCGCATCAGCTATCTGCGCGTCTCGGTGACCGACCGCTGCGACCTGCGCTGCTTCTACTGCATGTCCGAGGACATGACCTTCCTGCCGAAGGCCGACCTGCTGACGCTTGAGGAGCTCGACCGGCTGTGCTCGGCGTTCATCCATAAGGGCGTCAAGAAGCTCCGGCTCACCGGCGGTGAGCCGCTGGTTCGGCGCAACGTGATGGGCCTGGTCCGCTCGCTGTCGCGACATCTGAAGAGCGGCGCGCTCAACGAGCTGACGATGACGACCAACGCGACGCAGCTCGCCAAATATGCCGCCGAGCTCGCCGATTGCGGCGTCCGCCGCATCAACGTCTCGCTCGACACGCTCGATCCTGACAAGTTCCGCGCCATCACCCGCTGGGGCGATCTCGACCGTGTGCTGGCCGGCATCGAGGCGGCGCGCGCCGCAGGTCTCGCCGTGAAGATCAACGCGGTCGCGCTGAAGAACATGAACGAGGACGAGATCCCCTCGCTGATCGACTGGGCGCACGGCAAGGGCATGGCGCTGACCTTGATCGAGGTGATGCCGATGGGCGAGATCGGCGAAGGCCGCATCGACCAGTATCTACCGCTGTCGCTGCTGCGCGCGCGCCTGGCGCAGACCTACACCATGACCGATCTCGACGAGACCACCGGGGGCCCTGCCCGCTACGTCCGCGTCGCCGAGACCGGCGGCACGATCGGCTTCATCACGCCGATGACGCATAATTTCTGCGAGAGCTGCAACCGCGTGCGCGTCACCTGCACCGGCACCTTGCACACCTGCCTTGGCCACGAGGACGCCTCCGACCTGCGCAAGCCGCTGCGTGCCTCGGCCAGCGACGAGGAGCTCAGCGCCGCGATCGACCGCGCCATCGGCCTCAAGCCGAAGGGCCATGACTTCATCATCGACCGCCGCCACAACCGTCCGAGCGTCAGCCGGCACATGAGCGTGACGGGCGGGTAATCGGCGTCCATAACCATCGGGCCCTGCGATCAATCGCAGTCGGAACCTCATCGTTTCTAGGCTTGCGGCACGTCCCCGTGCGGCGTAGCTTTCAACTGCAGATCGCGCATTCGAAAGCAATTTGTCGGTTCGGCCTAGCGGGAGACAGCGATGGCAGACCCAGTCGCATGGCACCTGTCCGGTGACTATTTCGAGAATTGCAGTTGCAGCCTGCTGTGTCCGTGCCTCATGTCGGCCGCCCCTCCCCTGACCGCGCAACCGACCGAGGGCTTTTGCAACGTACCATTGCTGTTCCACATCGAAACCGGCCGCTATGGCGATGTCGCGCTCGATGGCCTCAACGCGGCGGTGATGCTCCATGCGCCCGGCGTGATGGCGGAGGGAGACTGGTCGATCGCCGCCTATGTCGATCAGCGCGCCGACGATCCGCAGACCGAGGCGATGGCCGCGATCTTCACCGGCGCCGCGGGCGGCCCGATGGCTGCGTTCACGCCGCTGATCAGCACCAATCTCGGCGTGCGCAAGGTCGCCATCACCTTCCGGATCGACGGCAAGACGCGGTCCGCCGACATCGCCGACATTCTGCACATGTCCGTCGATCCGCTGCCGACCATGCATCCGAGCGGTGAGATGTGGGTGAATATCGGCCATCCCGTCAGCCCCGACCGGATGGCGCTGGCCGTCGGCGCTGCGGGCAACACCTACAACGATCACGGCATGCGCTGGGACAATTCCGGCAAGAACGGCCTGTACGCGTCGATCAGTTGGTCCAACCAGGCCTGATGCGACGTGCGGCAAGGCCGCCAACCCACCTTGCAGATGACGGGCAGCGCCCTGGAAGCCGTGCTGCGGCGCGATCGCTGGATCGTGGGCGGCGCGATCGCGATCATGGTCGCCCTGGCATGGGCCTATGTGCTCTGGCTCGCCAACGACATGGACATGGGCGGCATGGACATGACCGGCTTTCGCATGATCCCGGCCGGCATCGGAATCATGTTGCCGGCCAGCGAGCCCTGGCGCGCGATCGAATTCGCCTATGTGTTCCTGATGTGGGCGGTAATGATGGTCGGGATGATGGCGCCTTCGGCCGCGCCCATGGTCCTGATGTACGCCCGTGTGGGTCGACACGGCCGCGCGCGGGGCCAGCCGTTCGCTGCGACCGGCTGGTTTGCGGCCGGCTATCTGCTCGCCTGGAGCGGCTTTTCGCTGCTGGCGACCTGCCTGCAATGGTTTGTGGAGCGGACTGCGCTGCTGGATTCGCGGATGGCGATCGACAACCATCTGCTCGGCGCCATCGTGCTGATCGCGGCAGGCGTCTATCAGTGGACGCCGCTGAAGAGCGCCTGCCTTGCCCAATGCCAGTCGCCGCTAATGTTCCTGATGCGCCACGGCGGCTTTCGCGGCGACCTGCAGGGCTGCCTGCTGCTGGGCCTTCGACACGGCGGCTATTGCGTCGGCTGCTGCTGGGCTCTGATGGCGCTGCTGTTCGTCGGCGGGGTGATGAGCGTGATGTGGATTGCCATTCTGACCCTGCTCGTGCTGTTTGAGAAACTGACTCCTGTCGGACGATGGATCGCGCGCGCGGCCGGCATTGCTTGCAGCGCCGCGGGCGCCTGGATGCTGGTGTCCCCACCGCAATGACGCGCAACGACGCGATGCAGGTCGTCGCGAGAGTGGCGACTGCCCCTTGGCACGGGATGCGGGCAACATGGTAAGCAGGCTCCAGCGTGGCGACTCTGTCGCCTGGATGCCGCAACCGAATTGACGCGAGACGCCCGTGATTCCCTGGAAGCTGATCGACACCGCAGACGTGCCCGGCGGCGGTGAGCCGCTGCGGCTGATGCAGCGTGGCAAGGAGTTCTCGATCAAGCTCGGTTCGAACGAGCTGATGAACAGCCGGCTGCACGGATCCGAAGAGGCGCTGGCGACCCTGAGCTGCGCCCGCATCAAGGCCGAGCCCGCTCCGCGGCTGTTGATCGGGGGCCTCGGCATGGGCTTCACGTTGCGGGCGGCACTGAAAGTGTTGGGTCCGCAGGCCCGCGTCACCGTCGCCGAGCTGGTGCCGGCAGTGATCGCCTGGGCGCGCGGGCCGATGGCCGAATTGTCCGGCGCCAGCCTTGCCGATCCGCGCGTCGACATCCGCGAGGCCGACGTCGTGAAGCTGATCGCCGCAGGGCGCAGCGCCTACGATGCGATCCTGCTCGACGTCGATAACGGCCCGCAGGGACTGACTCGGCAATCCAACGACGCGCTCTACGATCCCACCGGCCTGCGCACCGCCTTCGCCGCCTTGCGTCCCGGCGGCGTGCTGGCGGTGTGGTCGTCACATCCCGACGATCGTTTCGCCCCGCGCCTGCGCAAGGCCGGCTTCGCGGCCGAGGAGATCAACATCCGCGCCACCGGCCGCGGTGGCGGCGGCGCCCGCCACGTGATCTGGATTGCCACCCGTCCAGCGTGACAGCGTCGTTGCCGCGCGTAGCTCAGCGCGGTGCGACTGGCCCGGAGAACTCTCTCCGGCGACAGGGTCACCTCGCTCACATCTCCCGTTCGGATCGGAGTGGTGACACGTCGGCCATCGTCCTATGATGCGTCAGCGGCTGCGAAGCCTGCGGATGCCCGCATCCACGCGCGAAAGCCTCGAGGATGCTCCATTCTCCGGCATGCAGACTGTAGCTCTGCAACGAGAGCGCGCAGCTGAATGGGAGATTGCCATGGACGACCGCGCCACGCGCGCTGCCCTGCAGCACCATTGGGATGCATCGGACGCAAATGATTTTGAGGCCGAGCACGCCATCTATCGCGACGATGCCGTGCTGGATTATCCGCAATCGGGCGAACGGATCCACGGCCGGCGCAACATTCAGGAAAGCCGCTTCGTGCAGCCCAACCACAAGCGCTTCTCAGTGCGGCGGATCCTGGGCAGCGGCGATCTTTGGGTGACCGAACTGGTCCTGACCTATGATGGCGCACCCTCCTACGTGGTGAGCATCATGGAGTTCCGCGACGGCGGAGTGGCGCACGAGACGCAATATTTCAGTGATCCCTTCGACGCAGCGCCCTCGCGCGCGCATCTCGTCGAGCACGTCGGCGTATTTCGGTGACAGTGCACTTTTTACCCGCCCGCCGCGTCGCTCCAGCGGCGCACCCGCGCCTCCCGCCACGCAGCAGAAGGCGCCATACCATCTCAGGTTGATTTCTCCCCCGCGCGGTTTACGCTTCCGCTCCTCGGCTCTGAATGTCGAGCGGGGTCCTTTGCATGGCGAGTCCCAAGATCATCATCCTGTCCGACGGGACCGGCAACGCCGCCTCGAGCGTGTGGCGAACCAACGTCTGGCGCATGTTCCAGGCGCTCGACCTGCAGGGCAATGCCCAGGCGGCCAAGTATGATGACGGCGTCGGCACATCGTCGTTCGTTCCGCTCGCCCTGCTCGGCGGCGCGTTCGGCTTCGGTCTCAAGCGCAACATCCTGGATGCCTATAAGTTCGTCTGCCGCAACTACGACCACGCGGACGGCTCGAAGATCTATTTGTTCGGCTTCAGCCGCGGCGCCTTCACCGTCCGGGTGCTCGCCGCGCTGATGCTCGATCAGGGGCTGATCGTTGCCGACACCGAGGCTGAGCTGCACGACGGCGCCGTGAAGGCCTATCGCGCCTATCGCGCCAAGGGATACCATTCGATCTGGCGGATCGAGGTGCTGTTCCGCTGGCTTCGCGACAAAATGCTGGTGCCGGTGATCGACCGCATCATGGGCCGCAAATCGCTCGACCTCATCGTGCGAAAAAGCCTCCCGGCGATCGAGTTCATCGGGCTGTGGGACACCGTCGCGGCCTATGGACTTCCGATCGACGAGATGACGCGGGGCATCTCCAACTGGGTGTGGCCGCTCGAGCTCCCCAACCGCGTGCTCAGTCCGCGGGTGACATGCGCGCGCCACGCACTCGCGCTCGACGACGAGAGGACGACCTTCCATCCGGTGCTCTGGACCGAGGCGGGTGAGACCAAGCCGCAGGATGCCAAAACGATCGATGACGAAAGACTGGTGCAGGTCTGGTTCGTCGGCATGCACGCCAATGTCGGCGGCGGCTATCCGGACGATTCCCTCTCCTACGTCCCCCTGACCTGGCTCGTGGACGAGGCCGTCAAACGCGGCTTGGTCTTCAAGACCGCGCCCGAGGCCGATCCGGATGCGATCAAGTCGATCGTCACGTCACAGGACAAGGACGGCCGACTCTACAACTCGCGCTCCGGGCTCGGCTCCTATTATCGATACGGCCCGCGCAAGGTGTCGGAGCTGTGCAACGACCCGGCGGCGGGCGTCCAGGTGTCGATGCCGAAGATTCACGAAAGCGTCTTCGACCGCATCGACAGCGGCTGCAATGCCTATGCGCCCATCGGCTTGCCGGACACCTACGTCATCGTCCGCTACGACGGCACGCTGGCGCCTCTCGGGCCGACCACGTTCGAAACGCCGGCCGGAGCGGCCGCCCGGTTCGCGGCCCAGGAAAAGCTGTGGAATCTGGTGTGGTTCAGACGTCTCGCTTATTTCGCGACGCTGGCGGCCTCCCTCCACCTCGCGGCCTTCTGGCTGTTCCACGACCTCGATCGCACGCACGAATACGACTCGCGCATCAGGATGGTCTCCGAGGCGGTCCGGCTGGTCGAATCGTTCCTGCCGACATCGCTGCACTGGTCGACGGACTGGTATGCCGCCAATCCCGAATGGTTCGCCGGCGGGATCATCATCCTCGTCGCGCTGATTGCGGCCGGGACATTCCTCAGCGACCGCATCAGCGACCTGATGCGCGTGATCTGGCGCGAACGAGCAGCGCCCCCGATGCTGTCCGGCCCGATGCATCAAGCCATCTACGCCCTCCGGACCAATCGCGCCTATCAGTTCGCCATCAGGAACGGCAAGCGGCATGTCGGCCCGTTGCTGCTCGCGCTCGGCACCGTCTGGCTCGCGGCCACGCTGATCAGCCATGTCCTGTTCAACGCCGCGGACTCGATGGGCGCCTTCTGCCATGGCACCCCTGCCCACGAGCTCGTCGCGGTCGACAAAGGCATTCCGCAGGATGCCAGGGATTTCTCGACCGATGCGGTTTGCGCTCCCACCGGGTTGAGAGTCCGTCCCGGCTTCTCCTACGAGATCGTCGTCACCATGACCGACCCGTGGGAGGACGCCGGGCATCCGGTCACGCCCGCCGGCTATCGCACCTCGACGGTCCGGGGCTACGCCCGCGGGACGTTCTACGCAGGCATCCTGCTGCGCCGCGTTCTCTTCCGGCCCTGGTATCGGCTGATCGCCAGGGTCGGCGAGACGGGAGTCGACGAATATTTCCTCGACCCCGTTCCCGCCCCCAACACGACGCCTCAGGCCTACAAGGCGAGGTTCAAGGCCGAGCGCGGCGGTGAGCTGTTCCTCTATGTCAACGACGCCGTGATCGGGCTGCCCTGGGTGTACGATGCATTCTATCCGAACAATACCGGCAAGGCGAAGGTGACCGTCAGGCTGCTCTGAATCGCTACCGCCGCCAGTGCGCCGGCTCGTCGATATCGCGACGTCCGTCGATGCACGGACGAGGTCGTGATCGATGTTCGCCTGCCAACCGCGGCGCGACGCGCTTGGGACACTGGCAAGCGCGCCACGGCGGGCGTGCGCGCGTGTCGCTGGATCCTGACGGGATCTCGCGTCCATCGCTGCCGACACTGCATCGCATCAACACAGGCTGCGCGTGGCGTACCGGAACCCCGACCAGCCGGCCGAGTTGCAAAGGCGGAGCATCGAACGATGAGGCAGACAACTCCTCATCGAATCCCGCTCCCCTTTTGGCTGTTCTTGGAAAGAGAGGCGACAATGAAAGCACCCCTTCTTCTAGCCGGCGCAGTGATCATCGGATCGGTCGCGCCAGTGCTCGCGGACGAGTATTACATCGTGCAGGGACCGAGCCATCGCTGCACCATCACCACCACTCGCCCCGCCGACCGCGAGGTCGTCACGCAGATCGGACCGATGGCGTTCACCAGCCGCGTGGAAGCCGAGGACCGCATCCGCCAGACCAAGGTCTGCGAGGACGAAGGCACGGTCGGCAGCTCCACCAGCACCACCACGGTCATCAAAGAGAAGTAGTCGGCGGCGTCATTGCTATCGGCGCTTGCCGCGACAAGGCCGCGTCCATGTCCGTGGGCGCGGCCTTTCTGTTTTCCACAGATCATATTGCGCTCGCGGCAACGCCGCGCCCGGCGCATTCGCAACGGCGATGAACCGAGGATATCAGCTTTTCCGATAGCGAGCGGCCGGCAGCGGAGGTTGCGTTCCGCCGCAGCGTTGAGTACCCCAGCGCGGGATCGGATCAGGACATCATGGCCTCGCAATCGCTCAAGCTCGCCATCGGCAGCCTCGTGGTCGGAACGATCGTGCTCGGCCTGAAGTATCTTGCCTATTGGATCACCGGCTCGGTCGCGCTGTACTCGGACGCCCTCGAGAGCATCGTCAACGTCGTCACCGCCGCCGTCGCGCTCGTCGCGGTGCGCATCGCAGCCAAGCCCGCCGACGCCAACCATCCGTTCGGCCACCACAAGGTGGAGTATTTCAGCGCGGTGATCGAGGGCGTCATGATCGTCGTGGCGGCGCTGCTCATCATCCATGAGGCTTACGGGAATTTCTTCAATCCGCGGCCGTTTTCGGCGCCCGTCGAAGGGCTCGCCGTGAATGGGCTGGCGAGCGCGATCAATGCGGTCTGGTGCTGGCTGTTGATCACGCGGGGAAAGCGGCTGCGGTCGCCGGCGCTGGTGGCCGACGGACGCCATCTGCTGACGGACGTCGTGTCCTCGGGCGGCGTCGTGGTCGGCCTCGGCCTCGCGGTGATGTTGCAGCTGCCGATCCTCGATCCCGCACTGGCCGTGCTGGTCGCCGTGAACATCCTGTGGTCGGGATGGCAGGTGCTGAAGGAATCCACCAGCGGGCTGATGGATGAAGCGGTCCCGGACGCCACGCTGGCGCGCATTCGCCTGATCATCAGTCAGCATGCCGGCGGCGCACTGGAGGCGCATGATGTCCGGACCCGCCATGCCGGCAAGCTGACCTTCATCGAGTTCCACCTCGTGGTGCCCGGCGAGATGTCGGTCAACCAGGCGCACGAAATCTGCGACCGGATCGAGGCCGCCTTGCGCGAGCACGACGAGCACAGCTGGATCACCATCCACGTCGAACCAGAGAACAAGGCCAAGCACTCCGGCGTGGTGGTGCTGTAGCGCCGCACATCAGGCGGCGCGGCCGGTTTTTTTGATTTTTGAGGAGGCTCGCCGCGTCGGGGCAGGCCCCTGGCATCCCCAGATGCCTGCGGGTTCGACGGTGTCGGAGTGCCCGCCGCCAGCGGTCGCGAAGCCATTTCACTTCTCCTGGAGCGCGTACTGCTTCGACAGATGGTCTCCAATCTGGACCAACATGGCGACGCATTCGGGATAGCCGGGCCTGCCGATCGTCTCCTGATCGGCACTGGCGCGAAACTCCCAGGAATTTCCGTCCCGCACGACCGCGATGAGAATGCCCTCGGCGTACTCGGTATGAGCCTTCAGCTCGGCCACCGCCATTGCGATCAGTTCGGCTTCGGTCTTGCTCGGCTTGCTCATCCGGTTGGTCCCTGCATCAAACGTCCACGACGACGCTTTTTATCCAGCTTGTGGCCCCACGCCAACATTCCCTTGCCGGGGATCAGACGCCTCGCCGGATCACCACACCACATTCTGATCCCACGCTCCGTCCCAGACAGCCCACGCGACCATCCTCCACGGCCGCCCCCATCGGAGCGATGGACGGCCGGCAGCGAACTGCCCGCTCTTTCGGCAGGCCGAACGCCGCCCCCCGGACCCGGGGTTTAGCCAGCGCCGCCAGACTGTTGCCGGCGCGTCAATGTGTCCATTTTCCGATTGACGGCAGGACGGCGCGCTGAAATGGTGCCCCCGCTTTCAGGCCCAGCGCGGCCGATGGGCGCTCGCCCTTCATACAAGCGCCGAACAAGAGCTGAAGGCATCGAGGGGGAGGACGTTTCGTTGGATTCGCTTCAAGCGCGCCGTCATGACGACATGCACGTTCTGCGTGATCGCGAAGCCGTGCCTCCTGAGAGCTCAGGCGCGCTCGTCTGACAGCGCCCGCAGCGGAGACAATGATGCGCCCCTTGTTGGCAATCAGTAACGCCATCGATCAGCTCAACGAAAAGATCGGTTACGTCTGCAATATCATGGTTCTGCTGGCCTGCCTGGTCAGCGCGATCAACGCCATGATCCGCTATGCCTTCAGCTACTCGTCGAACGGCTGGCTGGAATTGCAGTGGTACATGTTCGCGCTGCTGGTCATGTTCGGCGCCTCCTACACCTTCCGGCGCAACGAGCATGTTCGGGTGGAGCTGCTCTATCTCTATCTGTCCGAGCGCGGCCAACTCTGGCTCGATCTGATCGGCACGCTGTTCTTCCTGATCCCGACCTGCCTGCTGCTGGCCTACCTGTCCTGGCCGTTCTTCATGCAGTCCTATTCGGTCAACGAGATGTCGGCCAATGCCGGCGGCCTGCTTCGCTGGCCGGTGAAGTTCGCCATCCCCGCGGGCTTCGTGATGCTGGCGCTGCAGGGCCTCTCCGAGGTGATCAAGCGCGCCGCCGCGCTGCGCGGTGAAGTGACGATCGACGCCAAATACGAGAGGCCGACGCAATGATTACGCTGGAGATGATGCCGCCGCTGATGTTCGGCGGCCTGGTCCTGGCGATGCTGATCGGCTTCCCGGTGGCGTTCACGCTCGCCGCCGTCGGCCTGTCGTTCGGCTTCCTCGCCATCGACTTAGGGTTCTTCGACCTCAACTTCCTGCAGGCGATTCCGGGCCGCATCTTCGGCAGCGTGCTCGCCAACGACCTCCTGCTCGCGATCCCGTTCTTCACCTTCATGGGCGCGATCCTGGAGAGATGCGGGCTCGCCGAGGACATGCTGGATTCGATGGGCCAGCTATTCGGGCCGATCCGCGGCGGCCTCGGCTATTCCGTCATCATCGTCGGCTTCATCCTCGGCGCCATCACCGGCACGGTGGCGGCACAGGTGATCGCGATGGCGATGATCTCGATGCCCGTGATGATGCGCTACGGCTACAACATGCGCTACATCACCGGCGTGCTCGCGGCGTCCGGCACCATCACCCAGCTGGTGCCGCCGTCGCTGGTGCTGATCGTTCTGGCCGACCAGCTCGGCAAATCGGTCGGCGACATGTATCTCGGCGCCTGGGGCCCCTCGATCTTCCAGGTCGTGCTGTTCGCCGGCTACACCTTCGTGCTCGGCCTGGTCAAGCCGGGCCACCTGCCGCCGGTGCCGAAGGAGGCGCGTACGCTGACCGGCTGGGCGCTGTGGAAGAAGTGCCTGATGGGCATCATTCCCTCGGCGGTGCTGATCTTTGTCGTGCTCGGCACCATGATGATGGGCCTGGCCACGCCGACGGAAGCCGGCGCCATGGGCGCGGTCGGCGCGATCGTGCTGGCGGTGATCCACCACAAGGAGTTCACCAAGAGCGATCGCAGCATCCTGATCGTCGGCGTCGTCGCCGCCGGCATCGGCACCATCATCGCGATGCTGTTCACCGAGAACCTCGCATTCAAGCTCTCTTTCGCGGTCACCTATCTCGCGGTTGCCTGGCTCTGCATCCGCGCCGTCGCCCTCCCCGACCTGCGCGACCTGATCAAGCAGGGCTACGAGACAACCATGCGCATCACCTGCATGGTCACTTTCATCCTGATCGGCTCGACCTGCTTCTCGGTGGTGTTCCAGGGCGTCTCCGGCGGCGAATGGCTGGAGCACCTGCTCACCTCCCTGCCCGGCGGCGTCTGGGGCTTCCTGATCTTCATCAACGTCTTCATCTTCTTCCTGGCCTTCTTCCTCGACTTCTTCGAGATCGCCTTCATCATCCTGCCGATGATCGCACCGATCGCGCAGAAGATCCTGGCGCCGGTGGTCGGCCCGGAGGCCGCCCTGATCTGGTTCGGCGTCATGCTGTGCGTGAACATGCAGACCTCGTTCCTGCATCCGCCGTTCGGCTTCGCGCTGTTCTACCTGCGCGGCGTCGCGCCGAAGGAAGTGAAGAGCTCCGACATCTATTGGGGCGCGATGCCATGGATCGGCCTGCAGGCGATCATGGTGCTGCTCGTAATCGCGTTCCCGGTCACGGTGACCGGCCTGCTCGACAAGCCGGTCCAGGTCGACCTCGACAAGGTCAAGATCGAGGTGCCGCAGATCGATCTGCCGCCGCTGGATTTCGGCGCGCCGAAGCAGTAGACGGCGGCTCCGACCGAATGAAGAAAGCCCCGGAAGCTCCGCTTCCGGGGTTTTTGTTTGGGGCCGCCTCTCTTGTTTGGGACCTGTTTGGGACCGTCTCTATCAGCGCGTCATTGCGAGGCGACCTTGCGCCGAAGCAATCCAGGGGCACGCGCGCAGCCCTGGATTGCCTCGCTGCGCTCGCAACGACGGAATCTCGCTCAGCTCTGCGACCGCCGGGCCATGAAGTTGTCGTAGCCGACCTCGGCGACCTGGAACCAGGAATAGCCCGCACCCGAATAGGCCGTGAGCGAGTCCAGCGCCTTCTTGAAGTTTGGATTGCCGGCGGCGACCTCGGCATGCAGCTCCTTGGCGGCCTTGAACGAGGCTTCCATGACCGGGGCCGGGAACGGATGCAGCTTGGCGCCGCCGGCGATCAGCTTGCGCAGCGCCAGCGGGTTGGCGGAATCGTACTTGGCCATCATCCAGTTGTTGGAGTAGTGGCCGGCCTGCTCAAGCAGCTTCTGATAGTGCTTGGGCAGCGCGTTCCACTTGTCGAGGTTGATCATGGCGAGCAGCATCGGCCCGCCCTCCCACCAGCCGGGGAAGTAGTAGTGCGGCGCGACCTTGTAGAGGCCGAGCTTCTCGTCGTCATAGGGACCGACCCATTCGGCGGCGTCGATCGTGCCCTTCTCCAGCGCCGGATAGATGTCGCCGCCGGCGATCTGCTGCGGCACCGCGCCGAGCTTCTGCAGCACCCGCCCGGCAAAACCGCCGATGCGGAATTTCATGCCGTTGAGATCGTCGACGGAGTTGACCTCCTTGCGGAACCAACCGCCCATCTGGCAGCCGGTGTTGCCGGCCAGCAGCGAGGTGACGTTGTAGCTCTTGTAGAACTCGTTGAGGATCTCCTTGCCCCCGCCCATCAGGTACCAGGCCTGGTTGATGCGCATGTTCGGGCCGAACGGCACCGACGAGCCGAAGGTGAAGGTCGGGTCCTTGCCGAAATAATAGTAGGACGCGGTGTGGCCCATCTCGACGGTGCCGTTCTGCACGGCGTCGAGCACCTGCAGGCCGGGCACGATCTCGCCGGCGGCGAAGGTCTGGATCTGGAATTTGTTGTCGGTGGCCTCACCAATCATCTTGGCCATGATCTCGGCGCCGCCATGCAGCGTGTCGAGCGATTTCGGCCAGCTCGTGGTCATGCGCCATTTGATCTCCGGCATCGATTGCGCGATCGCGGGCGATGCGATCGCGGCGGCGCCTGCAGCGCCGAGCCCGGTGACCTTGATGAAGTCTCTCCGCTTCATGCTCTTTCCTCCCTTGTGGTGATTGTGTTCGTTTCCTGGGCAGCCTTCTTGCGAGGCTTAGTTCCAGTGTGGATCAAAGTGCGTCGGAGTGCCATTGCAAAACGATGTCGCAATGCAACGCAAAAGCCCGGCCTCTTGCGAGGCCGGGCTCAATGTCTATCCGCCGATCGAAATGCTGAAGATCAGCCGCGGGTGCGCGAGCGGATCATGAAGCTGTCGTAGGTGTATTCGGCGACCTGCCACCACAGATATTCGTCCGAGCGGTAGGCCTGCATGGCATCGATCGACTTCTTGAAGTCGGGATTCTTGGCCGAGATCTCGCCCCAAAGCTCGTTGGTCGCCTTGAGACAGGCTTCCAGCACCTCGTTGGTAAACGGGCGCAACTGGGTGCCGCCGGCGACCAGGCGCTTCAGCGCCGACGGGTTCTGCATGTCGTAGCGCGCCGCCATCCAAGTGTTCGCGGCCATGGTCGCGTTGGTCAGGATCGCCTGGTAGCTCTTGGGCAGCGAATTCCACTTGTCCAGGTTGGTGTAGGCATGGACGGTCGGACCGCCTTCCCACCAACCCGGATAGTAATAGTACTTGGCCACCTTCTGGAAGCCGAGCTTCTCGTCGTCATAGGGGCCGACCCACTCGGCCGCGTCGATGGTGCCCTTCTCCAGCGCCGGGTAGATGTCGCCACCGGCGAGCTGCTGCGGCACGACGCCGAGCTTCTGCAGCACCTGGCCGGCGATGCCGCCGATGCGGAATTTCAGGCCCGAGAGGTCGGCGGCGGTCTTGATCTCCTTGCGGAACCAACCGCCCATCTGGGTGCCGGTGTTGCCGCAGGGAAAGCCGATCACGCCGAACTTCTTGTAGAACTCGTTGGCGAGCTCGTTGCCGCCGCCCTGATACAGCCAGGAGTTCTGCTGCCGGGCATTGAGGCCGAACGGCACCGAAGCGAAGATCGCGAAGGTCGGGTCCTTGCCGACGTAGTAATACGACACCGTGTGGCACATCTCGACGGTGCCGTTGGCGGTCGCGTCCAGCGCCTGCAGGCCGGGAACGATTTCGCCGGCCGCGAACACCTGGATCTGGAACTTGTTGTCGGTCATTTCGGCGACGTACTTGGCCAGCTCGGTGGCGCCGCCATAGATCGTGTCGAGCGACTTCGGGAAGCTCGAGGTCAACCGCCACTTGATCTCGGGCGACGACTGCGCGATCGCCGGCGAGGCGATGGCCCCCGTCGCCGCGGCACCGGCGGCCGAAACCTTCAGAAAATCACGACGCTTCATATTAGGGCATCTCCTTGTTGGGGGCGTTTCCCGTTGAAAAAGCATTTATCCGCCGATGCGATTGGCCGCACACGGTCGAAGGCGATCCGGGCCGGGCTTTAGCACGGAACCGGTTAAGCGAAAACGCGACGTTGGAATGACAAACGGTCCAATAGTCGCACGCGCTTCGCTGCAGTGCATCAAGCAGCGGCGATGGCGTCCTTGAGCTGATCCCGCACCGACGCGGCGATGCTCCGGTAGATCGCCGCGTGCGGACCGTTCGGCTCGCTCTCGACCAACGGGTTGCCGGCGTCCGACGTCGAGCGGATGTCCATGTGCAACGGGATCTCGCCGAGGAACGGCACGCCGAGCCGCTCGGCCTCGTGGCGCGCGCCGCCATGACCGAAGATGTCGGACCGGGTGCCGCATTGCGGGCACTGGAAGTAGCTCATGTTCTCGATGATGCCGAGCACGGGCACGTTGACCTTGCGGAACATCGCAAGCCCGCGGCGGGCGTCGATCAGCGACAGGTCCTGCGGCGTCGACACGATCACGGCGCCCTTCAGCGGCACATTCTGCGCCAGAGTCAGCTGGGCATCGCCGGTGCCCGGCGGCATGTCGACGACGAGCACGTCGAGCGTACCCCAGGCGACGTCGCGCAGCATCTGGTTGATGGCCGACATCACCATCGGGCCGCGCCAGATCATCGGGCTGTCCTCGTCGACGAGAAAGCCGATCGACATGATCGACAGGCCGAACCGCGACAGCGGAATCATCTTCTTGTCGTCGGTGAGCTTGGGCTTTTCCTGCAGGCCGGTCAGTCGCGGCACCGAGGGGCCGTAGATGTCGGCGTCGAGCAGCCCGACCTTGAGGCCGAGATCGCGCAGGCCCAGCGCGAGATTGATCGCGGTGGTCGACTTGCCGACACCGCCCTTTCCGGAGGCGACGGCGATGACCGCCGCGATGCCCGGGATCGGAGCCTGCCGGGACATCGGCGAGTCGGCCGGATGCTGGTGCTGATGCGGACGATGCGCCGCGACCGGCTGCACGCCGCCCTGCCGCGGCGGCGGGGCGGCAGCGCCCGCCTTGCGCTCGGCGGTCAGCGCGATCATCGCCATGGTCACGCCGGGAATGGCGCGCACGGCGGCTTCGGCTTTCGCGCGGGTGTCTTCCCAGGCGCGGGCCTCGCTGGCCTCGACATTGATCGAGAAGAACACCTTGCCGTCATTGGCCGTGATCGGCGAGAGCACGCCGGCGTCCGGCAGCGCCACGCCGCGCGGCGAGCGGACCCGCTTGAGTGCCTCGATAACCTGCTGCTGCGTCACGCTCACGGCGCGTCTCCTGAAGAAGTTCAGAACGCGCCACATCGTCGCGCCCTATCCTGTTGACCGGACATGATCTTCCGTCGTCCGCGACGGGACCGCCCCGGCCCTGCGTTGCGCTGCTTCATAAGGCCGGCCGGCTCAAAACGCCACCTTGGTTCCGATGTCGCCGGCGGTCTCCACCGGCGCGTCGCCGGCCTGCTCCTTGGCCGCCTCGTAATTGAGCTCGATCGTCACGCCGTTGGGGTCGCGCACGAAGATCTGCCACAGCTCGCCGCCGGGCACCTGGCGGGCATCGAACGGCATGCCCTTGGCGGCGAGCCGGGCCTTCATGCCGGCGAAGCCGCGGCTGACGAAGGCGACGTGGTGGACGACGCCGGAATCCGGCTTCTGTGCCTCGGATGTCGGCGAGATGTCGACGAGGTGCACCACCGGCCGGCCCTCGCTGTACATCCAGGCGCCAGGGAACGCGAAATTCGGCCGGGCGCCGTTCTCGAGCCCGAGCACGTCCTCGTAGAAGCGCACGGTCTCGGCGAGGTTGCGGGTCCGGATGTTGAAATGATCGAGCACGCCGACGCTGACGCCCATGCGAGACACTCCCTGGCTGGTTCGTTGGTTGACTGGATTTCGTTGCCGGATGACGGCTTTGCAAGCCGTCATGATGATGCCTCTTTAGCACGGGCGGACGTTTTCGCATCCGTCACGAAGCCGTTGCCCCTGTTTCGCAAGCGGCTATGGTGCGGCGTCCAGCGCCGCCGCCGGAACCCGGCCGGCCGCTGATGTTTTCCGTCAAGAACGGCCCGGCCCTCTCAAGGCTGTCGGCAGAACCCCAAGGTCAAGGTAGCTCATATGGCTAAAGTCGCTTTCATCGGTCTCGGCGTCATGGGTTTCCCCATGGCAGGACATCTCGTGAAGAAGGGCGGTCACGAGGTCACGGTCTACAACCGTACCGCGGCCAAGGCGAAGGAATGGGCTGACAAGTTCGGCGGCAAAACCGCCGCGACGCCGAAGCAGGCCGCCGAGGGCCAGGACTTCGTGATGTGCTGCGTCGGCAACGACAACGATCTGCGCGCGGTGACCATCGGCCCGGACGGCGCTTTCGCCGGCATGACCAAGGGCGCAACCTTCGTTGACCACACCACGGCCTCGGCTGAAGTGGCACGTGAGCTCGATGCCGCAGCCACCAAGGCCGGCTTCAAATTCATCGACGCGCCGGTGTCCGGCGGCCAGGCCGGCGCGGAGAACGGCGTGCTGACGGTGATGTGCGGCGGCACCGCGGACGCGTATGCGGGCGCCGAGCCGGTAATCGCGGCCTATGCCCGGATGTGCAAGCTGCTGGGACCGGCGGGCTCCGGCCAGCTGACCAAGATGGTCAACCAGATCTGCATCGCCGGCCTCGTGCAGGGCCTGTCCGAGGGCATCCATTTCGCGAAGAAGTCGGGCTTGGACGTGCCCGCCGTGATCGAGACCATCTCCAAGGGCGCCGCCCAGTCCTGGCAGATGGAGAACCGCTACAAGACCATGAACGACGGCAAATACGACTTTGGTTTTGCGGTGGAATGGATGCGCAAGGACCTGTCGATCTGCCTCAGCGAAGCGCGCCGCAACGGCGCCCATCTGCCGGTGACCGCGCTGGTCGACCAGTTCTATTCCGAGGTCGAGAAGCTCGGCGGCAAGCGCTGGGACACGTCGAGCCTGCTGGCCCGCCTGGAGAAGTAATCCGCGATCGCGATCCGATGAACGTGCCGCCGCGCGCTTCGAGCGGCGGCACGTTTATTTCTGCCCCGTGACGACCAACTGGCTCGTCACCGCCGTCGGCCGGGACCTCGCGCGCCCTGTCTGACCCGTATCAGCCGGCGCCATTGCGCACCCTCCGACTCGCTGATACCCGTTGCAATCGCCAATCGTTCGCATGTGTTGCCGAACAGAGACAGGCTTGACCAGAAGAGAAGATATGTAATGTTATAACATTACATATTCAGCGTTCTGCGTTAGCTCTCGTCCCGATCACAAGAGCGCTGGAGGGGGCGCGGACACCGGCATGGCCGGACCGCGGGTGGGGGAATCGGAATGAGCATGCGGGACGTCCGGGGTTTGATTGCGTTGGCGGGGCTTGTTGCGGCGGTCTTCTGCGCGGCCGTTCCGCTGGCCCATGCGCAGCAGACAGCAAATCCTGGCGTGAGGCCGGCGGCCGACACGCTGCTGCCGGACGTCACCGTCGATGCGCCGCGCCAGCGACAGGCTGCCGACCGTTCGCCGTCACCGGTCAGAACAGCCAGCGGGACGGTACACCCCATGCCCCGAGGGACAGCGACGCCACCGCCGGCAGTCGCGCCATCGCCCCACGTCTCCGCCTCCCCAGCGGCGACGCCGCTCAACGGCAATGCGGCTCCGGCGGTCGGCGGCCGGCTGGGCCTGATCGCGCGCGAGGCGCCGGCATCGATCGAGGTCGTGGGTGCAGCGACGCTGCGCGAGCAGGGCTATCACACCACCGTCGATGCGGTGAAAGGCGCCACCGGCGTCAGCGCCGGCGATGCCCCGAACGACGTCGGCTTTGCCATGCGCGGCTTCCAGGGCAACCAAGTCAACGTCCTCTACAACGGCATCAACATCGGGCCGACCGGCTTCACCGCGCTGACGATGGAGACGTTCAACCTCGACCGGGTCGAGTTTCTCAAAGGCCCCTCCTCGCTGATCTCCGGCCAGGGCGCGGTCGGCGGCACCATCAACTTTGTGACCATGGCGCCGCACACCGGACCGGTCCAGAACGAGGCTTTCATAGGCTTCGACCAGCGCGGCACGTTCCGCAGCGGCTTTGGCTCCGGGGGCAGCACCGCGATCGAGGGCCTGGACTATCGCTTCGATATCAGCCGAACGAAAGAGGTCGGCTTCATCGACGACACCGAGTTCAAGAACGTCCATGTCTCGGGCCAGCTCGACTACCGCCTGTCCGACAGTTTCAGGACCTTCTTTGCCGCCGAGTTCAAGGACTACAAGGCCAAGCCCTACGAAGGCACGCCGCTGGTGCCGGTCACCTACAGCGGCGCGAACGCGACCAGCGGCATCGTGTCGGGCACCAAGATATCCGCCTACAACGGCAGCGATCTCGGCGCCGTCACGATCGACGGCCGCACGCTGTCGACCAACTACAACGTCGTCGACGGCCACAAGACGATCAAGGAATCCTGGGTGCGCAGCGGGTTCGAATGGAACCTCAGCAACGACGTCAAGCTGCGGAGCCAGATCTACAACTACAATGCCAGCCGCGACTGGTACAATAACGAGGTGTCGGCGTTCAACGCCGACACCGGCAGGGTCGATCGCGAGCGGTTCTTCGTCCACCACAACCACAACATGGTCGGCAACACCACCGACATGACCTGGAACGGCAGCATCTTCGGCCTTTCCAACCGTCTCGTCACCTCGGTCGAGAGCTCCCATACCGACTTCACGCGGCCCGGCGCGGCGAACTTTCCCGGTGACTCGGTCCCCCTGGTCGGCTTCGACCGCGGTGTTTATGGCCAGCTCGGAACGCAGTTGCAGACCGCCACGATCGACAGCGTCGCCCTGAACCTCGAGGACCGGCTGAAGCTCACCGACACGTTCGCCCTGGTCGGCGGCCTGCGCTACAATCCGTTCACGCTCGATCGCAACTCGATCGACAGGAATGGCGCGGTGAAAAGTGGCTTCCCCTATTCGAAGAGCTGGCAGCCGGTCACCGGCCGCATCGGCTACACGTGGGAGGCGCTACCCGGCACCACCTTCTACAGCCAATATGCGACGGCCACCGACATCTCGGCCGACAGCATCTTTATCTTGAGTCCGACGCAGAACCTCGCGCTGTCCGACTCCCGCAGCTACGAGACCGGCGTCAAGCAGCTGCTGTGGAACGGGCGCGCGGAGTGGACCTTCTCGGCCTTCGACATCGCGCGCAACAACGTCTACAGCGCCCAGGCGGGCCAGCAGCTCAACCTCGCCGGCAAGGTGAAATCGCAGGGCATCGAGGTCGCGGCCGCCGTGCGGCCGACGCCGGAGAGCAAGCTATGGGGCAACGTCGCCTATGTCCGCGCCCGCTATGCCGACTATGATCTCGCGGGCGGCGGCTCGTTCTCGGGCAACACGCCGCCCAACATTCCCGCCATCATCGTCAATGGTGGCGGCTCCTACCGCTTCCTCAATCCCGGCTGGTGGCCGGTCGAGCTCGGCTTCTCGGTGCGCCATGTCGGCGATCGATGGAGCACCGATGCCAACACGGTGAAGCTAAACGCCTACACCACCGCCGACCTGTTCGCCTTCGTCGATCTGCCGAAGGTGCCGATGTTCGCCACCGCGACCAGCACGCGCCTCGCCTTGCGCATCCGCAACGTCACCGACAGGCGCTACGCGGCCTGGAGCGATCCGTTCTATCCCGACCAGATCTTCCTCGGCGCGCCGCGCACCTACGAGGTCGAGGCCTCGTTCAAGTTCTGATGACAGCATGATCCAGGCGCTGATCCTCATGCACCGCTGGTTGAGCATCCCGCTCGGTCCGCTGTTCGTGCTGTGGTTCGCGACCGGGATCGTGATGCACTACGTGCCATTCCCGGCGCAGACCGAGAGCGAGCGCTTCGCCGCGCTGCCGGTGCTCGACATCGCCATGTCGCTGCGCAGTCCCGCGGAGGCCCTCGCCGCTGGTGGCATCGATCATCCCGCCCGCATCCGGTTGTTTCAGCGCGTGGATGGTCCGGTCTATGTCATCTCGGCCGCCGGCCGCAGCGCGGCCATTCATGCCGACACGCTGGCCGCAGCCGACGTGAACGATCCCGGTCTCGCACTGTCGGTGGCACGCGCAGCAGCCCAGCAACGCGGGCTCGAGGCCGATCGCGCCGCCATCGCGGCGCTGGACAGCTACGATCAATGGACGGTGCCGAACCGGTTCGATGTGCATCGTCCGCTGCACCGGATCGCGCTCCACGATCCCGATGGGACCGAGCTGTACGTGTCGTCGAAGACCGGCGAGGTCGTGCTCGACACGACACGCTTCGAACGCGCCTGGAACTACGTCGGCAGCGTTGTCCATTGGATCTATCCAACCGTCCTGCGCAAGGACTGGGCGGCCTGGAACGTCGTCGTGTGGTGGCTATCGCTCGCGGCCGTCATCGCCGCCGTGACCGGCGCCCTGCTCGGTCCGATGAGGCTGCGACCTCGCGAGGCGCGGCTGTGCTCGCGCTACCGCGGCTGGCACCTGTGGCATCATTGGGCTGGTCTGCTCTGCATGCAGTTCGTGCTGACCTGGATGGTCAGCGGTTGGCTGTCGATGGACCATGGCAGGCTGTTCGCGACCGGCCATCTGACGCCGTCCGAGGAAGCCATGCTGGTCGGCACACCGGATTGGAGCCACCTGACTGCGGTTGCACTCGCGGCGGCGCATGGCGAGGCTCGCGAGATCGAGTGGTTCGCCTTCGGCGGCCGCCTCCATCAGCGCACCCGGCGAGCGCCGGGCCAGCAGCAGATTTCGGTGCTGGACGGCGCTTCGGCAAGGATCATCGGACGCTTCCTGCAGCCGGCCGACGTCAATGCCGCAACGTCCCGCCTGGGCCACGATTGCGCGCGCTCGACCGAAGTCGAGCCGGGCGACGACTATCCGTTCGTCTCCGATGTGCCGGGCGCGCCGGTCCATCGCGTGATCTGCGGCGACACCTGGTATCATGTCGACGCCGCCTCCGGCGCGGTGCTCGAGAAGCTCGATCCGTCCCGACGCGCCTATCGGTGGCTCTATCAGGCGCTCCACACGCTCGACTTTCCGGCCCTGCTCGCCCATGCGGCGCTGCGCACGGCTCTCATCGTCGGCCTTTGCGCGATCGGCCTCGTCTTCAGCATCACGGGCGTGGTGATCGGCTGGCGACGCCTGCGAATGCAGCTCCGCTGAGCCTCGCACAATGGTTAATTTAACGCGCGGTTAACGCAAATTTTTCGTTGTCTATAATCCGTCTTAAGGATTTGGGCCCAGTTATAGACAATGCAGAAAGCAGCCCGTACCTCGCGGGCAGGATTTGTGTTGTTTGATGAGTAAACCCGCTGAAAAGCCTGAGGTCGTCGAGCTTCCGGCAGATCCGCCGGCGCTTGCACCGGCAAGCCAGCGCCGGGCCGCGCAGCAGCGGGTGCGCGAGGCGCGCGACCGGTTAACGTCGACATCGGGAACGCGTCCGGCCTTCGATCGCGAGCTGCTGCGCCAATACGCGCAGACCCGCATCTCCGCCTCCTACATCGTCGTGCTGCTGGTGGTCGCAACCGGCCTGATGCTGAGCGCCTGGCTCCATACGCTGGCGGCCGGCGCCTGGACGGCCGGCGTGCTTTGCATCCATGCTGCGATCGTCCGCAACTGCTCGAACTTTCTCGCCGACCAGCCGTCGATGGCGGCGACGCGGCGTTGGCGCACGCGCTTCGTGCTGCTCGACCTGCTCTACGGCGTGTGCTGGATGGCGATCCTGATCCACCCCGCACTCGCGGCGGTGTCAGGCACGCTGATGATGTTCCTGATGCTGCTGGTGATCGCCGTCTCCAGCATGCTCGCTGCCAACCTGCCCGTCGCAGCCGTCGCGGTCACCGCACCGGTCACGGTCGCGATCACCCTCAGCCTCGTGCTGTCGGGCACGTTCGACAATTACCTGCTGGCCGGATTCGCGGTCGCAGCAGAAGGCTATTTCGTGCTGCTCGCCCATCAGCTGCATTCGACCACGCTCGCCACGCTCGAAGCACGCGCCGAGAAGGACGCCCTGATCGGCGAGCTCGAGCAGGCCAAGGCGATCTCCGACGAGGCGCGCTACCGGGCAGAAGCGGCCAACGTTGCCAAGTCGCGCTTCCTCGCGCAGATGAGTCACGAGCTGCGAACGCCGCTGAACGCCATCCTCGGCTTTTCCGAGGTGATGAAGAGCGAGATCTTCGGAACGCACGCGGTGCCGGTCTACAAGGAATATTCGGCCGACATCCACAATTCCGGCGTCCACCTGCTCAACCTGATCAACGAGATCCTCGATCTCTCGCGCATCGAGGCCGGCCGCTACGAGCTCAACGAGGAAGCCGTGGCGCTCGTGCACGTGATCGCCGACTGCCATCATCTCCTGAAGCTGCGCGCCACGAGCCGCGGCATCACCATTCACGAGGTGTTCGAGCGGAAGATGCCGCGGCTGTGGGCGGACGAGCGCGCGATTCGCCAGGTCGTGCTCAACCTGCTCTCCAACGCCATCAAGTTCACGCCGCAGGGCGGCGACATCTGGCTCAAGGCCGGCTGGACGGCCTCGGGCGGGCAATATCTCAGCGTCAAGGACACCGGCTCGGGCATCCCCGAGAACGAGATTCCGATCGTGCTCGCCTCGTTCGGCCAGGGCTCCAACTCGATCAAGTCGGCCGAACAGGGGGCCGGGCTCGGCCTGCCGATCGCCAAGAACCTGATCGAGATGCATGGCGGCACGTTCACGCTGAAATCGAAGGTCCGCATCGGCACCGAGGTGATCGTCACCTTCCCGCCGGAGCGGGTGATGTCGGCGCTCGCTCCGCTGTCGGACGAGGCCCCGCCATTGCAGCCGGAGCATGCGATCGCCCCCGCTAAGGAGAAGCGCCGGGTGCGCAAGCCGATCATGAATGCCGGAACGGGACTGTGAGATGATTGCACTTGCACGACAGTGGCAGAACCTTTCAAACTCGCTCCATGAGCCAGGATACGCCCTGCATCGCGGTCTGCATGATCGACCCGAAGACGAAGCTCTGCTTCGGTTGCGGACGCACGCTGCCGGAGATCGCCCGCTGGGGCCGCATGTCGCGCGACGAGCGGCTGGCGCTGATGGACGGGCTGCCGTCCCGCATGCACGACGCCGGCCTGCCCGCGCTGGCGCGTCGGCACGCCTGAGCGCCTCCGTGCCGACGGGAGGCGCGGCATGAACAAGATCGCGCTCGTTCTCGTCACCATGGTGCTCACCGCGGGCGCCGTGATCGTCTACAAGGATCCCGAGCAGGCGGCGCTCGCAAGCGACACCGTGTCGGAGGTTCTGCGCAGCCGCGTGCTCAGAGCCAAGGCGAGCCCTCCGACCAACGCGGTCGAGATCGAGCGCACCAGAGGCGGTGAGTTCGCGTTGCGCGCCAAGATCAACGGCGTCACCGCGCCGATGGTGGTCGACACCGGCGCCACATCGGTAGTTCTGACCTACGAGACCGCCAAGGCCGCAGGCCTGCCGCTCGAACTGCTCGCCTACGACGTCGACGTCGAGACCGCCGGCGGTCACACCAAGGCGGCGCGCCTGACCTTGGACCGGCTTGCGATCGGCAAACTGGTGGAACGCTCGGTTCCGGCCTTGGTAGTGCCGCACGGCCAGATGAAGACCAATTTGCTCGGCATGAGCTTCCTCGACCGGCTGGAGCGCTGGGAAGTGCGCTCCGACCGGCTGATGCTGCACGGCTTTCCCGACCGCAGCTGAGGCCCAGCGCCTCGTTGCAGCCCTGCCGGAGGAGAATGCGCTCGCGCGACAGACCGTCACCGAGTTGCTGCCGCCGGCCTGATCCGCTCAGGCGAGCGCCGCAACCGCCGGACGATCCTCGACCGTCGCCACCGCCTCGCGCAGCACCTCGATGCCGGCGTCCGGCTTGACTCCACGTTCGGCAAGATGGCGGCGGAAGGCGCGCGCCCCCGGCACCGCATGATAGGCCCCGACGAGATGCCGCGTCATCGCGTGCAGCCGCGTGCCCTGCCCGAGCTGATGTTCGATATAGGGCTCCAGCGCCGCCAGCGCCTCTCGCATCGACAGATGCGGCGCGGCCTCACCGAACAGCATGGGATCGACATCGAGCAGCCGCCACGGCTCCTGATAGGCAGCTCGCCCGAGCATCACGCCATCGACATGCGCGAGATGACCTTGCGCAGCCTCGATGCTGCCGATGCCGCCATTGATGATGACCGGCACGTGCGGCAGCCTCGCCTTCAGCCGGTACACCCTGTCGTAGTCGAGCGGCGGGACGTCACGGTTCTCCTTCGGCGACAAGCCGTCCAGCCACGCCTTGCGCGCGTGCACGATCAGCGCGTCTGCGCCGCTGTCGACGACCGCGTCCGCCAGCATATCGAGTGCGATTTCCGGATCCTGATCGTCGATGCCGATGCGGCACTTCACCGTGACGGGAATGCGAACGGCGCGCTTCATCGCGGCGACGCAGGCGGCGACGAGCCCAGGCTCGGCCATCAAACAGGCCCCGAAGCGGCCGTCCTTCACCCGGTCCGATGGGCAGCCGACATTGAGATTGATCTCATCGTAGCCGAACTCCTCGCCGATCTTGGCTGACGTCGCGAGATCGCCGGGATCGGAGCCGCCGAGCTGCAGCGCCACCGGATGCTCGCTTCGATCGAAGCCGAGCAGCCGCTGGCGGTCGCCATGTATCACGGCGCCGGTGGTGACCATCTCGGTATAGAGCAGCGCCCGGCGCGACAGCAGCCGATGGAACACGCGGCAGTGCCGGTCGGTCCAATCCATCATGGGCGCCACGGCAAATCTATGTAATTGATATTGCTTCATTTTTCGAGCATATTCAACTCGTAAGGTCGCCTCGTGTGCACTCTATTCTACGCCACAGCGCGATGTTTTTTCCGGCTTTTTGCCGCCTCAGTGCACACGGAGCGCACACGCGTGGCAACTATCACCAGACTGAAATCCGGCTCTTGGAGAGCCCAAGTCCGACGAAAGGGGAAATATGTCAACGGGACGTTTCTCCGCCGAAAGGATGCCGAGGAATGGGCCATCGATATCGAGCGGCGGATCGATCGCCAAGAACCGACAACGACGCAAAAGTCCCGCGACGTCCAACTCTTCGGCGATCTCGTCACGCTTCATCGTCAAGATTTGGCCGAGGTGGGAAAGGACATTGGTCGCTCCAAAACTGCGAGCCTCATCTTCCTGAACGAAAGACTTGGGCATCTTCGTCTTCCAGAGCTTGATCGAGAGCGGTTCATCAAATTTGGAAAAGAGCGCGCGATGGAGGGGGCCGGCCCGGTGACCGTCGGTATCGATCTTGGATACATCAAAACGATTCTGTCTCACGCCGCCGCAGTACACGGCATCGTTGTTTCAACCGAACCACTCGACCACGCCCGGATCGCTCTTCGACGTCTCGGGCTCGTCGGAAAAGGGCGATGAGCGCAACCGCCGTCCCACGCAAGACGAACTCGATCGTATTATCTCAGCGTTCGAATTAAACAGTCGGCAACAGATCCCAGTCGGTCGTGTGATCCGATTCGCGATCGCAACGGCTATGCGGCAAGATGAAATTGCAAGAGTCGAATGGCGCGACTTCGACGCCGGCAACCGAATGCTCCTCATTCGCAACCGGAAAGATCCCCGACAGAAGAAGGGCAACGATCAGCGAATTCCCCTGCTGGACGATCCGTTGGAACGGCATTTCGCCGTCAGTGCCAACAATTGAAGATCGATGACCTACATTTCCACGATCTGCGCCACGAAGGCACGAGTCGTCTTTTCGAGGCAGGATTTTCCATTGAACAGGTTGCACTTGTCACCGGACACAAGGATTGGAAAATGCTGCGTCGCTACACGCATCTAAAGCCAGAGACTCTCCATTCCATCCGTTCGGTGCGGGTTGCCTGACAGGCGCCGAAAACAAGAAGAAAGTGAAAACTTCATCTGGAGCGATGAAAGGTCGAACATCGTACTCAGCTTGGAAAGGTTTCGGCATTTGAATACTTTCAAGGTGCGTTCGGACAAAACGCAGCTCTAGGCGCGATTGAACTGACATAGCTTTTCTGGATTGTCCGATTGATTGAAGCGGGCCCAAAGATCGCCCCTCGCCTACGGACCAGAGATAGTCACTATGCCTGAAAACATGGTTGGCGCGCCCGCGATCCAACATGTAGGAGCCACCATCTTGAGGCATCGGTGGTTCGAGTCGGGGGTCCGCTACATCGCTAGACCCACTATTTCGGAAGCCCTGTTTTCTTGTCGGCGGGCAGCCCAAATGCCAATGAACAAGTCCCAATCCCGGGGCCCGCGACACCAATTCTTGCGATCGGTGGAACGGATTCCCGGGCTCGTCGTAGCGTCACGTTTGGTTAAGGCGAATGCATAAGGCCGCCGCCTCAATGCGTTCACATCGCCTTGGCGAGCACGAACAACCGGAAATCCTCGAGCGCCGCGTGCCGATGCGGGGCGACTTCGCGCTGGTAGGTCTCGGTGTCGACGATCGAGCGGAAGGCGGCGAAATCGCCGTATTCATTGATCGCCGCTTCGTCCCAGCGTTTGCCTTGCGGGCCGACCAGGCTCGCCAGGACCGGCCCGGAAAACATCCGCACCAGCGGCTTACCGGCTGCGAGACGCCGGAAGGCCGGTCTATAGCGTTCGTTAAAGGCTTCGCGGCCCGAACAGGGCGCGGCGTCGAAGCCGTCCTCGTAACGCGCATACGCGCGGTAGCGCAGCAGATTGAGCATGTAGACCGGCTGGCCGGGGGGAATCGCGCGCTCGGCGGCGTCGAGGGCTTGCAGCGTGATTTCGATGGCGTTCATGGGACTTCTCGCGGTTTCTAGCGGCGCAGCATGCGCGCTAACGCTCCCCATTTGGCCCATCGGAACGGCCTCTTGTAGCGACCCCGTCGCCATGACTATGTGGACTGAATGTCCACAACAGCCTTGCCTCCCGACCTCTCGCGTCTCCTCGCCTTCGTCCGCGTCGTCGAGGCGGGCTCCTTCGCCGAAGCCGCGCGGCGGGCGGGGACAACCACCTCGGCGATGTCCAAGGCGGTCGCCCGCCTCGAACAGGCTCGCGGAATACGGCTTTTGCATCGCACCACCCATTCGCTGGCGCTGACCGAAGAGGGCGAGCGGCTGATGGCGGCGGGACGCGCGCTGGCCGAAAGTCTCGATCGCGTCCAATCCGCGCTCGGCGAAGCCGCGCGTAACGATGGCGGACGGGTGCGAGTGACCGCCCCCGCCTCGTTCGCGCGTGCCTGCATCCTGCCGCGACTGCCTGCGTTCCTGCGGGAGCGGCCGGAAATCGAGATCGAGATCAAATTCCGCAACGAGATTCTTGATCTCGCAGCGGAAGGCGTCGACATCGCCATCCGCTCAGGACCCCTCGATCGCGCGCCCGGTCATCTGGCGCGGCGGCTTTGCACGTTCTCCTGGATCGCTTGCGCCTCGCCTGCCTATCTGAACGCGCGCGGCGCGCCGGCGACTCCATACGAGCTGTCCGAACATGACCACGTCGGCTTCCGCAATCCCGCGAGCGGGCAGATCCTGACCTGGCGCTTCACCGACCCGCGCGGCAAAAAACTCGTTCGCGTCGCGCCCAAGCCCAAGCACATTTGCGACGACGCGCACGCTTCGGTCGCTTTGATCGCGAATGGGTTCGGCATTGGCTGGGGCCCGGCATGGCTCGTCCACGACGACTTGCGCACAGGTCGGCTCGTCGAAGTGCTTGAGCCGTGGCGCGCGCCAGCGGAGCCCCTATGGATGCTGCGCACCTCGGACCGCCGGCCGCCCCTGCGCACGCAGCGCGTCATGGCGTTCCTCGCTGCGCTTCCCGCCGCGTTCAGCGACAAATCGGGATGAGGCGTCAGCTGTCAGCTGGGCTCTGCGGTCGGCGCGTAGGACGCCAGCCGTTTGGAGGGGAAATCGGGGACTGACCACGATTTCCCCGGCTTCCTGGGCTTCCGCCTGGGCGCGGTCAGCAATCTGCAGCATGCCGGCACGAACGGGCTGCGCGCCGTCTCTCAACGTCGTCCATCCGTGGTCAGTCAACATGCAGACTGGGCACATCCGAGTTTACCTCGACAGAAGGACACGGCAGTACCTACCCCGAGACGTAGGAGGCACCGGGGGCGCCGTGCAAGAAGCCGTTGGCGAATGGAACGTCCGGATAGATCTCGCGCAAGCGGCCCCTGGCGGCCTCAGCTTCCACGCGGCCCGCCAGGACCGCCTGGAATTGCTCGGACACGGCGACCATGTCGCAGGCCTGAGGTGACAGCCGCAGCGATCTCACGCCGCTCTGCGTCAGACGATCGAGATCGCCGAGCAGGTTGCAGCAACCATGCGACAACGTCTGCACGCCATTCATGGTGAGGAACGCTTCATTGTCCAGCGTCGTCACGACGAGGCCGTCCGGATCCTGCTCGCACACGAAGCGGCAATTGTCCTTGGCGAGCTTGTGCAGGCGGGCGTGATAGCAGCGCGCGGAGATCGCGAGCGGCACACGGCCGAAGGCGAACACTTCGATCGCCACCTGCGGCACGGCGCCGGCGATCGCGGCAACCGAGGACAGTGGCAGCTCCGGCGGGAGGCAGATCCGGGTAGCGCCCTGGGCGGCATGAAACGCGGCGCTGGCCTCGTTGTAGATGTTGACGAATGGCCCGATGGCATGCGGCCTACCGGCGATCGATTTGAGGCAGGTGAGGTCGTTGACCTCCACCAGACCGTGGCCAAACTCGGCGAGGCTTGCCGTCTGCCGGCGCTCGCGTCGCAACGACACCAGGACCAGCGAACCCAGCAGCACCTGCTTGCCGGCAGCCATAAGCCGCTCGATGACTTCAGGCAAATGGGGTTCGAAGAACGGCGCGCGCTTAGAGCAGACGACCTCGCCGACCACAACGCGGTCGAGCGGGGCCTCGTCGGCCATGCGAAAGTAAAAATCACGCCAGCGCTCGGGCTGCCAATTGTAGAGCACGGGCCCCAGAGTGAGCTGCATTCGGCCTGCGCCTTGTTCCGCCATTGTCATGTCGTCCTAGCGCCAGGTCTTGCGGTAGGCGCCCTGCGTGGAGGCCTGCCCTTCGGTGAACGCCGTGAGGTCGGACGCGTCGGCGGACCGGCCGGCATCGAGCGCTGCCAGCACGCTGCGGAAATGCCGCACGACGCCGTCGACATAGGCGCGGCCGCGCTGGCGGCCCTCGATCTTGAGCGCGGTGACGCCGGCTTCGCGCAAGCCTGCGAGCAGGGTCGTGGCATCGAGGCTGACCGGATCCTCAAAGATGTAGCCAGAGCCCTGTGCGGTCGAGAAACGCCCCTTGCACAGCGTTGGATAGCCGGCAGGTTCGTTGCGTCCGAAGCGGTTGATTGTGAAAGCGCCAAGCCGCGAGGTCGTGCCCAGTATCGTCTCCTGATAGACGACATGACTGGCCGGCGAGCATACCCCCTGCATGTTCGGCGACTTGCCGGTGGCGTAGGAGGACAGCGAGCAACGCCCCTCGGCCATAACGCATAGTCCGCCAAACACGAACACTTCGGTCTCGCATGCCGTCTCACGGGTGATATCGGCGATCTCGGGCACGCTCAGCACGCGCGGCAGCACCACGCGGCGGGCGCCGAAATTCTCGACATAGAACGCAATCGCGTCGACATTCGCCGCCGCCGCCTGCACCGAGACATGCAGTCGCTGTTCGGGATGGCGCCGCGCGGCATAGTGCATCAGCCCGACATCGGCAAGGATCAGCGCGTCGGCTCCGGCCTCGACGGCATCGTCGACCGCGCGACGCCACAGCTCGACGGCGCCGGCGCGCGGGAAGGTGTTGATCGCAACCAGCACCTTGGCGCCGCGCCGATGCGCGAACGTTACTCCTTCGCGCATCTGCTCGCGGCTGAAATTCAGCCCGGGAAAGTTGCGGGCATTGGTCTCGTCGGCGAAGCCGCAATAGACGGCATCGGCACCGGCTTCGACCGCGCTCTTCAGCGCCGCCGGCGTCCCTGCCGGACAGATCAGCTCCATCGTCGCATCCCGCTTTCGTTCGTCGTTGATCTCAGCAGCGAGTCACGCGCGGCCGCGAGCAGGCGTTGCGCGGGCACGCCGAACGGCCCCGAAAGCGCTGCGATCTCGCCGACCAGATCCAGACCGGCATCGTCGATCGCATTGCGGAGCGCCAGCACCGCCTCGATATCGCCTTCGATGACGAGCTGACGCGAAAACATCAGCGCATCGCCGTCGAGCCGGCCCTCGACCAGCGCCAACAGGCTCACGATCGACGCGGAGATGGAGGCATCGAGGCCGGTGGGCAGCTCGCGCACCGCCGCGAGTTGCGGCTGCTGTGGGCCCGCCTGAATCACGAAAGCGAACGGCAGATCGGTCGGCTTGATGCCAAAGCGCTTTCCGCGATGCGACCCGAGCCGGTCGAGCAGATGCGGATGCCGGCGCAAGAGCCCACGCAGGAAAGCGCCGAGCGCGATCTGCAGGGGCAGCAACGGCAACGGACGCAGCACCTGCCTGAGCAGTGGCGGCAACAGGGGCAGTGAGGTCGAAGACGCGTCCTGAAGAGAGCTCATGGCACAAGCTCTGGCCGGATCGGCGGGGGAAGTATTTGACCCGGAACAAAGATCACACTGATTGTTCCAGCTACGAGGCGTTTTTTGAACGGAGCCTATCGTTGCGACGTGATGTCCCTCGCTTCCGCGAGCTGTCGGATTTCCTGCGCTTTCTCGACGAGCGGGGACAGCTGCGACGCATTCGCGACAGCGTCTCGGTCGTCCACGAGATCACCGAGATCCATCGCCGCGTCATCTCCGCCGAAGGGCCCGTGCTGCTGTTCGAACGACCGATCAAGGCATGCGGATCGCTCTCGGCAATGCCGCTCGTCACCAATCTGTTCGGCACCGTGGAGCGAGTGGCCTGGGGCATGGGCGTGCAGCCGGAACGATTGGCGGAGCTCGGCGAGATGATGGCGGAGTTGCGCGCCCCCCAGCCGCCGCGCGACATCAGGGAAGCGCTGCAGAAGCTGCCGCTGGCACGCGCAGCACTGTCGACCCGGCCGAGGCTGCGATCAGCCGCGCCGGTGCATGAATGTGTCACGATGGGCGATGACATCGACCTGACCACCTTACCGGCCCAGATCTGCTGGCCGGGCGAGCCAGCGCCACTGTTGACGTGGCCGCTCGTCATCACCGTGCCGCCGGACGCGTCCGCCGGCGAGCAGGAAAATGTCGGCGTCTACCGCATGCAGGTGCTCGGCCGCGATCGCGCCATCATGCGCTGGCTCGCCCATCGCGGCGGCGCCCGCCACCACCAGCAGTGGCAGGCGCAGGGGCGCGACATGCCGATTGCGATCGTGATCGGGGCCGATCCCGCCACCATCCTCAGCGCCGTGTTGCCATTGCCCGAGACCATCTCCGAGCTGCGCTTCGCCGGCATCCTGCGCGGCGACCGTCCCGAGCTGGTCGAATGCCTCACCGTGCCCCTGACGGTGCCGGCGGCCGCCGAGATCGTGATCGAGGGCATCGTGTCGGCCACGGAGACCGCGCCGGAGGGGCCCTATGGCGATCACACCGGCTACTACAACGCCGTCGAGAGCTTTCCGGTGCTTCAGGTCACCGCGATCACCACGCGTCGCAGCCCGCTCTATCTGTCGACGTTCACGGGACGCGCGCCGGACGAGCCGTCTCGAATTGGCGAGGCGCTGAACACGCTGTTCGTCCCCTTGATCCGACGACAATTCCCGGAGGTCGTCGACTGCTATCTGCCGCCGGAGGCCTGCTCCTACAGGATCGCCGTAGTAGCGATCGAGAAGCGCTATCCGGGCCAGGCCCGCCGCATCATGCTCGGCCTTTGGTCGATGCTGCCGCAGTTCAGCTACACCAAGCTCCTCATCGTGGTCGACCACGACATCGACGTCCGCGACTGGCGCGCGGTGATGTGGGCCGTCGCAACGCGCTGCGACTCCTCGCGCGACCTGCTGCCGCTTGCCAACACGCCGATCGACTACCTCGACTTCGCCTCGCCAAAATCCGGCCTCGGCGGGAAGCTCGGCATCGACGCCACAACCAAGCTCGGGGTCGAGACCGAACGCGCCTGGGGGGAGGTGCTGGCGATGAACCCCGCTGTAGCCGCGCGCATCGACGTGATGTGGCCGAGCCTCGGCCTCGGCGACGCCAGAGCCGGCCGGACGGCCTCGGCATGAACGGGCGGCATCACGTCATCGTCGGCATCAGCGGCGCCTCGGGCGCCGCGATCGGTGCGCGCATCGTCGAACGGCTCGCGGAGCAGCCGCAATGCACGGTCCATCTCGTGGTGTCGGACGCTGCCGTGCGCACCTTGCACGAGGAGGTCGGCCAGGGCGGCCTGGCGCGGCTGCGCGATCTGGCGGCGCATGCTCATGATGTCGCCGACATCGGCGCGAGCATCGCCAGCGGCTCGTTTTCTGCAGCCGGCATGATCGTCGCGCCCTGCTCGATCCGCACCCTCTCGGCGATCGCCTGGGGTCAGCTCGACAACCTGCTGGTCCGCGCCGCCGACGTTCAACTCAAGGAGCGCCGCCGGCTGATACTCCTGGTGCGGGAGAGCCCGCTGCATCTCGGTCATCTCCGAGCGATGACGCAGGCCACCGAGATCGGCGCGATCATCGCGCCGCCAATGCCGGCGTTCTACCTGAAGCCCCAGTCGCTCGATGACGTCATCGAGCAGATCGCCTGTCGCGCGATCAACCTGCTCGGCGTCCCCGGGCTCCACGCCAACGCGCGGGAGTGGCTTCCGGACCGGACGACCGAAGCAGGCAATCTTGTTGAGATGGCGAAGCAAGACAGACGATAGGATTTGAAGACAGAACACGACAGACGCACTCGGGCGATGGGCCGAAGGCGTCCACGACGGTTGACGTGTTCTTCGACGAGCGGGCGTAACGACGCCGCCTCTCCGGCCGAGCCGCTGCCAGCTTTTCGCTTTCGTTCGGTCAATTGACGTTGTCGAAACCCAGCGCAGCACGAACGGCCGGATCAATTCTGGATGGGGTCCAAGGCGGATCGAATGTCATCGTCACGTCCACGGCTTCGACGTCCGCAATCTCCGCAATGCTGCTTGCGACCCCTTCCTTGAGAAAACCTGTTGCGGGGCACCCGGGCGTTGTGGCCGTCATCGTGACATGCACGACACCATCCGTCGCCGTAATCTCATAGATGAAGCCGAGATCGACCACGTTTTCCCCCAGCTCCGGATCGATGACCACGCGCATTGCGTCGCGGATGCGGTCGATGACGTCGCGGCTCATAGCGGAGCCCTCACCGACAGTTCGTAGGTCGATCCATCCGGCGTAAACCCGCCGAGCCAGCGAAAGCCACGCTTCTCAAGTTCAGGGAACAGGAAGACCGGCTCGCGGCCCAGAAGTGCCGACAAGGTCTCTCCAGGGCCCAGCTCCTCCGCGGCCGCGAGGATGCGCACCATCGGCTCGGGTGGGTCGAGCTCTCGGTTGTCGAGGGTGACTACGGGATCTGGCCATTGCTCGAATGCGAGGCCGGCACCAGCGTCTTCCTGACCGGCGTCCTCGGCAGCCAGCGGCGAAAACAGCACTTCCCAGTCGCCACCGTCGAGCGGTCGATCGGTGTGGGCGAAGCCCTTTCCTGCCATGACGGAGAGCAGCGGAACCGGCCTGAAGCTCGCGATCAGCCGGACACCCTGGCCTGGCGCCAGCCGGTCGACCGCGTCCATGATGATGGAGAACGGTTCGCCTCCGGCCCTGAGAATCGGTCGGACGTCGACGTCAATGTACGCGGTCATGGCTCTCCTCCTAGTTTCTGGCGAACAACAGGCTTGGCGCGATGGCTCCGGCCGGAAGCCTCCGGGAGCCCGCAACATCGGAAAGACGTCGGACTCGCACAAGCTCGTGTATGATTCCAAGACTGCCCACGGCCATGACCGCCGCGGCGCCGCGAAACGCCTGGCCCTCGCCCATCATCAACATGATGGTCGCCGCCCATACGCCTAGAAAATAGATGATGAACCACTTCTCGGACCGACGTTCCACCGCCAGGTCCTGAACCCGTGGCGTCGGGGCGCGCCCCATCACGGGACCGTAGGTTTCGAGCCAGGTCAGAAAGGCAACAATCTTGTAGAGCTTCGCGAATATGAGACCAGACAGCCAGCCGAACACGGCCAAGAACGCGAACGCGCCGACATGAACGCCGACCTTTCCGGTGACGATGATGACGGTGCCGAGCGTCACCGTCGCCGCCAGATTGGCGAAAGACACGGTTGCCATCCGCATGTTCAGCTCGAGCTGGCGCCGTTTGCGGGAGCGATAGATCGTCGCGATGTCCCATCCATAGAGCGCAAGCGAGATCACCCCAAGAACGGCGGCGAGGATGAGCACGGCTCCGAGCTCGGCCCCGAGGCCGATTGCGAACAATCCGCCCACGACTGCTACCGATAGCGCGAGCGCACCGAATTTCAGCGCGGATGTGCTCTGTCGCTCGCCGAGGTCCGCCGAGAGCATGAACATGGCCAGCAGGCGATAGCTCACCCCCATGGCGGTCAGGGTCAGCCAGCCTCCCAGCCCGGCAATCGCATGGATCGGAATCGCCGCGGCCAGGAGCGCGTCGCCGAAGGCGCCCGCCGATCCGGCGAGAGCAAACGCGAACGCGGCGCCGAGCGCGACAGTTGCGCATAACGCGCCAAGTCCGACGATGACAAAGAGAGCAGATCCCTTCGGCTGGCTGACGAGAGTCAGGCCCAGATCGAGCGCGACCATCGCCAGACCCGCGCCGAGCACCACGCTGCCGGCCGGCAGAAGCCAAACGGCTGGAGCAATTCGTCCGGCCAGTGAGAGGAAACCCAATATCAAGCAGACCAGACCGACGTTGATGAGGAACAAGGCCGGCAAGGCCCATTTGTCGAAGGGGAGCGGCCTTGCGACGAGAACGGGAACGAACTGGAACAAGGCGCCGCATACCGAGAGACTGAGCCAACCGATACAGACCGCATGCACAACGACAAGCGTATCGGGAGCGCCGAGCTCTGCGGCGGGGTAACCGAGTCCGCCGACCAGCATTGCCAAGGCAACGAGCAGCCACCCCAGCGCTGCCGCGAAATAGCTCATCGTCCAGCGCGAGATTTTCGCCCCAATCATGAGCGGCTCCAGTTCTTGATCGCGGACGCAGCACTCGCGACGACGATGCGCCATTCGGCAGTTGCCGTCGCCCGGAGGAACGCAGCCAAGGGGACGCGAACGTTGAGCTTGCGCCATACGATCCCCGGCGATCGGAAAGATGCTAAACTGGCCCGACCGGCCATTCTTTGTCGGAGCGCAACATTCTGCGTCATCAGCGTCGTGATGACCACTCCAGCTCGACCCACGGACTCCCTGTCCCGTCGAGGAACATCCATGTCAGCCGGCAGACATCTTCGGGGGTCTGGCTTGGCAGTTCTGTGTCCCCCGCCCCCTCGATTGCTCGCAATCGCAATCAGCGCAGCTGGCTGGCTGAGTCTATAGTTCGATCCTGCCGAACACTTTCCAACCACCGCTCCACGTCTCCGCGGGCTTCGAGCTCAACCCCCATATCTCCGGCGAAACCTCTCCAGGCATCGATATTGCTGCGCGGCACGCCGACAATCGTCGGTATCGCAAGGTCCAACGCGCGGGCAATCAGATCAAGCGTTCCGCCTCCCCCGCACTCTGCCTTGCCAAATTTGTTCAACACCAGGATGTTTGGACGCGCATCCAGGCTGGCGAGGACTCGAACTGTCACCTCTGCCAGCGCCGATTCATCCAGCCGGCAACCTGTCGCTCCCGATCCACGATCCTCGAAGATCGGGGTTTGATTTGCCGTGTCGAGCTCCTCAAGCAGGACGTCGCACCTGCGATTTTCGTCGAGGAACAGCCTTCGCTGCAGTGCGCCGGCGACCTTCAATCGCGCTCGACGCGAGCGATCCACGAGGTGATCGAACGTCTCGTAGGGATATTTCCCGTCGTCGTATACGAGCGCCACGAGCGGCGCGGCCGCAACGCTGACTTTCTCTACTATCTCATCGTGCATGCGAATCCCAACATCAATTTGACGCTTCGACATTTTTAGCCCGCCCCTCCAGCACGGATAGCCTGCGGTGGATCCGTTCTAGGAGTGATCGATTTCATCCCTCTGCAGCGACCACTTGATCATGGAGGTCAGACAGACGATCGCGGGGTCGGCGGCGCGGTCGATAGCGCTCATCAACCCGAGCCAATCCTCATTCTCTGCGAGATTTGCAAAGCGCCGGACAGCAGCCGACGCATACTCACCGACTTCCTCGCCGAGGCGATCCGCGACAGAGCTGATGCGCACCAGGAGCGTGAGGTCGCCGCACCCCTGCAACACCGCACTCGACTTCGCGTCGTCACTGAGATCGTGAATGAGATCCCCGAGCAGCATGATCGCCCCCCTACTGCGGCAGTACCGATTGCGGCGCCGGCAACGTCACGCCAACGATCTCGGCGCGGCCTGCCAGATTGGCTACATATTGCGCGAGCGCCTGATGCCGCACACGCTCGGTGAGATATTGCGAAATGCGCGCCCTTGCCATGTCGAACGGCAGGACTTGTCCAAGGGCCCGTCGGTCGAGGCGCACGACATGGATACCAAAGCGTGTCTCAATCAGACCGACCTCTCCAACCGACATCCGGGCCAGCGCGGCGTCGAACTCTGCGGTCGTCTGCCCACGCGACAGCTGCCCGAGCCTGCCACCACTCTCCGCCGAGACCCTGCAATCGGAGCGTTCGCGCGCGATGGTCTCGAACAGTTCCGGGCTTCTCCGCACGGCCTCCACGATCGTCCGCCCCTCGTCTCGCGCAGCCGATCGAGCCATCGAATCGCTGCTCGGCGCGATCAGCAGGATGTGAGACGCTTCGTAGAGTTCACCGACCAGAAACCGCTGCCTGTTCTGATCGTAGAAGCGACGGCACGTCGATTCGTCCGGCTCGTGTATCAGAACCTCGCGTGCGATCAGCGCCCGCATCGCCGCTTCTTCCTCGGTTTCGCTGCGACCTTCGGCATCGCGCAGAGGAGCGGCCGTTATGCCGAGCCGCCTGACCTCCTGTCTCAGCAATTCGCGCACCGCAAGCGCGCGCGCCGCCGCTTGCCAGGCAAGGATCGGCTTGTCCGACGGATGGTTCTGAACTTCCCGGGCAATGACGTCGCGTTCGATCACGACTCCGTTCACACTGACCGGCTTCGGCTTTGGAAGCGCCGCGCCCAATGAACAGTCCATCGGCTACTCCGCAGGCTGAATTGGTTGCACAAGATGACGGCGTCCGTCGCGGCTGCGCACCACCTGATAGCCGCGGCGGCCGAGATACCACACCGGCGCACTCCAGATGTGGACCAGGCGGGTGAAGGGGAAGAGCAGGAAGATGGTCATTCCCAGGACCAGATGCGCCTTGAAGATCGGATGGACGTCGACAATGTTGGCGGCGATGCCGGGCTGCAACGTGAGAATGCCCTGCGCCCAGGCCATGAACTTGACCATCTCATGACCATCGAGATGACCGAGCGACACGGGGATGGTCGCCAAGCCAAGCAGCAGCTGGACGAACAGCACCAGAAGGATACCCGTGTCAGCAAAAGACGACGTCGCACGAATCCTGGGATCGAAAAGCCTGCGATGCGCGAGGAGCGAAATACCGACCAGGCACATCAGTCCGGCGCCGCCACCGGCGACGATCGCGAGCATCTGCTTGAAGCCGTGGGACACGCCGAGCATGTCAAACACCCAGATCGGCGTCAGCAGCCCGACGAAATGACCCGCAAAAATGAAGAGGATCCCAACATGGAAAAGGTTCGAGCCCCAGATCAATTGGCGCCGCCGAAGCAGCTGACTTGAGCCCGAGCGCCACGTGTATTGCTCGCGGTCGAATCGAATCAGACTACCGACCAGAAAGACTGTCAGGCAGAGATAGGGATACCAGCCGAAGACGATGGCATTGAGCGTTTGCATGGCCAATCCCTCATTGCAACTGTGACGGCGGCGCGTTGACCGCACGTTTGGCGTGGCGCAGTTTTGCGATCAGATTGTCGTGCCCACAGGCTGCCTGGTCGCCCCCTCCCGGGCCAAACCTGACCTCTTCATCCTCCCAGGCCGCGTCGAGCGCGTGCAGGTCCATCGGATCCACGTCCGCCGCCTTCAGCAGCTCATCGACGATCTCCACGCGGGGCTGCTCCGCGGCGATCTGGAGCAGCGCATCGAACACCGCCCTATAGCTCGACTGCCGACGCCCCAATCGTTCCGCGAGCGCGGCGATGATGTGACTGGTCTGGCCGAGCAACTCGCGCGCGTCCGCAAGCTCCCGGGTGGCGAGGAATTCGAGGAACAGCGGCAGATAATCCGGCAGCTCGTTGCCGGCGATGACGAGGTTCGCACGGTCATACATGGCCCGCAGGTCGACCATGGCCTGGCCGCGGTCGCGGCCTTCGCCATGGACGTGCTCGAACAGATGCAGCGCCAGGGTCTTGCTGCGATCGAACAGCAGGCCGTAGCGCTCCTGCAGGTCGTAGACGTCGCCCGTGGCGATCTCCTGCAGCAGCACATCGAGCTCCCGGCGAATGCCAAGCTGGACGAGGCCTTCCTGGTCGAGCACCCGCGCGAGCTCCGGGATAGCCGTGATCATTTCCCCGCTCGGATAGTTCAGCAATGCCGACAGCACCTTGAACGTCTTCATCAGGCGACCTCCATCGGGTTCTTGGCCTTACGCGGCGATCCGAACAGGTTGACTTCGCTTTCGCCCCCGGAGCAGCCGTTGCCGAACGAGAAGCCGCAGGAGCCGCGGATATCAAACGCGTCGGCACCGAGCTCGCGGTGCGCGGTCGGGATCACGAAGCGGTCCTCGTAGTTGGCGATCGCCATGATGTGGTACATGTCGTCGATCTGCGGGCCGCTCAGGCCGACGCGCCTCGCGATCGCCTCGTCGACCACGCCGTCGATGGTCTTGGCCCGCATATAGGCACGCATGGCCAGCATTCGCTCGAGCGCCAGCGTCACGGGCTTCTCGTCGCCCGCAGTCAGCAGATTGGCGAGGTACCGCATCGGAATGCGCAAGGATTTAACGTCGGGCATCTCGCCATCGTGCCCGATCTTGCCGGACGAGGCCGCCGACGTGATCGGCGACAGCGGCGGCACATACCAGACCATCGGCAGGGTCCGATACTCCGGGTGCAAGGGGAAGGCGACCTTCCATTCCATCGCCATCTTCCAGATCGGCGACCGTATCGCCGCCTCCAGCCATGCATGAGGGATGCCCTGGCGCTCGGCTTCCGCAAGCACGTTCGGATCGCTCGGATCGAGAAAGATGTCGAGCTGGGCCTGGTAGAGATCGCTCTCGTCGGGCTTGGCCGCGGCCTCTGCGATGCGGTCCGCGTCATACAGCACGACACCGAGATAGCGAATGCGCCCGACGCAGGTCTCGGAGCACACGGTCGGCTGCCCCGCCTCGATCCGAGGATAGCAGAAGATGCACTTCTCCGATTTTCCCGAGGACCAGTTATAATAGATCTTCTTGTATGGACAGCCGGAGACGCACATTCTCCAGCCGCGGCACTTGTCCTGATCGATGAGGACGATGCCGTCCTCCTCGCGCTTGTAGATCGCGCCGGACGGGCAGGATGCGACGCATGCCGGATTGAGGCAATGCTCGCACAGCCGCGGCAGATACATCATGAAGGTGTTCTCGAACTGGCCGTAGATCTCCTTCTGCACGCCGTCGAAATTGATGTCCTGAGAGCGCTTGGCGAATTCGCCGCCCAGGATCTCTTCCCAGTTCGGTCCCCACTCGATCTTTTCCATCCGCTCTCCAGACACCAGCGAGCGCGGCCGTGCCGTCGGCATCGCAGATGCCTCGGGCGCACTTTGCAGGTGCTGATAGTCGAAGGTGAACGGCTCGTAGTAGTCATCGATCTCGGGGAGGTCGGGATTGGCGAAGATATTCGCCAGAACCCGCCACTTGCCGCCGATCCGCGGCTGGATCGACCCGTCGCGATTGCGCGACCAGCCTCCCTTCCAGCGGGACTGGTTCTCCCAATCCTTGGGATAGCCAACGCCTGGTTTGGTCTCGACGTTGTTGAACCACGCGTATTCCATCCCCTCGCGGCTGGTCCAGACGTTCTTGCAGGTCACGCTGCAGGTGTGGCAGCCGATGCACTTGTCGAGATTGAGCACCATTGCGATCTGAGCACGGATCTTCATTCTGCAGCCTCCGAGGGGGTCGTGGCCGACCGGTTAGCAGTCGGCTGGTCCAGCCAATCAATCTTCGACATCTTCCGGACGATGACGAACTCGTCGCGGTTGGCGCCGACCGTGCCGTAGTAGTTGAAGCCATAGGCCTGCTGAGCGTAGCCCCCGATCATGTGCGTCGGCTTTGGAACGACACGCGTCACCGAATTGTGGATGCCGCCGCGCAGCCCCGTCTGCTCGGAGCCCGGCACGTTCACGATCTTTTCCTGAGCATGATACATCATGCACATGCCCTGCTTGACCCGCTGCGAGACCACAGCGCGCGCAACCAGCGCGCCATTGGTGTTGTAGGCCTCGATCCAGTCATTGTCGGCGATACCGGCAGCCTTTGCGTCGATCTCGCTGATCCACACGATGGGACCGCCGCGCGACAGGGTCAGCATCAGGAGATTGTCGGTATAGGTGGAGTGGATGCCCCACTTCTGATGGGGCGTAATGAAGTTCAGGATGACGGACGCATTGCCATTCGGCTTGCGATCGATCACCGGCTTGACGGTCTTGGTATCGATCGGCGGCCGGTAGACGCAGAAGCCCTCGCCGAAGGCCCTCATCCATAGGTGATCCTGATAGAGCTGCTGCCTGCCGGTCAGCGTCCGCCACGGGATCAGCTCGTGGACATTGGTGTAGCCGGCGTTGTAGCAGACCTTCTCCGACTCGAGCCCCGACCAGATCGGCGACGAGATGATCTTGCGCGGCTGCGCGACGACGTCGCGGAATCGGATCTTCTCGTCTTCCTTCGGAATGGCGAGATGAGCATGGTCGCGGCCGGTGAATTGCTCCAGGGACGACCACGCCTTGACCGCGACCTCGCCATTGGTTTCCGGCGCCAGGCTGAGGATCACCTCGCAAGCGTCGACCGCACTGTCGATGCGAGCCAGCCCCTGGGTCGGCCCGTCGTCAGCGACGACGCCGTTGAGACGCTTCAGGAGCTCGACCTCATGGTCGGTGTTCCAGGCCATCCCCTTGCCGCCATTGCCGAGCTTGTTCATCAACGGTCCAAGCGAGGTGAAGCGCTTGTAGAGATTCGGATAGTCACGTTCGACCACGGTGACCGCTGGCATGGTCTTGCCGGGGATCGGATCGATCTCGCCCTGCTTCCAGTCCTTGACGTCGAACGCCTGCGCGATTTCGCCCGGACTGTCATGCATGATCGGGGTCAGCACGACGTCCTTCTCGACCCCGAGCACTTCGGGCGCGACCCTGGAGAAGGCCTCCGCGATCCCCTTGTAGATGTCCCAATCGCTGCGCGATTCCCACACCGGATCGATCGCCGCCGAGAGCGGATGGATGAAGGGATGCATGTCGGACGTATTGAGGTCGTTCTTCTCGTACCAAGTGGCCGTCGGCAGCACGACGTCCGAATACATGCATGTGGTCGACATCCGGAAGTCGAGCGTGACCAGCAGATCGAGCTTTCCTTCCGGGGCCTCTTCGTGCCAAGTGACCTCGACCGGTCTATTGTGGCCCTGGTCGCCAAGATCCTTGCCGATCACGCCATGCTTGGTGCCGAGCAGATGCTTGAGGAAATATTCGTGGCCCTTGCCTGAGGCGCCGAGCAGGTTGGAGCGCCAGACGAAGAGGTTGCGGGGCCAGTTCTTCGGATGATCGGGATCCTCGCAGGAGAGCTTCAGCTCGCCCGACTTCAAGGCCTTCGCGACGTAGTCCTTCGGCTCCAGGCCGGCGGCGGCGGAGCGCTTCGATACCTCGATCGGATTGGCCTGCAGTTGCGGCGCGGACGGCAGCCATCCCATGCGCTCCGCGCGGACATTGTAGTCGATCAGCGCTCCGTCCCAAGAACCGGCCGGTGCGGTCGGTGAGAGAATCTCGCTGACATTGACCGTCTCGTAACGCCATTGGTCGGTGTGAGCGTAAAACGCCGAAGTCGAATTCATCTGCCTCGGCGGGCGCCCCCAATCGAGCGCAAAGGCGAGCGGCGTCCAGCCCGACTGCGGCCGCAGCTTTTCCTGACCCACATAATGCGACCAGCCACCGCCGGACTGGCCGACACAGCCGCACATCACCAGCATATTGATGATGCCGCGATAGTTCATGTCCATGTGGTACCAGTGGTTCAGACCGGCCCCGACGATGACCATCGAGCGCCCCCGGGTCTTGGACGCATTCGAGGCAAACTCGCGGGCAACCGCGATGATCTGGCCGCGCGGCACGCCGCAGATCGCCTCGGCCCATGCCGGAGTGTACGGTTCCAGATCGTCGTAGCTCCTGCCAAGGTGGTCGCCGCCGAAGCCGCGATCGACGCCATAATTGGCGGCGAACAAATCGAACACAGTGGCCACGGCCGCCTCGCCATCGGCAAGACGAAGTCGCTTCACCGGCACGTTGCGGGTCAGCACATCCGGATGACTGGTGCCGCTGAAGTGATCGTGCTGACGGTTGCCGAAATAGGGGAATCCCACCGGTGCGATGTCGTCCTCGATGCCGGCCAGAGACAGCCGCAGCCGGGTGTCGTTGTTCGCCGAGCACTTCTCTTCCAGACTCCACTTGCCTTTTTCGCCCCAGCGGAAGCCGACCGATCCCTTGGGCACGACAATGGCCCCGCTGATCTCATCATAGGCGACGGTCTTCCATTCGGGATTGTTGGCCTCGTCGAGCGATGTGGCGAAATCCGAGGCGCGCACGAACCGCTCAGGAACGAGCCGTCCCTCGGATTTCACCAGCCGCACCAGAAATGGCATATCCGTATACTGGCGCACATAGTCGTTGAAGTACGGCGTCTGCCGGTCGATGTGAAACTCCTTGAGGATCACGTGACCCATCGCCATCGCGAGCGCCGCGTCGGTGCCCTGCTTCGGCGACAGCCAGAGATCGGCGAATTTCGCGGCCTCGGAATAATCCGGGCAGACAACGACGCTCTTGGCCCCCTTGTAACGAACCTCAGTATAGAAATGCGCATCCGGCGTACGCGTCTGTGGCACGTTGGAGCCCCACAGCATCAGGAAGCCTGAATTGTACCAGTCCGCGCTTTCAGGTACGTCGGTCTGCTCGCCCCAGGTCTGTGGCGAGGCCGGCGGCAGGTCGCAATACCAATCGTAGAACGACATGCAGACGCCGCCGAGCAGCGACAGATAGCGCGCGCCGGCCGCGTAGCTCACCATGGACATCGCCGGGATCGGCGAAAATCCGAACACGCGGTCCGGACCATGGGCTCTGACCGTATAGGCATTGGCTGCCGCGATCAGCTCATTGACCTCGGCCCAACTCGCCCGCACGAAGCCGCCCAGTCCGCGCTTCTGCACATAGTCCGAGCGCTTGCTCGGATTCTCGACGATCGACTTCCAGGCTGCGACCGGCGTCATCCGCGCTCGCGCCTCGCGCCACAGCCTGAGCAGCCGCGAGCGCACCAGCGGATATTTCACCCGGTTTCCGGAATAGAGGTACCAGCTATAGCTCGCGCCGCGGGCGCAGCCGCGCGGCTCATGATTGGGAAGATCAGGGCGCGTCCGGGGGTAGTCGGTCTGCTGGGTCTCCCAGGTGACGATGCCGCCCTTGACGTAGACCTTCCACGAGCAGGAGCCGGTGCAGTTCACGCCATGCGTCGAGCGCACGATCTTGTCGTGCTGCCAGCGCTTGCGATAGCCCTCCTCCCAGGAACGGTCCTCGGTCGTCATCACGCCGTGTCCGCCTGCGAACTCCTCCTTGGCCCGGGTGAAGAAGGTCAGCCTATCGAGAAAATGGCTCATCGTTTACGTCCTCATTCAGCGGGTTGGGCAGCGGCCGCGATCGCCCGGCGCCGTTCGACGTCGTGCAGGACGCCGCCCTTGCGGGTGTAGACGGCCCAGGTGATCAGCACGCAGGTGACGTAGAAGCCGAAGAAGCCCCATAGGGCGGCCTGCACGCCGCCGGTGAGGTCGATCGAGGTGCCGTAGGATTTGGGAATGAAGAATGCGCCGAAGGCGGCAATCGCGGAGGTGAAGCCGGTGATGGCGGCGGATTCCTTCTCGGCCTGGCGCAGCCGAGTCTCCGCGTCCGCGGTCGGCATGAGCCGGGTCATTTCCTGGCGCATGATGTTGGGGATCATCTGGAAGGTCGATGCATTGCCGACGCCGGTCGCGAAGAACAGCAGCAGGAACATCGCAAAGAAGCCCCAGAATGCACCCGGCTGATCCTTGATGCCGAGGAAGTAGAGCACCCCGAGCACGCCGGCCATCATCAGCAGGAACACCCCGACGGTCACGCGCCCGCCGCCCCATTTGTCGGCCATCCAGCCCGTCGCGGACCGCGACAAGGCACCCACCAGCGGCCCGAGGAATGCGAACTGCAACGCGTCGACGGCCGGGAACTGGGTCTTCGCCAGCAGCGGGAAGCCCGCGGAATAGCCGATGAACGAGCCGAACGTGCCGGTGTAGAGCCAGCACATGATCCAGTTGTGCCGCCGCTGGAAGATGACGGCCTGATCGGCGAAGGACGCTTTCGCGGAGGCGATGTCGTTCATCCCGAACCAGGCGGCGAAAGCACTGGCGACGATGAACGGCACCCAGACGAAGCCGGCGTTCTGAAGCCAGATCGGCATCGGCTGCGACCCGCTCGTCGCCATCGCCGGATCTCCGCCGAACCAGCCGAACACGCCGACCGTGATGACGATCGGCACCACGAACTGGACGACGCTGACGCCGAGATTGCCGAGGCCGGCATTGAGCGCGAGCGCGTTGCCCTTCTCGGCGCGGGGGAAGAAGAAGGAGATGTTGGCCATCGACGAGGCGAAATTGCCGCCGCCAAAGCCGCACAGCAGAGCCAATATCAGGAACACCGGATAGGGCGTTGCGGGATTTTGCACCGCATAGCCGATTCCGATCGCGGGTATCAGCAGCGACCACGTGGCCAGCGTGGTCCACAGCCGGCCGCCGAAGATCGGCACCATGAAGGAGTAGAAGATGCGCAGAACTGCACCGGAGATCCCAGGCAGCGAAGCCAGCCAGAACAGCTCATCGGTCGTGAACTTGAAGCCGACCGAAGGCAGCTTCGCAACCACGACAGACCAGACCTGCCAGACCGCGAAGGACAACAGCAGCGCCGGAATGGAGATCCAGAGATTGCGTCGCGCGATGGCTCGGCCCTGCTCCCTCCAGAACGTGTCGTCCTCAGGCCGCCAGTCGGTGAGAACCGCGCCGGACAGGGCTCCGATGTGCTCGGGCCGGTGGATCTCCTCCATTTCCGGCAGCTCCGGCAGCCTCTTCAGCGCCTCGCCGGCAACGCCGCGCTCCATCTGCCGGATCGAGAGATGCATCCAGACCAGCGCGACCCCGACGAGCAGGAAGAGCAGCATGAAGCAGCTGGTTCGCAGACCGGTGAGATCGACCAGCGCGCCGAACGCGATCGGGAGCACGAATCCGCCGAGCCCGCCGATCATGCCGACCAGGCCGCCGACGGCTCCGACATTGTTCGGATAGTAGACGGGGATGTGCTTGTAGACGGCGGCCTTGCCGAGCGCCATGAAGAAGCCGAGCACGAAGACGATGACGACGAACGGGACGAGCCCCATCTCCAGATGAAAGCCGACCTTTCCGTTGACGGTCGTCACGACGTAGTCCGTCGGCGGGTAGGACAACAGGAAGGTCGCGGCGACACCGACCAGAAATGTCCAGTACATCACGCGACGGGCACCGAAGCGATCGGACAAGTGTCCGCCGTAGGCGCGAAACACGCTGGCCGGAAACGAGAACATGGCGGCCATCATGCCGGCCGACTGGATTCCGACACCGTAGACCTTGATCAGGTATTGCGGCAGCCACAGCGACAGCGCGACGAAGGCGCCGAAAACGAAGAAGTAGTACAGCGCAAAGCGCCAGACCTGGATGTTCTTAAGCGGCGCGAGCTCAAGCCAAGCGCTGCCGGCCTTCTGCTTGCGCTGCCTTCGCGAGCGGACCACCGGGTCCTCCTCGGAGAACAGCCAGAAGACGATCGCCATGACGCCGATCGCGAGCGCCCATATCTGGGCCACGGTCTGCCAGCCATAGGCGACCAGCACGAACGGCGCGACGAACTTGGTGACGGCGGCGCCCACATTGCCGGCGCCGAAGATTCCAAGCGCAGTGCCCTGCTTGGCCGTCGGATAGAACCGCGACACATAGGCGACGCCGACCGCGAACGAACCACCGGCGATTCCGACGAAGAGCGCGGCGACGAGAAATTGCGGATAGGTATGCGCCCAGGTCAGGAGATAGGTCGCGACCGCCGCGGCGAGCATCACGACGGTGTAGACGCGGCGCCCGCCATACTGATCGGTCCAGATGCCCAGTATCAGCCGGATCAGCGAGCCGCTCAGGATCGGGGTGCCGATCAGGAGACCGAACTCGGTTTCGTTCAGATCCAGCTCTTGCTTGATCCGGATGCCGATGATCGAGAAGATCGTCCACACCGCAAAGCAGATCGTGAACGAGATTGTTGAGAGCCAGAGTGCTCGCGTTCGGTGCTCAGGGCTGAAATCTGCGGCGTCCATGGTGGCCTCGACGTATGGCTTCGACGCCACAGCAGTTATTCGGGGCACCAGGGAAAGGTTTTGCGATGCATCAACCGGACGGTCCGGTCGGCCACAATCTGCCAAATGTCTCAGGTCGAATTGTCAGACTGCACGTATGCAATTGACTTTTGTCACGGTTCGGCGCGATAGCGGGTGAGTGACTCTTGGAGTTTCGCTTGCGCCCCGACGAACTCGCCCAGTTGAAGACGCTGCCGCTGTTTGCGGACCTCAGCGAGGAGAACCTGAAGCGGTTGCTCGGCGCGGCTCTGCTACAGCAATTTCCGGCCGGGGTGCGGTTGGCTCGCGAGGGAGATCAGGCCGACTTCCTGCATGTGCTGATTGGCGGGTTGGTGGAAATCTACACCGAGCAGGACGAGGCCGAGTGGGGCATCTCACTGCTTCGTCCCGTGTCGACCTTCATACTTGCTGCAGTCGTGGTCGATCAGGCGTATCTCAATTCAGCCCGCACGCTGACGGAGTCGCGGGTGCTGCTGATCCCCGCCCGCGATGTAAGGGCACTCTTCGACGAAGACATCGCATTCGCACGGATTGTTGCTCAGGAGCTGGCGTATGCCTATCGCGCTTCTGTCAAGAAACTGAAGGGCACCCTGGCCCGGTCGAGCATCGAGCGTCTCGCCAACTGGATCCTCGCCGAAGCCCAGCGCGAACCGGGGCATGCGAATATCGTCATCCCATTCGACCGCGGCACGCTGGCCTCCCACATCGGCACGACGCGCGAAAACCTGTCACGCAGTCTTGCCCAACTTACGAGCCATGGGATTCGCGTCCGCGGACGAGAGATCGTCATCGACCACAAGGAGCAGTTAGAGCTGTTTGCCCGGCCCAAGCCCCTGATCGACGATCCCGGCTCGTAGGCTTCTTTGGCGATCGGTCCTGCCCCTCTGTTGGGAACGGCAAATCAGCAGAGTACGGAAACGGAGCGTCGATATAGTTCTTCTCCGCCGCACACCCACTCCGCGTGACAGACGCTGAGACGCCCCGAAACCGATCGGCCCTGGAAAGTGCGGCCGGCAAAGCCGTGATCGCGGGCGACGCTGAGCCTTGTCCACGAACTCGTCGATCTCGATCGTACGCGTGGACTCCAGGGCGATCTCCTCGAGCTCCTCCTTCGAGACCTCGATGTACTGGCCCTTCTCGAGCTCATAGCCCTTGACGATGTCTTCGTTGGGGACCTCTTCGCCCGTATCGGCGTCGACCTTGACGTACTTGATCCGGTGGCCAGTTGTCCGGTTCAGCTGATTGAAGCTGATCTTCTCGGACTCGGAGGTGGCCGGGTAGAGGGCCACCGGGCACGTAACGAGCGACAGGCGCAGGAAGCCTTTCCAATTGGTGCGGGGGGCCATGTACGCGGAACTCCGGTTGAAATGGTCCGGACTCAAGACGAATGGCGGCGCCGGGTTCCGACGGGCGGCTTTGGTACGCTTCTAAATGGCTGATATCTCAGATAAAATAATGAAATCAACGCTTTGGCGCTTCTCCGTGGTGCCGATGATGGGTCTGGTCATCGTTCCCTGACGGGCCTCATGCGATACAACCGTCTGCGCCGAACGGCTGCTCCCGCAGCTTCTGTCAAACCACCGTCACGTAACGCGAACACAAGGAAACGATCCCGACCTTGGCGGCCGGGGCAGCCGAGCTTGATCCAGTGCTCGGAGCTGCGCCCGCACGGCGCGCTGCATCCGAAGACCGATCGCGGGAATTGCGGGTACCGAATCTTGACCGAAGCAGGCCATGCAGGCCCGTGCGACAATGATCTGATCGCGGAGAAGCAAGGCGTCGGGTCTCTCGGCGCCGGTCCCGTCGCCTGCCGGAGCACGGCTCGGCTGAGGGCGCTGAAGCTGCTGATTGCTGCATCCGGGCTCGCCGGGCTGGGCTATGAGATCGTATGGACGCGTCAGCTCGCCCTCGCCCTGGGGACGGAGATGATGGCCGTGCTCGGCGCCATCGCAGGATTTTTCGCCGGACTGGCGGTGGGCGCCTTCTTCCTCGATGGCCGGATCCGCCGCGCCGCCAATCCGCACCGGGTGTATGCCGTTCTCGAAACGGTCATCGGCCTGTGGGGGCTGTGTGCGATCTGGCTGCTTCCCGCGTGCGCGCGCGCCCTCGCGCCGCTGCTCGGCACGGCTCCGTCGCCGGTCCTGTTATGGAGCGCGAGCTTCCTGCTGCCGACGCTGGTGCTGTTGCCGGCGACGGTTGCGATGGGCGGGACGCTGACCGCGCTGGAACGGATGATGTCCGCGGCGCGTGGCACGCGGCCCGTCAGCGCCGGCGTCTACGGCGCGAACACGGCCGGCGCCGTCGCCGGCACGCTGCTGTCCACCTTCGTGCTGATCCCCGCGCTTGGATTGTCGACGACGCTGCTTTGCCTGGCAGCCGTCAATGCGGCCTGCGCGCTGGCGTCGCTTCGCCTCGGCCGAGCCGTGCAGGTCGACCCTCGGGCGGGCGATGATCGCGAGCCTGCTGTCGCCGACCTCCGCCTGACAGGAACGCTGTTCGTCACCGGCCTGCTCGGCATCGCGTTCGAAGTGCTGGTCGTGCGCCTGGCCGCGCAAATGATGCAGGACACGGTCTATAGCTTCGCCTGTCTCCTGGCCGCCTACCTGCTGGGCACCGCGATGGGCGGCATGATCTGGCAGCGCGTCGGGCCGAGGGTTGCGCTCGGCAGAACCGCGTTGATCAGCAGCACCGCGCTCGTCTGCCTCGGCACGGCGCTCGTGACGCCCTTGCTTAGCGGCGTCGCTGACAGCGCGGCGAGCCTCGGTGTCGCAGGCGAGCTCGGACTCGCGCTGGCGCTGTTCCTGTTGCCCGCGATGGCGATGGGCGCCTTGTTCGGCCAGCTCATGCAGGATGTCCGCAACGTCAGGGGATCGGTCGGCTGGGCCGTCGGCATCAACAGCCTCGGCGCAGCCATTGCGCCGCTGACCGCGGCACAGCTGCTGATTCCCGCTTTCGGCACTTGGAGAGCATTGGTCCTCGTTGCCGTCGGATATCTTCTGCTGCTGCAGCCCCAACGCGCTGCGCTGCGCTGGGCGGCGGCGCCCGCTCTACTTGCACTCGCGCTGTTGTGGCTTCCCGCCCCCCTGCTCATCAAGGTCCCGCCGGGCGGCAAGCTTCTGGCCGTGCGCGAGGGACCGATGGCGACCGCGAGCGTCGTCGACGACGCCTCAGGAGCACGCTATCTTGAGGTGAACGGCCACTTCCGCATGGGCGGCACCAGTTCGGTGCGATCCGATTTCCGCCAGGCCATGCTGCCGCTGCTCTTGCATCCGGCACCGCGCAGCGCCCTCTTCCTCGGTGTCGGCACCGGCGCGACCGTGCTCGGCGCGGCGCAAATGCCGGGCCTCGACGTGCGCGCGGTCGAGCTGTCCTCCGAGGTCGTCGCGCTGCTGCCCTGGTTCGACAACCCCGCGGCCGAGAAGGAAAGGCCGCCGATCTCCGTTGCCGATGCCCGGCGCTTCATCATCGCCGATGACGGACGCTACGACGTGATCGTGGCCGACCTGTTCCACCCGGCGCTCGATGGCAGCGGCGCGCTGTACACGGTTGAACATTTCGCGGCCGTCAAGCGGCGACTGGCGACCGAGGGCGTGTTCTGCCAGTGGCTGCCGCTCTATCAGCTCGATGCGCCGTCGCTGCGCGCGATCGTCAGGAGCTTTCTCGCAGTCTTCCCACAAGGGTCCGCCTGGCTGAACCATTACAGCGTGCGCACGCCGATGCTGGCTCTGATCGGATCAGGCGCCCCGAGCCCGATCGACCCCGAGTTCGTCGCCGCACGGTTCTCCGACCGGAAGCTTCACCCGGTCATTCAACCTCTCGGCTTCGATCAGCCGATCGATCTTCTGGGCCAGTATGTCGCCGGCGCGAAAGCGCTCGCGAGCTTCGCCGGGCCGGGACCGCGCAACACCGACGATTTCCCGTTCGTCACGTTCGACGCGCGCAGCAATGTCCACGCTCTCTCGGCGGCCCCATGGCAATTGCTGCTGACGGTCCTCAGCCAGACAAAGACCGACGCGGTCGATTTGCTGGAAGACTCGAAACGCGGAATGTGGGAGGATCGGCTCGGTGCCTATTGGCGGGCCCGCAACCGATTCATCCAGGCCGGCGCCGCGCTGACCGGCGAACCACGCGGGCCGGCGCTCATCGCAGCCGCCGCACCCGGTCTCCTCGATTCCATTCGCGCCAGCGCCGAGTTCGAGCCGGCCTATGCGCCGCTGATGAGCATGGCAAAAGCGCTGCTTGCATCCGATCGCGCGGCTGCTGAACGCCTGCTTCGGGCGATCGACGTCGCCGCGCCGTCGCGACGCGACGCGCGCGACCTGCTGTCGCGCGAGTTCGAACGGTAGCTCGTCAGGACGAGAAGCTGACGCGGTAGCCCCAGCAGTCCAGATGATCAGGAATCGCGTTGAAGGCGATCGTGATGCGCTGATCGCCCTGATTGCGCGGCACCTCGTGATAGAGATAGCTCGGGAACAGCACGAGATCGCCCGGCTCCGCCTCGGGCAGCACGTATTTGCCGGCATTGAACGGGCCGACTGCGGCGCTGCGCGTGTGATGGCGGAACGAGAAATCGCTGCCACCGGGCGGCCGCACGAACACGGTGCGGCTGCCGGGATGCGACGGCGTCAGATAGAAGATGCCCGAGATGAAGCTGTTGGCGTGGGCGTGCAGGGTCTGGTTGCCGCCGGTCTCCAGCATGTTCGTCCACATCTCCTTGACCGTCCAGCGCAGCTTCTCGCCGAACAGCAGCTCGCCGAAATCGACCAGCTTGGGCACGGCGAGTTCGGCGATGGTCTGAAACAGATTGTTGGCGCGAGGATCGGCGACCTCGGTGTGGAACAGCTGTCCGGACCGCAGATTGTTCTCGATCTTCGAATTGCGGATGGCTGCCACCGCCGCGTCCTTGAGCTCGGCGCTCAAGAGCCCGGGCGAACGCAACAACGGTATCGGGAAAAGAGCTTCGATCTGGTCCATGTCTCAAGGCCTTGCACGCGCCGCAACAGGACCGACAAATTGCCGACTTGCATGACAGCCGGATGACGAGAGTGGAGACGCGGCGCGCGCTCGTCAGCGCGTCGGCATTTCGTCGGCCCGAAGAATGTTGAGCCGCTCGCCGGGCTTCAGGCTGTGGGGCCGGTCGCGCACTTCCAGCACGGCCCGCTCGGCCTTCTCGACACAATCATCGAACTCGCCATTGCCGGCCTCGACCAGCGCCTGCTGAATGTCCCGCTCGGCGAAATAGCGCGAGACGTCGTCCGCCGGCAAGGTCGCCGCCTGCGCACGTGCCTCGGCCACCGCGGCGTCGCAGGCCTCCTGCGTCGGCTCCTCGTCATGCGCCGATGCGACGACGGTCGTGAGGGCAAGAACGGCGAGAATAACGGCGGACAAGCGAGGCATCACGTCGGCGAACCCCAGGGCACAGGTTTCAAAGACGAAGCACCGGTTCGCAAACCGGCGCTCGGAGCGAGCAGGATCCGACGGGGCGGTATCGTCCCGCCGGATCGATGCCGATCAATCAGTCGCGGTTGAAGGCCCAGCGACCCCAGTGGCCCCAGTGGCCCCAATGATCCCAGTCGTGCCAGTGGTGATGGTCGTGAGCCAGCTTTCGCGCCAGCTCCTTGTTCTTCTCCACCAGCAACTTGGGCGCATCGTACGGACGGACGAAGATCGGGTTCGCATAGAACCAGACGTTCGACCAAGCCTGCACGTCGTTGGTCACCTTCTTCACGCCGCCGACCGTGCCGAGGTGCGACGGACATGCCGGATCCGTGCAACTGACGGTGGCGTTGTTGGCGTCGAGCAGCGGATTGCCGGCGCTATCGGACACGTTCGGCGTGGCCGGCGGAATGTTGGTGCCGCGGGCGCGGATGTAGAACGGTGTCTGGCCGGCGATGAAGGTGGTCGTGAAGCTGAGGCGGGTCGAACCGTCGCGCAGCTTGCGGCTCCGCATCTTGGTCGCCTGGATCTGCTTCGCGATCTTGGCCGACGGGTTGTAGACGATGGCCGCACCATCGACACCCTTGGCATTGGCCACCGCATAGCCCGGGGCGCCCGGCGCGATCGGACCGGTGATGTCGCCGGTAATCAGATCGACGTGGTCGAGATAGGGCTTGTTCAACGGCTGCTTGATGCCGACCGGCAGCAGCAGCGGATTGTTGAAGCTGTATGGGCTGTTGTTGGAGGCCGGAACGGTCATCTCCATCTCGAGCGTGACCTTCTCGCCGGGACGCACGACCAGCGTCTCGCCCATGGTCTTCCAGTCGTCGTCCCACTCACCCTTCGCACGGAACTCCATGTCGGAGTCGATGATGTGGGCGTTGACCGAATAAGAGTTGCCCGAACGCATGCCGTCGATGATGGACTGCTGGGAGAAACGCCGCTCGTTCGGCACGTAGAGCCTGGTGTACTCGCCGGGGATGAAGTCCGCCGTCGTGCCGGGATCGCGCGCGCCATAGACGCCGCGGCTGTGCCAGTCCGAGCTCTGGAACAGGAAGAAGTTGCGGCCTTCGCCGAGCAGACCATCCCACAGCCCGCCGACCTTGGCGGTGTAGACGCCCTGCATGCCGTAGGTGCCGCCGCCGACTGCGCCTGAGCCATAGGAGCCCGAGCCGCCGTTCACGCCGCCCTCGGCCATGTGACCCGGGGCCTCGATGCCGAACGCGACCGTCGGGCCGGCATTGTTGAAGTCACGGAAGTGCTCGATGTTGTAGCCGGCCGAGCCGTTCGGGTTGAACGGTCCCTGCCGCTCGGTATGGGTCGGCACCACATAGGATTGCAGCGGGTGGTTCGCCTGCAGCCAGGCGATGCCGGCGACTGCCTTCTGGTGGCCGGCCGTGCCGGAATTGTTGACATTGTCCTTCCCGGCCCAGACCGGGTTGTTGCTGGCATCGACCGGACCGATCGCGTCAGTGTCCCCGCGGTCGAAGCGATATTCGAACTCGGCCATCTTGTCCGCATTGCCGTAGCCCCGCGGGTTCTGGCCGGCGATCACCGCGACGTCGCCATGCTCGTGGCCGGGCAGGATCCACTCCAGGCCCTCGACCAGCACCTTGTTGTAGGTCGCGGTGCGATTGACGATGGTCGGATACTCGATCTCCTTGATCGACTGCCAGCGCCACATCTTGGCGCTGGTGCCGGTGCCGTTGGGCGTGCCCTTCAGACTGGTGATCGTAATGCCGTCGATGGTCTTGCCGAGCGTCTGGCTCCAATACGTCGTCGTATTGTCGCCCGGGATGTTGGCGCTCGCATCGCTGAAGCGGCAATCACGATTGCCCGAACCGCCGTGGTTGCCGAGCGTGAACCAGTCGAGATCGAAATTGTTTCCGCCAGCCGCCGCAGTGCCCTTGCCGACCGAGCGGTCGATCGCATAGCCGGCTGCAACCGAACCGTCGGTGCAGGTGTTGTGGTTGTGCATGTCGCCGGCGACATACGGACTGTTCTTGCTCGTTTCCCCCCAACGCTCCCCAGCGTCGGCGCTCTGTGACAGGGCCAGCGAGACCGAGGCCGCTGTCAGCAGGATTGTCTTGGTAGATGGAACCATTATCGTCGCCCCTAAAGAATTCGATCGATCTCCAAACCGAGATGACAACGCGACCGATGCGCCGTTATCATTCGCGGCGCGAACAAACCAAAACTCGGAGACAGTTTGTTGAAGGATTTATTTTTGCCGGTGCCTTCCCCACGAACATCGCGGTCCGCAGTCGTTGCGAAATTTTTGTGACACTGACGTTTGCCCGGTGACAACGGCAAGTGTGCCGTTGCATATACGCGCCGCGCAACGAGCGCGGTCCGAGTTGTAAAGAACGTATGTCAGCCCCTGCCATGTCGAATGCGGCGCAGACCTTCGAGAGCGCCTCTGCACGCTCCAATCAGCAAGATGGCAACAGCTCTTCCCCTGCGCGATCATCATCCGTGACCGCCCTGCGCGGGCTCAGCAGGGAGCCACTCCTGCACTTCCTTGTTCTCGGTGGCCTGATCTTTGCGGCCGATGCCATCATCCACCCGCCGGCGAAGGACGAGAAGGTCATTGCGGTGACCAAGGCTCTGCGCCAGTCCTTCATCGACACGTTCGACGAGGACAAGCAGCGGACCCCGAGCGAGACCGAGCTGCAGAAGATGGTCGAGGCCTGGGTCGCCAGCGAAATCCTCTATCGCGAGGGCAAGACGCTCGGTGTCGACCGCGGCGACGAGATGATCCGCGACCGTGTCGCGTTCAAGCTGCAATATCTGATCTTCGATCAGGTGCGCGTGCCGCAGCCGAGCGACGAGCAGTTGCGCGCCTGGTTCGCCGACAATCATGCGCGGTTCGACGAGCCCGAGCGTGTCAGCTTCTTCATGACGCCACCCAGCGACGAATCGACGGCGCGGCGCTACCTTGACGACATTCGCGAGCAGCGCGAATCCGAGGAGCTGCGCGATCAGACGCGCGCGGTTCTCGACCGACCAGTGCCGAGCCTGGCCGCCGGCTTCGGCGACGGCTTCAGCGACGGCCTGCTCAAGGCGCCCCTCCAGGAATGGACCTTGCTGCAGTCGAAGGACGGGTGGCACGTGGTTCGTCTCGACGCCCGGACGCCGGGCGCTCCGGCGAAACTCGAGGACATTCGCGCCGAGGCGGCCAAGATCTGGCACACCGAAGAGACGCGGAAGCGGGCCTGGGAGGCGGTGAGCCGGCTCAAGGCCAACTACACGATCAGGTACGAGCCGTGACCGGCGCGCGCGCCCTGCTCGCCATCGTGCTCGCGCTCGCGGCGCTGCTGCCTGGGCGGCCGGCGGCTGCGCATCAGGCGACGATCGCCGTGCTCGAGTTTCGCGAGATGCGCTCCGGCGTCTATATCGGGCGATGGACGACCTTGCCGAAGGATGGCGTCAACCGCATCGATCTCAAGATGCCCCCGCATTGCTACCTGCGCCTGCCGGAGCTGAATTGCGGCGACAAGGGCCTCGTCGGACAGATGACGATCGCCAATCTCGGCGAGGACATGTCGGCAGCCATCATCCGCGTGACGTCCCTGGCTGGAGAGACGCGCAGCTACACGATCTCGGCGGCCAATCCGGTCGTGACGGTGCTCGGCACCGACGCGCCGACGCTCGAGACCTGGCTCGAGCTTGCGAAGACCTATGTCAATCTCGGCATCGACCATATCCTGCTCGGCGCCGATCACCTGCTGTTCGTGCTCGGGCTGATCTGGATCGTCCAGGGCGGCTGGCGTCTGCTCAAGACGATCACGGCCTTCACCATCGGCCACAGCGCCTCGCTCGCCGCAACGGCGTTCGGATGGATCGGCGTTGCCGAGGGGCCGCTCAATGCCTGCATCGCGCTCAGCATCGTGTTCGTCGGCGTCGAGATCGTCAAACAGCAGCGCGGCGAGACCGGGCTGACCGCCCGCTATCCATGGGCCGTCGCCTTCAGCTTCGGTCTCGTGCACGGCATCGGCTTCGCCAGCGCGCTGGCCGGGCTCGGGCTCGAGCGGCGGATCCTGCCTGCGGCGCTGCTCTTCTTCAATGTCGGCGTCGAGATCGGACAGATCCTGTTCGTGCTGCTGGTGCTGGCGCTGATCTGGGCGCATCGCCGCCTCGGCGCGGCGCTGCCGCGATGGGGCGCCGAGCTGCCGGCCTATGCGATCGGCTCAGTGTCGATGTTCTGGTTCCTGGGCCGTCTGGTGCGGGTTCTGGCGGCCGCATGATGACGAATGGGACGAACATGATCGCGCGCAAACTCCTGCACACCATGTTGGGTGCGGCGCTGCTCTCGCTGCTGTCGGCGGATCCGAGCCTTGCCCACGAGCAGACGGGCGTCGGCGGCGGGCTGGCCAGCGGCCTGCTGCATCCCTTGACGGGGCTGGATCACCTGGTCGCGATGGTTGCAGTCGGCATCTGGGGCGCGCAGCTCGGCGGCGCTGCGATCTGGATCCTGCCGGTCGTCTTCCCGCTGGTGATGGCGTTCGGTGCCGTCCTGGGAATCCTCAAGATCGGGCTGCCCGTCCCGGAGCTCATCATCGCGCTCTCGGCGCTGGTCCTCGGGCTTGCGGTCGCGCTGCGCATCCGTGTCCCGTTCGCGATTGCGGCCGTCATCGTTGCGATCTTCGCCATTTTCCACGGTCATGCCCACGGCGTCGAGCTTCCGACGGCGGCGAATCCCCTGGCCTATGGCTGCGGCTTCGTGGTCGCGACCGGCCTTCTCCACGCCTGCGGCATCACCATCGGCGCGCTCGCGCGCTGGCCGGGCGGAGAGCGGATCATCCAGGGCGTCGGGGCAGCCATCGCCGCGCTCGGCGGCTACTTCCTGGTCTCCAGCCTGGGAGTCGCGGCATGAGCACGTTCCGCCGGACTGCGCTGCTCGCATCAGTGCTGCTGCTGACGCAAGCGCAGATCGCCGATGCCCACATCGTATCGGCCCGGCTCGGCGACTTCTACGCCGGTGCCCTGCATCCGCTGCTCACCCTGCAGGACGTCGTGGTCTGGGTCGCGCTCGGATTGCTGGCCGGCTCGCTCGGCGCGGCGAGCGGACGATGGCTGGTCGTGGTGTTTCCGGTCGGCCTGTGCGCGGGGCTTGCGCTCGCCGCCGGCTCGGGCGTGACGGCAGTGTCCCCGTTCGTCGATGCCGCGACCATTCTCATTCTCGGGCTGCTGCTCGCGACGGCCTTGCGCATTCCTGTGGTACTACTGAGCGTGGTTGCATTCGTGCTCGGTGTGATGCGCGGTGCCGCCAATGCCGGCGAGCTCGGGCCGCAGACCGACCGCCTCCTCTACGCCGCCGGGCTCGCCGGTGCGGGCTACGCCACCATCACCCTCGTGATGGCGCTCGCGCTCAGCTTCAGGCGTCCCGACACCGAGCCGCTGTCGAGCTGGCGCGGGATCGCCGTGCGCGCGGTCGGCGGCTGGGTCGCCGCGATTGGCCTGATGATGGCGGGACTATCGCTCGCATCCTGAGCCGCCTATGCTCAGGCGATCTGACACCGCTAGTCCCCACATCGCGTGACGAACGCCATCAACATCCTCTCCATCCTCGTGCTGCTCCTGACCTGCGCCGGCCTGATCTGGACGGATCTGCGCAGCGGCCTGCTGCCGGACTGGATGAATGCGCTGGTCGCCGCCAGCGGCCTTCTAAGAACCGCGACGCTCGACGATCTGCCCGAGGCGCTCTGGAATGTCGCCGGAGCCGTTGCCGTCGGTGTGGCGCTGCTGCTGCTGCGCCACCTCTACATGATGGCCCGCGGCCGCCAGGGACTGGGCCTCGGTGACGTCAAGTTTCTCATGGCAGCAACGTTCTGGGCCGGCCTGCCGAGTCTGCCGATCCTGCTGCTCGTTGCCACGACGACGGCACTCGCCGCGGCGCTCGCGCTCTCCTTCACGGGCCGCCGGCTGACAGCCCAGACGGCACTGCCGTTCGGTCCGTTCCTCATCCTCGGCCTGCTTGCCGTGCTCGTCCTGCAAGCCAGCAGCAGTGAGTTGATCGTGACCTTCTGAATACCGTGGGACGATGTCCTCATCGCGCGCGCCGCGCCATCCGCTCGCGTCCGCCCGGTGGCATGGGCGGGGTCATCGGCGCCGCCTGCACGTCGCTGTTTGCCGTCGTGCCGAGCTGCGGCATCTGCAAGGTGACTGTCTCCGGTGCCTTCAGCAGCGAGGCCTCGCGCGGTCGCAGCGACTGCAGCACCCACCCCTCATGCGAGGCGCCGACCCGCAAGCGCAGCGATGCCTGCGACGAGGCATCGACGAAGATGCCGAAGCTCTCCTCATCCCCGATGACCGTGCCCACGAGTTGCAGGTTTGGTCGTTCCGGCTCTCTCGGCGGCGGAGGCGGCGGCGCGCGCATCACCATGACGGGTGCGGCAACCGGCGGCGGCCGGCGCGAGGCCGAGAAGATCGGACGGTCGCGCGTCACCGAGAGAGCGCTGATGGGAACGTCCCACAGCGGATTGGCGCTCGTGCCAGCCGGGACTTGCACGCTGGCAGCAGCGGCCGGCCGGTTGGAATCGAATGGCGCGGCCTGGACAGGCGAAGCAGGCTCGGGACCATCCGCCGTCTCGCCGCACGCCCGGCCGAGCGAAGCTGTAAGAATGCACACGGTAGCAACGGTGACGAGACCTGAGCGGACGAACGATCGCATCACATCTTTCCTTGCCATTGGCCCGACACGGTGACCAGCACCGTCAGCCGCCCCACGCCGCCGGCGGCAGCCGCCAGCGGCTGCTGCACGTGCAGTTGATCGACGAAGAGAAACGGCAATCCGGCTTCGAGGTCATAGAGCAGCTGCTGCAGCGCCGGCTGCTCGAGCTCGCAGCTGGCGACGACGCTGATCAGGTTGGCGTTGGCGGTGGCGCGCGCCGCCGGCAGTTCGACCTGGGTCGACAGCACGCTGCCGCCGACCTTGCTGATCGCCTCCGTGAGGCGCTGCACCAGCGCCGCGCCCGCGATGGTGACCGTTCGTCCCTCGACGAACACCGATCCGCCCGGAGCCGTCGCGCTGCCCGCGGCCGAACTGCCGGCCGGCCGTTTGCGTCCGGAAAACTGCGACAGCTGCGCGTTGGCGTCGTTGAGCTGGTCGCGCTTGGCGACGAGATCGACGACCGCTGCAGCACCAAGCCAGAGCAGCGCCACGATGGTCACCGCATAGAGGATCGCAGAAGCGGCCGGCGAGTTCACGAAGATTCGGCGCAGCGATGTCGACCAGTTCATGCCCGGTCTCCGAAATAGGCGTTGATGCGCGCCTCGATATGGAAGCGCTCGCCCGCTTCCCCGGCGGTGCGCGTCGTCGGCGCGTAGAAGGTGGCGCGGCTGAACTGCGGCGATTGCTCGATCAGCCGGATCAGCGCGGGTGCATCCTGGGTCAGGCCGGAGATCTGCAGCCGATCGTTCTCGATATGCATCTCGACGACGTAAGTCCCGTCGGGCAGGATCTTCGACAACGTGTCGAGGACGATGACGCTGGCGGGGCTGGTCTGCTTGCGCTTGGCGAGCAGCCCGTCGGCGGCGGTGGCGCCCATCGCGGGCCGCAAGGCGGCGCGAAGCCGCGCGACCTGCGCCTGGGCGTCATCGAGCTCACCATCCACATATCCGCCGATCAATGTCGTCGTGATCAGCAGCATCGCCGTGGTCGCAGCCACCGACAGCCAGCCGAGCTTGAGCACGCGCCCGAGATCGCAGCCGCCGACGAACGACGAGCGCAGCGACGTCTTGAAGATCTGGATGGGGGCGGCATCGGGTGAGCCTGAGCCGACGTCGGTCGTGATGACGAGCTTGGCGGCGCCAACCTGATCGGCCAAGGCGAGCAAGGGCTGGACCAGAGCCCGCGGCGTCGCCGCGAGCGTTAGTGCGATCCGGTCGTTGGCAGTGCGTGGGGCGCTGTAACCGTAGAGGACCTGTTCGAGATTCCACGGCGTCAGCCTGCCGATCTGGGTCCGGATCATGCCGTCGAGAAACGGCTCGGCCTGCTTCGGATAGTCGAGGGGGCGGATCAGGACGCTCTCGGCGGCAAGATGAATCTCCAGCGCGGCGCCGCGCAGCGTTCGCAGCCACTCCGGCGAGAGCCCGACCTGCGCTGCGCCCGCGGCCGGATTCACCCTTGCCGGCGCCAGCGTCGGTTTCGCCTTCGGCGGCGCCTGCACCGTCATGACGACGGTTTCTGGCTGATCGTAGCGGATCAGGACCCGCGGACGTCTGAGCTGCCGATCGGCTACGGCCTCGATCGCTGCGGCGACGCTCGCCGTCCACACCGTCAGTCCGCGCTCGATCGCTTCGGTCAGCTTCATGGCATCCTCTGCGCCTGGAGCGCTCCCCTCGGTTGCGGCCCGTCGTCCTGCCGCGCCAGCAGCCGATAAGGCTCCTCCCCTTCGCCGGGAACGATCACCGCCGTCGCCGCATGACGAAGCCCGCCCGCCGGACCGACGACGATGCGTAGTCGGTAAGCCTTGCTCCTGCCCTTGGCGGCATCCTTCGCAGCGGGGCCCAGCGTCTTGGCGAGCGTATCGGCATCCTGTGACAGCGACGCCCGCGCGTTAAGGAAATCCTTCAAGATCAGCGGTGTCATTCCCGGCAATGCGGCAACGACTTCCGGCGCCGCGATCGTCGGATCGATGCCGGGAGAGCCGTTGAAGACGGTCACCAACGGAAGCACCCGATCGATCAGCGATGCGGGAATGCCGAGGACGAGCGACAGCTCGCCGCCATGCGCGAACGGCGCCAGGCGCGGCACCCGTTTGAGACCGGCCGCCGCGTAGCGCGCCTCCTCCGCCTGGGCCTTGGCTGCATCGGACGGCTTGGAGCGCCAAGCAACCACCCGCTCGGCATGATCCTTGGCAGCGTCCCGGTCGACGCCCAACGTGACGAAGAGATTTTCGAGCATGTCCTCCGACGCGGTGTTGAGATCGATCCGCGCCGCTTCGTTGACGAACGAGACCGCAATGTCGTTGCCTGCAAGCGCCAGCTGGAAACCGCCCTGTCTCGGCCGCTCCTCGTCCTTGGACAGCAGCAGACGATAGGCCGAGAGTTCGATGGCCGCCGAGATCAGCGCATCGGCCTCGACCGCTTCGTCTTCGAGCCGCAGCAATCGCGCCGAGCTTCCCAATTGCTGCGAGACGACCACGACGAGGGCGGCCAGCGCCGCAAGCATCCACAGCGCCGCAATGAGGATGAAGCCATCCTGCACGCCGCGCCCGTCGGCAGAACCTCTGGTGACGGAAGGGGCCGGCATCAATCGATCGGCTCGCTCTTGTTTGGTTGAGGCGGCTCGGCCGCGGCCGGCTGGTTTGCGGTGCCGCCCGCTCCCGAATCGGCAAAGCCGCCGCCCGGCGCATCGACCTGAATACGGACTGCGCTGACGAGAACGGCGGCGCCGCCGCGGCTGTCGTCGTGCACCGTCATGCGAACGGCGGACGGCAGCCTGGTCGCATCGCGCCACTCCGTCGTCCATGCCATCGTCCTGTCAGCATAGGCGAACGACATGCGGAACGGCGCAGACAACAGCACCACGGGATCGCCGAAACGGAAATGCTCGGTCACTGGCTGACCGACCGACACAGGCTCGAACGCGGCACGCGATCGCCGCAGAGCGCGCTCGCCCCTGCTCCCTTCCTCGCCGATGCGCACGATATCGAGGCCATGTCCCGCATTCGGACCAAACTCGGCGCGCACGAACACCGCCGAGACCTCGTTGCCCACGAACAGCGGTCCCTTCTGCTCGCGATTGGCCGAAACAAACTGCGCGGCGGCGAAATCATCGCCGACCCGCCGCAGCGCAGCGGCCACCATCTCCGCGCGCTGCACGCGATCCAGGCCACGCTTCCACGCCGGCAGCCATTGCGACGTCACTGCGGCCAGCGCCGACAAGACGATGCCGGCAATCGCGAGCGCGCCGAGCGCCTCGATCAGCGCGAAGCCCTGCTGTTGCGGCCGATCGGATCGGACGATCATCAGCGCGCTCCTCGCGCGAGGCGGACGGTCTGCACATCGGCCATGGCGCCCGAGCCGGTCTTGACGCGCAAGGTCACCGCCTCCGGAATCCACCCGGTCTGTCCGGCCGGTTCATTCCAATCACCGCCGAGCGGCCTGATCTGCAGCACCACCGCACCGGAGCCGGAGCGCTGATCGGTGCTGCCCGGCTGCAGCCGGCCGCGATCGGTCAGCAATGTGGCCAGCGCCAGCCTCATGTCGGTGACGAGGGTGACGTGCTGCTCGAGCTTGCGAACACTGGCCGCGTTGCGCGACACCACGGCGCCGATGGCGATGATCGACACGCTAACGATGGCGAGGGCGACGAGCACCTCGATCAGCGTGAAGCCGGCTTCACTCCGGCCAGTGCTCTCAACCATTGGCGAGCGCGCGCGAGACAATGTCGATTCTCCCCGTCAGCCAGTTCACCCTGATCTCCAGGCTCAGATCGGCGCGCGACAATGTGATCGCTCCTCCGCAGGACAGTCCGTCAGGAAAGAAGCTGATCGTCGCCAGCACCGGCCGATGCTGGCAGCTGCGCGGCAACGTCGCCAGGAACGCGACATCGTCGGGCAGCTTCAGCGCAGCCGCGCCGCTACCGGAGCGGATCAGGCGGCGCGACGTGTCGATCTCGGTGTCGACGCGCGTGCCTGTCCGCATCGACGAGGCACGATCGGACTTCAGGAGCGTCGCCGCTTGCAGCGCATAGGCCTGCAGCCGCGGCCGCGACGTCTGCCGCGGCAGGTAAGGCAGCGCGACGGACGCCAGCAGCGCGACGATCGCGAGCACACAGACCATCTCGAGCAGCGTAAAGCCGCGCTGGCCGTCGTCACTCACCGCGCGCGCTCGTCTGCGTTCCCAGGACGATGTCCGCCGCCGTCCCGCTGCCGCCCTCCTGGCCATCGGCGCCGTAGGACAGGATGTCATACGGGCCGTGATCGCCCGGTGCGCGGTAGACGTAGGCCGTGTTCCACGGATCTTTCGGGACGGCCCCGCCTCTGAGATAAGGACCGTTCCAGGTGCTCAGTCCGGCCGGCCGTTGCGCCAACGCACCGAGGCCTTCCGAGGTCGAGGGGTAGCGGCCGGCATCGAGATAGAACAGGTCGAGCGCCGCCGAAAAGCTCTGCAACTGGATCCGCGCTGCCTTGGTCTTGGATTCGCTGAGATAGTTCAGAACGCGCGGACCGATCAGCCCCATGATCAGCCCGATGATCGTGATCACGACCAGCATCTCGACCAGCGTGAAGCCGCGCTCGTGTTCGCGCCCGGCCCTCATGGCCGGCCCGATCTGCGTATCCGATCTCATGTCGTTCTCCTTGATGTCGGTCAGCCGACCAGTTGCGTCACCGAAAGCAGGGCCGTCATGATCGAGACGATCAGGCCACCGACGACCACGCTGATGAGCAGAATGGCGGCGGGACCGACGATGCCGACGACACGGTCGAGTCCCCGCTGCAGCTTGGCTTCGTAGAATTCTGCGATCCGGGTCGACAGCGTCGGCAGTTGGCCGGTCTCCTCGCCGAGCCGCAGCATGCGCAGCGCCATCGGCGGCAGCATGTTGTCGGCCGACAGCGCCTGGGACAGCTTGCCACCGTGACGGACGCGATCCGCCGCCGCCGACCATGGCGCGCGCGACGACGTCACCGCCATCACGTCAACGAGGATGCGCAGTGCAGCGCTCAGATTGACGCCGCAGCCGAGCAGCAGGCCGAGATTGCGACAGAACAGGCTGGTCCGATAGAACAGCAAGAGGCTGCCGATGCCGGGCGTCACCGCCAGCACACTGGTCAGGCCGGCGCGAACCGCGGGCTGACGCAACAGCCACCAGCCTGCCGCAAGCAGCGCCGCACAGCCGAGCGTGATCGCAGCTGCATTGGCGCGCAGCAGATCCGACATCGTCATGAAGAAGCCGAGCGCGGTATCGGCACGGCCACCGAAGTCGCGCAGCACGGCGGAGAAGTTCGGCAGCACGGCCACGAGAAAGAACAGCATTACGCCGATCGCCGCGAGGAACACGAAGGCGGGATACTGCATCGCGTCGGTCAATTTGCGGCGCGTCGCCTCCGAACGCTCGCGTTCGCCGGCCAGCGCGGTCAGCACATGATCGAGCGTTCCCGACGCCTCGCCGACGCGCATGAGCGCGACATACATCGGCGAGAACAGCTGCGGCTGGGCAGCCGCCGCGTCGGCGAAGCTTTCACCGGCCATGATCGCCGCGCGCAGCCGCGCCACCACGGGACGCAGGCGACCGATGTCGGAATCGCCGGACAACAGATCGAGCGCGTCGTCGAGTCGCGCGCCGGCCTTGAGCAGCAGGGCCAGATCGCGCGTGAACGTGGTCACTTCAGCCGCGGACGGAGCGCCGAAGGAAAGTCCGGACGCACCGCCCGTCCGCTCCTTCGTCTCCTCGACGGTTTCGATCGGCAGCAGCTGCAGATAGGAGATGCGCCGCTCGACCTCGCCGCGCGACGGCGCGTCGAGAGATCCGACGACGATTTCACCGGACTGCGTCAGGGCGCGATAGCGGTAGCTCGGCACGATTCACCTCACCGCGCCACGAGGACACGAAGCAGCTCGGAGGCCGAGGTGACGCCGGCGCGGCACTTGGCGACACCGTCGTCGAGCATCGTCGTCATGCCTTCCCGGATCGCCAGCCGATCGATCGCGAGGCCGTCGGCACTGTCAGCGATCAGCTCACGCAGGCTGCTGGTCAGCTCGAGCAGCTCGAACACGCCGACACGGCCGCGATAGCCGCTCTGGCCGCATCGCTCGCATCCCGTCGGATGCCAGGTGATGTCGCCGGGCACGAGGCCGAGATGACCGAGGCGCGGATCCTGGCGGCACGTCTCCTCATCAAGCGGCTGCGGCGTCTTGCATTGATCGCAGAGCTGGCGCACCAGCCGCTGCGCGATCACCGCGCGCAGGGTCGAGCGCAACAAGAAGCCTTCGACGCCAAGGTCGAGCAGGCGCGGCACCGCCGCCGCGGCGGTTTCCGTGTGCAGCGTCGTCAGCACCAGATGGCCGGTCAGCGCAGCATGGACGGCGACATGTGCCGTCTCGCTGTCTCGGACTTCGCCGACCATGATGACGTCGGGATCCTGACGCACGAAGGAGCGCAGCGCGCTCGCAAATGTCAACCCGATCGTCGGCTTGATCTGCGACTGATTGATGCCGGGGATCTCATATTCCACCGGATCCTCGACGGTGAGGATCTTGCGCTCCGGCGTGTTGAGCATCGACAGGATCGTCGCCAGCGTCGTGGTCTTGCCGCTGCCGGTCGGCCCCGTGATCACGATCATGCCGTGCGGCAGCGTGATCAGGCGCCGGAGCGCGGTGTCATCGCGCGTGGAGAGGCCGAGACGGCTCGCCACGAGCTGCGAGCGATCCTTCGGCAGGATGCGCAGCACCGCCGATTCCCCGTGCTGGGTTGGCATGATCGCAACACGGACGTCGATCTCGGCTCGGCCGGCGCGAATGCGCGCGGCCCCGTCCTGCGGCAGACGCCGCTCGGCAATGTTGAGACCGGCGACGATCTTGATGCGCGAGATCACCGCCTGCGGCAGCACGCCCGCAGGCGCCGCGATCGGACGCAACAGGCCGTCGACCCGCAGCCTGACCACGAGACCGGTCGAGAACGGCTCGATGTGGATGTCGCTGGCGCGCATCTCGACGGCCTTCTCGATCAGGTCGTTGACCGCGCGGACGACCGGCGCGCCGCTCGCGAGATCGCGCAGGCTTTCGATGTCGTCGTCGCGGAGCTCCTGCGCCGGCGAGATCTCGGCCTCGTCGGAATCGCCAAGTCGTTGGTCGAGGACGACGGCGATATCGTCATGCGAGGCGACCTTGAAAAGAGTCTGCGGGCCAAGCACCAGCTCGGCGGCCCGGCGCACGGCCTGATCGGTCGGGTCGGCCATCGCGAACACGGCGGCGCCGTCAGAGTCTTTGTATGGATAGCCGAGCACTTCGCGCAGGAAGCGATCGGAGAACTCACTCACCGCGGGCAGTGCCGCCATCAGCTCGCGCAGCGCGACGCGCTCCAGTCCGGTGAAGCCGGCAACCTCCTCCGCGAAAACGTCGGCGGTCAAGCCGAACCTGTCCCAGAGCGCGATCTGCGTTTCGCCCGCGGCTCCGCCTTCGCCCGCCGCCAGGGGATGGCGCTCGCGAAGATAGGCATGGAATTGGGTCGACAGTGTACCGCTCATGGCGTGATCCGGGTGGCGCCCGTGCCGGCTCTACGTCTCGGCACGGCGCAACTGGCGACCGACGTTATCGATCGCGAACATGACGGCTGTACGAATGTGGACGGCGCGGACATTTCCGACACACATGTCGCGCAAAGGCGGGCGGCATCAGGCAAAGATACATAAGTGTCACATTGGACCGCTATGCAGGCTGCGCGGTCGAACGAGGCGCGATCCTGGTTCGGCCGGTCAACACGAGTAGATCGGTAAGTCCATGTTTCGTATCGGCAATCGAAGCCAGTCCGCTGCGGTTGTCAGACATGCCTGGTTGCTGACCATCGCGGTGCTGCTCGCGTCCTGCAACATGGCAACGCTCAATTCCCAGGCCAGCGCGCCGGCCGATGTCGACGTCATCGACAAGGTGCGCTCGCTCGATATCCTGCCGCGCGACAATGCACCGGTCGCATCGATCCAGGGACGCCCCGAGGTCGAGCGGGCGAGCGCGCGGACCTATCAGGGGACCACGGTTCAGGAGGTCGCCGAGGTCAGGCCGCTTCCGGCGGCCGATGGCAAGGGCTATGACCTCAATTTCGAGAACACGCCGATCGCAGTGGTCGCGAAGGTCGTGATCGGCGACATCCTCGGCGCGGGCTACTCGATCGATCCCCGCGTGCAGGGCAGCGTCAGCCTGGTGTCGGCGCGGCCGGTGCCGAAATCCGACATCCTGTTCGTGCTGGAGAGCGCGCTGCGCCTGTCGGGCGTCGTGCTGGTCCGCGAAGGCGGCGGCTACAAGCTGACTCCGCTCGGCGACGCCATCGGCGCCGGACGCGTCGACGGCGAGGCCGGCCGCGCCGAGCCCGGCTACGGCGTCTCCGTCGTGCCGCTGCAATATGTCGGCGCGCAGACGATCCTCAAGCTGATGGACAGCTTCGCGACCCGGGCCGGCAGCGTGCGCGCCGACACCACCCGAAACCTGCTGCTGATCCAGGGCACAGGAGCCGAGCGACGCTCCGCGATCGAAACAGTGATGAGCTTCGACGTCGACTGGATGCGCGGCCAGTCGGTCGGCATCTTCCCGGTCAGCAATTCGGCGCCGGAGCCGTTGATGGCGGAGCTGGAGAAGATCATGGATTCCGGCGAGAACGGGCTGAGCCAGAGCCTGGTCAAGCTACAGGTCGTCAATCGCCTGAACGCGATCATGGTCGTAACGCGCAAGCCGGCGCTGCTGCAGAGCGCGGCGACCTGGATCCGCCGGCTCGACCAGGCCGACTCCGGGCGCACCAGCGTCCACGTCTACCGCGTCCGCTACGGCGACGCGCGCCAGCTCGCCAAGGTGCTCACCGACATGTTCGGCGGCGCCGGCTCGTCCTCCACCGACGGCGCCGACGGCCAGACCGCGCCGGGGTCCGACGGCACGACGACGTCGGTCGCCGATCGGCTCTCCTTCAACACCAATGCAGCGGGATCATCGAGTTCGAGCGCCAATCCGGCGAGCCGGTCCCAAGGCGGTGGTCTCTCGAGCATGTCATCTTCGAGCACGTCGTCCTCCAGCAGTACGCCGTCCTCGACCGGGCTGGAGCCACGCAGCAGTGGTGCCGGCGGAGGCCAGGCCATCATGCCGAATGTCCGGATCACCCCGGACACGGTGAACAACTCGCTGCTCATCTATGCCGACCGCGAGAACTACCGCATCATCTCCAGCACGCTGCAGCAGCTCGACCAGCCGGTGCTGCAGGTCGGGATCGACGCCACGATTGCCGAAGTGACGCTCACCAACGAGCTGTCCTACGGCGTGCAGGCCTATCTTTCGAGCAAGGTGCTCGGCCTCGGGACCGACAAAGGATCGATCACCAATACGCAAACCACGTCGGTGGCCACGGCCACGACATCCGCGGCGACGACGGCCTTGATCAACCGCGCTCTGCCCGGCTTCAACTTCCTGATCGGACACGAAGCCTCGCCCAACATGATCCTCGACGCACTCCATACTGTCACCAGCGTCAAGGTGCTCTCCAATCCCTCGCTGGTCGTGATCAACAACCAGACCGCCACCCTGCAGGTCGGCGACGTCGTGCCGGTATCGACCGGCAGCGCGACCGTACTGTCGTCGAGCAACACGGTGGTCAACACCATCGACTATCGCAACACCGGCATCATCCTGCGCGTCGTGCCGCGGATCGCCGCCAACGGCAATGTGCGGCTCGAGGTCGAGCAGGAGATCAGCAACGTCGCGGCCCAGACCGCCGCGAGTCTCACGCCGACGGTGTCGCAACGCAAGGTCAAGAGCGCCATCTCCGTCGCCAACGGCCAGACCGTGCTGCTGGCGGGCCTGATCAGCGAGCAGCAGACCGGCAATCGCAACGGCATTCCGGGCTTCGACGAGATTCCAGTTCTTGGCGACGCGTTCTCGCATCAGGGCAAGAAGGGCACGCGCACCGAGCTCATCATCTTCATCCGGCCGCAGATCATTCGCGACGGCAGCGATGCGCATCAGGTCGCAGAAGAACTCCGTTCCAAGCTCCGCGGATCAGTCGGAGCGAGCATCACGGATGATTTGCGTGTCCGCACCACCCGTTGACCCCAGCCAAGTGATCCGGCCGACGATGGGGCGCCTCGCCATCGCCTGCTCCGCAGCCATCCTGCTGCTGGGAGCACTGGCCTCGCCCGTTCGCGCCGATTCGGTCAGCACCGCACGCATCGCCTATGCGCGCGGCGACTTCGTCCGCGCCGTGCGCGTGCTGACCCCGCCTGCCCTGCGCGGCGATCCACGCGCTCAGGCGATGCTCGGCTTCATGTATGAAAACGGCTTTGGAACCCCGCAGGCCTACGAGGTCGCCAGCGATCTCTATTGCCAGGCCGCCGCAGCCGGCAATCCGTTCGGCCAAGCGATGCTCGGCCTGATGTACGACAAGGGTCATGGCGTTCCACAGGACGTCGTGCTCGCCTACAAATGGCTGAACCTTGCTGCCGGACATGCCAAGTCGACCCAGCGCAGCTACTTCCTGCGGCTTCGCAACGCCGTGGCCTCGAAGATGTCGGCCAGCCAGATCGCCCAAGGCCAGGCCCTCGCGCTGGACTGGATCCCGGGCCAGCTCTGACCGGCATCGCCGATCGGCGATCTTCTTCAGAGTTCAGAGCGAGCCGGCTTCCTGCGGCGATGAGCGAAGGCCCGCCGGCATGTGATGCCGGGCCTGCACGATGCTGCGCCGTGCGTCTCCTGCATCTACGCAAATGCGCGTCTCGCGCGCATTTCACAAAACCGAAGCAAGACCGACACCACGTTGCAATTTGTTGCCGCGATAAATTGCCGCAGGCGAGCAGCCATTCGTAAGCGCGCGCCACCACCCCACTCCGTCCGGAGATGTCATGACCAGAACAGTCACGCGGTCCAAGGCGCTCGCCCTTGCGACCACCGCCGTCTTCACCGCGACCAGCGTCGCACCAGCCTTCGCCGGCGCGGCGACCAGCACCCCGATCGAGCACGTCATCATCATCGTCGGTGAGAACCACACCTTCGACAATCTGTTCGGCACCTACAAGCCGAAGGCTGGTCAGGCCATCGACAATCTGCTCAGCAAGGGCATCGTCAACGAGGACGGCACGCCGGGGCGGCATTTCAAGAAGGCGGAACAGCGGATCGGTCGCGACGAGGCTCGCTACAGTGCCGAGACCGCGTCCACTGGCGCCTACGCAACGCTGCCGCAGCCCTACACCACATATGGAATCGGCCTGCCGCAGAACGTCCTCGACACCCGCTTCCCGGCCAATCTTCCCAATGGCCCGTATCAGATTTCGAAATACGTCTCCTACGCCGCCTATACCGGCGATCCGGTGCACCGCTTCTTCCAGATGTGGCAGGACATCGACGGCGGCAAGCACGACAAGTTCGTGTGGGTCGAGCAGACCATCGGCACCGGCTCGAACGGACAGCCCTATCCGGCCGGCGGGTTCAACCCGATGGAAGGCGCCATCTCGATGGGCTTCTACAACATGAACCCGTTCACCGATGCCTCCGGCAAGGCCCAGCCCGGTGACGCGCCGTTCTTCAAGCAGCTCGCCGACGAATATGCGATCAGCGACAATTATCATCAGGCCATCATGGGCGGCACCGGCGCCAACTTCCAGGCCCTCGTGACCGGCCACGCCGCGTTTTTCACCAACCCCGAGACGCTGAACGGCGCCCCGGCCGTGCCCTATGCCAACCAGATCGAAAATCCGGATCCGGTTGCCGGCACCAACAACTACTACAAGCAGGACGGCTACAGCGGCGGCTCCTACGTCAACTGCTCCGATCCGTCAGCGCCCGGCGTCGCCGCCATCAACGAGCAGCTGTTCAAGAACGGCGTCACCAGCAACAATTGCGCGTCGAACCATTATTATCTCGTCAACAATTACAGCATGTTCTGGAACCAGACCAGCGCGAAGCCGAATGCGCTCGGCTCGGACAAGTTCGTGCTGCCGCCGCAGAGTGCGCCGACCATCGCTGACGTGATGACGGCAAAGGGCGTGTCCTGGAAGTACTACAGCGCCGATCGCGGCGACGACGCCACCACCTTCGCCAAGAGCGTCGACGGCGTGCCGCTGCTGTTCCACTCCTATTGCGGCATCTGCGACCCGCTCACCGGCTTCAACAACATCATGAAGAACCCCGCCGAGGAAGCCAAGCTGCAGAACTACGGCGCCTTCGTGAAGGACGTGCAGAGCAACACGTTGCCGGCCGTGTCGTTCGTGCGTCCGTTCGAGGCGCTCGCAGGGCATCCCGCCGATTCGACCACGGACCTCTATGAGAAGTTTCTCGAGGCCCTGATCAATCGCGTCAAGGCCAACCCGCAGCTCTGGGCCAAGACCGCGATCTTCATCACGACGGACGAGGGCGGCGGCTACTATGACTCCGGCTATGTCCAGCCGGTGGACTTCCTCGGCGACGGCACCCGCATTCCCTTCATCCTGGTCTCGCCGCTGGCCAAGAAGGGTCATGTCGACCACACCTATTACGATCACGTCTCGCTGCTGAAATTCATCGAGCGCAACTGGCGGCTGCCCACGATCTCCGCCGTCAGCCGCGACCGGCTGCCCAACCCGATTCATGATCGGGACGACAACCGCTACGTGCCGAAGAACCGTCCGGCGATCGGCGACCTGATGAACCTGTTCGCCTTCAGCGATAACGATGGCGATCACGATCACGACGGCGGCTGGCATCATCACGACCACGGTGAGCACGGACACGGCGACGACCGCTGATCGACGGGAGTCTGCCGTTGTCAAGAACAGCCCGCCGCACACGTTGCGGCGGGCCCTTCTGTGCATTGTCCGCGGCGGACGACATTGATGGTGCACCGAATTGCAACATCGTGACGCCGTCAGCGGATTGTCAGCCGATCGTCACGCCCCCGTTATCGACCCTCCGCATCGTCCCGCCGCCGCTTGAATGAAGCGGCGCGATGCAACCGAGGTCTTGGGGGATCTTGTAGAATGTCACTTCGATCATCATTCAAATCTGCCTTTCACGAACTGCTCACATTGTCTGTCACGATGTTGTTGCTCGCGTTCGCCGCTGCCGCGCCAAGCCTCGCGCACGATCACGGCTTCGACGACGACGACGACGACAGCTACGCCATCGGTCTGTGGGGCGACCTACCCTATTCCACGCTGCAGGCCACCGTCGGCGTCCCGAACCTGATCGCGGACATGAACGCCCACCGGCTGAAGTTCACCGCGCATGACGGCGACCTGAAGCAGGGCTCCAATTCCGCCTGCGACGCCGGCCTCTATGCCCAGGCGCTCGCCTTCTTCAACAGCCTCGAGGCGCCGGCCATGTTCACGCCCGGCGACAACGACTGGGTCGATTGCGATCGCCCCTCGAATGGCGGCTTCAACTCACGCGACCGGCTCGACTACGAGCGCAAGGTGTTCTTCTCGACGCCGTTCTCGCTCGGCCAACGCAAGCTGCGCCAGGAGGTGCAGACCGATCCGCTGTGTCTCAGCGCCAACGGCACCAAGGTCGGCTGCGTCGAGAATCGCCGCTGGACCGTTGGCCGCGTGACCTATGCGACGCTGAACATCCAGGGCTCCTGCAACAATCTCTGCGACACCAATCCAGATCCGGACGAATACAACGCGCGCAATGCAGCCGTGATTCTCTGGATGCAGCAGACCTTCGCAGAGGCCAGGAAGCGCCATTCCGCTGCGGTGATGTTCATCACCCAGGGCAACCCGGGCTGGGACCAGGCCGATCCCACGCGCGCGCCGCTGCGCGATCCCAAGACGCTCGCCGAGACCGACGGGCAGCCGGATGGCTTCGTCAGCTTCCTGACCGCGTTGCGCACCGAGGTGGAGACGTTCCGCAGGCCGGTCGCCTACGTCCATGGCGATTCGCATTACTTCCGGATCGACCAGCCGTTGCTCAACAGTGCCGGCCAGCGGCTGGAGAACTTCGTTCGTGTCGAAACGTTCGGCGACAATCAGGGCAACGGCAACAACGACGTGCGCTGGGTCAAGGTGACCGTCGATCCGCGCAGCCGCGACGTGTTTTCCTTCCAGCCCGTCACGGTGCCGGCGAACCGCACCGCCGTGCCGGCGCCGGCCCGCAACTGAGCCTCATCATGATCGGGTCGTCCAGCCTGGCTGGGCGACCCTCGTCCTTCGCCAAGCAGCTCTGAAGTTGGACTCAACCGAGCGACCGCAGCCAGGCCAGCCGCGCGATCGCCTGCGACGCCAGCCGCTGCATCAGATCGAGCCGGTCCGGTTCGGTCGCTCGCTCCGCATGCTCCAGATACGCGTCCGCGAGCGCCTCCGCCAGCAAGGCTGCATCGGCTTGCGCGAGCGCCGCCGGCAGGCGCAGCAGGTCCGCAACCTCCGATGCCATTGCCGCGGCTTCATACGCAAGCTCGCGCACGCGATCCGCCGGGCGACCAGCGGCGCGCGCAGCCATCGCGCCGAGCAGTTCCGCGAGGCGGCGTTCCAGCCGGCCGGCGTCGATCGTGCCCGTGTCCGACGCCACCGTCGCCGCGCGCCTGGCGTCGGCCTCAAGATGATAGGCACGGCGCCGCTCCTTGCGCAGCGTCGCGACGTGACCGAGTTCCTCTCGCGCCATGGCCTCGGACGCCTTCTTGACCTCGGGATCATCGGCAAATGCCGCGACATAGGACCAGAACGCGAAGGCCCGCTCCTCGTTGCGCACCGCCATCGACAGCGCGCGGTACGGCGTCATCAGCCGTGAGTCCTGGATTTCGCGCGCCGCGCCGGGCTCAAAGGTCTCCGGCGGCTGCCAGCGCACCAGCGACGCATCGGGGGCACGCCCCGTTCGCGCTTGCGACCATTGCGCGACACTGTCGACATGCTCGCGCTCGGCCGCGGCCAACCTCGCGAAGACGTCGGCCAGATCGAGCCGGCCTTGACGCTGCATCTCTCCGGACAGCTCGTCGTAGCGATCGGCCGCCTCCTGCTCCATCGCATTGGCGAGCGCGAACAGCTCGTCAATCGAATGCAGGTTCCCGGCCGGTTCCGACTTGAGCGAAAGCGTGCGTGACAACAACATATGATAGTCTGCCTGATTGTCCTGGCCTGTTTGATCCAGCGCAACGTCCGTCGGATTGCGACCCACTAGACAACCGGCACGATAAGGAGTCAATTTAGCCCGACTCTATTTGCTCCGGGATTGTCAATGGCGACGATCCTTTCCTTCCCCGAAACAGTCCTGACTGGAATACGGCCCTTCGTGGGCCGGCCGTTCCGCTTGAGGTGATCATGGTTGCGAGTGATGTCGCCACCAAACGGTGGCGCATGCCTGCTATCTTGGTAGCAATCCTCATCGGGCTCTGCACGATCGCGGCCCCGCGCGCAGCACATGCTGCCGGCGATCTCGCAACCTACCTCTCGAAGATCACGCCGGGTGAGCTCTTCCCCGATGCGGATCGTTTCGGCGTGCCGCAAGGCGAGCCGCCGATCATGCCGGTGTATCGCGGCGATCAGCTCAAGGGTTACGTCTATCTCAACTCCGATTTCGCCAATTCCGTCGGCTATTCGGGCAAGCCGATCCACATCCTCGTCGGCATCGATCCCAAGGGCGTCATCACCGGGCTGAAGCTGGTCGATCACAAGGAGCCGATCGTGCTGATCGGCATTCCCGAGCCACGCATCGTTGCCGCACTCAATGGCCTGCTCGGCAAGGACATGACGCCGATCTCGCACGGCGCAGAACATGCGCCGCAGGCCGACATCGTCTCGGGTGCCACGGTCACCGTGCTGGTGATGCACGACAGCATCGTGCGCGCCGCCACGCGCCTGATCCGCAGCGGCCGCATTGGTGCCGGCGCTGCGGCGAGCGCCGCCGCAGCACAGCCGGGCGTGACCAGGACGGTCGATCCCGACAAGAGCGAGATCCGTGACTGGGGCAACCTGCTCGGCGACGGCTCGGTGCGGCGCCTGCATCTCAGCATCGGCGACGTCAACGACGCATTCGCCAAGTCGGGCAATGCGGCGGCCGCGCAAAATCCCGAGCCCGGCGATGCCGGCGACACCTTCATCGATCTCTATGTGGCCATGGCCAGCGTGCCCACCATCGGCCGCAGCCTGCTCGGCGACGAGGGCTATCAGCGACTCAAGCAGCGATTGCAGCCCGGACAGCAGGCGATCGTCGTCGCCGGCGACGGCGTCTACTCGTTCAAGGGCTCCGCTTATGTCCGAGGCGGCATCTTCGACCGTATCGAGGTGCTGCAGGAGGGCGGAAGCACACGGTTCCGCGACAAGAACCACATGCGACTCGGTGCGCTGGCCGCCGCCGGCGCGCCCGCCCTGCGCGAGATCGGACTGTTCGTCACGCCGCCCGAATTCACGCTCGACCCGACCGAGCCATGGCAGCTCCAGCTCCTGGTGCAACGAAGCACCGGCAGCCACGACAAGGCGTTCCTGACTTTCGATGTCGACTACGCCGTTCCAGACGTTTATCTGAAGCACGAGACGCGCGCCGCTGCGACGCCGGCGACGGCCGCACAGCCCGCCCCGTCCACCGCGCAACCAGTCACCGACGACACCGAAGAGCCGTTATGGATGCGCATCTGGCGCTCGCAGACGGTCTCCATCGGCATCACCGCGCTCGCGCTGGCCGTGCTCACCGGGATCTTCTTCTTCCAGAACGTTCTGGTGCGCCGTCCCCGGCTCTACACGTGGGTCCGCCGCGCCTATCTCCTGTTCGTGCTGGTCTGGCTCGGCTGGTACGCCAACGCCCAGCTCTCTGTCGTCAACGTCGTCACCTTCATCAACGCGCTGCTGACCGGCTTCCATTGGGAGTTCTTCCTCGCAGCGCCCTTGATCTTCATCCTGTGGGCGGCAACGGCGGCTGGACTGCTGTTCTGGGGCCGCGGGCCGTTCTGCGGCTGGCTCTGTCCGTTCGGCGCGCTGCAGGAGCTGACCAACACAGTGGCAAAATGGCTCAAGGTGCCGCAGATCACGGTGCCCTGGGGGCTGCACGAGCGGCTGTGGCCGATCAAATACATCATCTTCCTCGGTCTGTTTGGGCTGTCGCTGTATTCGGTCGCGCTCGCCGAGCAGGTCGCGGAGGTCGAGCCGTTCAAGACTGCGATCATCCTGAAATTCTCGCGCAGCTGGCCGTTCGTGCTGTATGCCGCGGCGCTGCTCGGCATCGGCCTGTTCATCGAACGCTTCTTCTGCCGCTATCTCTGCCCGCTGGGCGCCGCGCTCGCGATTCCCGGTCGCATCCGCACCTTCGAATGGCTGCGCCGCTGGAAGGAGTGCGGCTCGCCCTGCCAGCGCTGCGCCAAGGAATGCCCGGTGCAGTCGATCCATCCCGAGGGACACATCAACGTCAATGAGTGCATCTACTGCATGCATTGCCAGGAGCTCTACTACGACGACCAGCGCTGTCCGCACATGATCCAAGTCCGGCTCAAGCGCGAGAAGTTCGAGGCGATGTCATCGCCGTCGATGCGCGCCGCCAAATCCGGTCCGAAGACCGTGATCACCCACGCCGGCCGGCCGACGACGGCGCCGGCCCAATCCAACGATCTCACCCATCCATCATAAGGAGACGACGATGGCGCACGACGACGACCAGACGAAACTCAGCCGCCGGCAGATCGTCGGCACCGCCGCACTGGGCGCGGCCGGCGTGGCCGGCAGCATCGGCCTCGGCAAGAGCATCGAGACGACACCGGCCGCGGCGCAGGCGCGAGCTGGACAGAGCGGGGGCAAGGCCGAGGTCGCGCCGGGTCAGCTCGACGAATACTACGTCTTCTTCTCCAGCGGTCAGACCGGCGAGCTTCGCATCGTCGGCATGCCGTCGATGCGCGAGCTGATGCGTATCCCCGTCTTCAACCGGTGCAGCGCCACCGGCTGGGGCCAGACCAACGAGAGCCGCAAGATCATGACCGAGGGGCTGCTGCCCGAGACGCGCGAGCGGCTCAAGGATCGGCTCGGCATCTGGATGAACGGCGACTGCCACCATCCACACATGTCGTTCACCAACGGCACCTATGACGGACGCTACGTCTTCATCAACGACAAGGCCAATACCCGCCTAGCCCGCATTCGCACCGACGTCATGAAGTGCGACAAGATCATCGAGCTGCCGAACCAGTACACGATCCACGGCATGCGTCCGCAGAAATTCCCGCGCACCGGCTACCTGTTCTGCAACGGCGAATATGAGGTGCCGCTGCCGAACGACGGCAAGGTGCTCGACGACAAGTCGAAATACTGGTCGATGTTCTCGGCCGTCGACGGCGACACCATGACGGTTGCCTGGCAGGTGATCGTCGACGGCAATCTCGACAACACCGATTGCGACTACCAGGGCAAATATGCCTTCGCGACCTGCTACAATTCCGAGAAGGGCGTGACGCTCGCCGAGATGACCGCGAGCGAGCAGGACTGGGTGACGATCTTCAACATCAAGCGCATCGAGGAGGCCGTCAAGAAGGGAGACTTCAAGGAGATGAACGGCGTTCCCGTCATCGATGGCCGCAAGGGATCACCCTACACCCGCTACGTTCCGGTCTCGAACAGCCCGCACGGCCTCAACACGGCCCCCGACGGCATCCATGTCATCGCCAACGGCAAGCTGGCGCCGACGGTCACGGTGATCGACGTCCGCCTGATCGACAACCTGTTCGACGACAAGATCAAGCCGCGCGATGTCGTCGTGGCCGAGCCGGAGCTCGGCCTCGGGCCGCTGCACACCGCCTTCGACGGCCGGGGCAATGCCTACACCACGCTGTTCCTCGACAGCCAGGTCTGTAAATGGAGCCTCGATCTCGCCAAGCGCGCCTTCAAGGGCGAGAAGGTCAACCCGATCATCCAGAAGCTCGACGTCCACTATCAGCCGGGTCACAACCACGCCTCGATGGGCGAGACCCGCGAAGCCGACGGCAAATGGCTGCTGTCGCTGAACAAGTTCTCCAAGGACCGTTTCCTGAATGTCGGCCCGCTCAAGCCGGAGAACGACCAGCTGATCGACATCTCCGGCGACAAGATGGAGCTGGTGCACGACGGCCCGAGCTTCGCCGAGCCGCACGACGCCGTGATCGTGCATCGCTCCAAGCTCGAGGGGCGCGTGACCTCGATCTGGAAGCGCGACGACCCGTTCTTCGCCGACGCCCGCAAGCAGGCCGCGGCCGACGGCGTCACACTGGAGAGCGACGCCAAGGTGATCCGCGACGGCAACAAGGTGCGCGTCTACATGTGGTCCAGCGCGCCTGCCTACGCGCTCGAGAAGTTCGAGGTCAAGCAGGGCGACGAGGTGACCGTCTATGTCACCAACATCGACGACGTCGAGGACCTGGTGCACGGCTTCTGCATCGTCAACTACGGCGTCAACATGGAGATCGATCCGCAGCAGACCTCGTCCGTGACGTTCATCGCGGACAAGCCCGGCGTGTACTGGTATTTCTGCACATGGTTCTGCCACGCCATGCACATGGAAATGCGCGGACGCATGCTGGTCTCGCCGCGGAACGCGTGAGCGATGCGGCGCATGCGCCATATCAAGACTCTGGGGCTGGCGACGCTCGTCGTCGCCGGCCTGCCCTTCCGCGCCCAGGCGGCGACTCTGCAGGTCGGAGCTGAAACCACCGACCTGCAGGCCCTGCTCGACCGCGCCGCCGACGGCGACGAGATCGCGCTCGCCACCGGCACCTATCGCGGACCGCTACGGATCAGCCACCGCTTGACGCTGGCTGGGGCTCCAGGCGCCGTGATCAGCGGTGGCGGCGAGGGCAGCGTCATCACCGTGGCGGCGCCGGGCACCGTCATTCGCGGCCTCGCCATCGACGGATCCGGCCGTGCGCTGGAGCAGATGGATTCCGGCATCTTCGTCGAGCAGGCCGCGCACGACGCACTGATCGAGAACAACCGCATCGAAGGCAATCTGTTCGGCGTCTATCTGCACGGATCGGCCAACGCCATGGTCCGTCACAACAGCATCATCGGCCTGCGCGCGACGCGTGGCGGCGTGACCGGCAACGGCGTCTCCGTCTGGAACGCGCCGGGCGCCAAGGTGATCGACAACCAATTCCGGTACGGCCGCGATGGCGTGTTCGCCATCACCAGCCGCAACAACGTCTTCAGCCGCAATCGCTTCAGCGACCTGCGCTTCGCGGTGCACTTCATGTACACCAACGACAGCGAAATCTCCGGCAACGTCTCGACCCGCAACATCATCGGCTATGCGATGATGTTCTCCAAGGCGCTCGTCGTGAGGGATAACGTCTCGGATCACGACCGCGACCGCGGCTTGCTGTTCAACGCGGCCAATGGCTCGCAGATCTCCGGCAACAGCGTGATCGGCGGGCTCCAGCCGGCAGACCGCTGGGCCACCGCGGAGAACCGGGGCACCGACGAAGGCGTGCCGCAGGCCGATGCGAGCACGGCCACGCCGACCGCCGGCGCCCGTCCCGGTCCCGAGAAATGCGTGTTCATCTACAACACCAACAACAACCATATCACCGACAACTGGTTCGAAGGGTGCGAGATCGGCGTTCACTTCACCGCCGGCTCCGAGGGCAACGACATCAGGGGCAATGCCTTCGTCAACAATGCCAGCCAGATCAAGTATGTCGGCACCCGCCATCTCGACTGGTCGAAAAACGGCCGCGGCAATTATTGGAGCGACAACCCGGGCTTCGACCTCAACGGCGACGGCATCGCCGACACCGCCTATCGGCCGAATGATCTGATCGACCGCGTATTGTGGACCGCGCCGGCCGCCAAGGTCCTGATCAACAGCCCAGCCGTGCAGGTGATCCGCTGGGCGCAGGCGCAGTTTCCCGCGATCCTGCCCGGCGGAGTCGTCGACAGCCATCCCCTGATATCGCCGCCGGCGCGCCGCGCCGCTGCAGAAAGCGGGCCTCGATGACCGCGACGATCCATGTCGCCGACGTGATCAAGCACTACGGCAAGGTCGAAGCCGTGAGGGGCGTCTCGTTCGATCTCGCCGCCGGCGAGATGGTGGCGCTGATCGGCCACAACGGCGCCGGCAAGACGACGCTGATGAAGATCATGCTCGGGCTGATCCGCCCCACCCGCGGCACCATCGCCGTACTCGGTGAAAATCCAGCCGCCGGCGAGTTCTCCTCGCGGCGCCGCCTCGGCTACCTGCCGGAGAACGTCGCCTTCGATGCCGCCCTTACCGGCCGCGAGACCCAGACCTTCTACGCACGGCTCAAGCGCGAGCCGGTCGGACAGGCCCTCGAGCTGCTCGACGTCGTCGGACTAGGCGATGCCGCAAAGCGCCGCGTCAACACCTACTCCAAGGGCATGCGCCAGCGCCTTGGGCTGGCACAGGCGCTGATCGGCCGCCCGCGCGTGCTGCTGCTCGACGAACCGACCAGCGGTCTCGATCCGGAGCTCCGCCAGACCTTCTACGAGGTGATCGAGCGGCTCGCCGCCGAGGGCACGACGGTGCTGCTGTCGTCGCATGCGCTGACCGAGTTGGAGGAACGCGCCGGCCGCGTCATCATTATGAACCGCGGCCTGAAGGTCGCCGACGGCACACTCGACGAGCTGCGCCGCCTCGCGCGATTGCCGACCCGGATTCGAGTCAAGGTCGCCTCCCTGCCGCCGTCGGGCCCGCCGGCCTGGCTCCCGCCGGCCGCGTCCTATCGCCGGGTGAACGGCCACATCGTCGAGATCGACGCAGCGCCGGACGAGAAGATCGAGCTGCTGCGTCTGGCGACGGCCGACGCCACCGCCGTCCAGGATCTCGAGCTCATTCCACCCAGTCTCGACGAGCTCTACGCGCATTTCCTGCGCCACGCGGAGCACCCGCAATGACCAGCGTCATCACCATCGCCGCCAAGGAGATCCAGCAGGCGATCCGCAATCGCTGGGTGCTGGCCTCGACCCTGCTGCTGGCCGGACTCGCGCTGTCGCTGACCTTCCTCGGCAGCGCACCGACCGGTACCGTCGGCGCGCGAGCGCTCGATGTGGTCATCGTCAGCCTGTCGAGCCTGACCATCTTCCTGATCCCGCTGATCGCGCTTCTGATCTCGCACGATGCCATCGTCGGCGACATGGAGCGCGGCACCATGCTGCTGCTGCTCAGCTATCCCGTAGCGCGCTGGCAGGTGCTGCTCGGCAAGTTCCTCGGTCATCTCGCGGTGCTCGCCTTCGCGACCTGCCTCGGCTATGGCGCCGCCGCGGTGGCGCTGCTGATCGCCGGCAGCCACTTCGACAGCGACGGGCTCGCGGCCTTCGCGGCGATGATCGGCTCCTCCGTTCTGCTTGGCGCGGTGTTCGTCGCAATCGGCTATCTCGTCAGCGCCGTCGTGCGCGACCGCGGCACCGCAGCGGGTGTCAGCATCGGCCTGTGGCTCGTGCTCGTCCTGATCTACGACATGGCGTTGCTCGGCCTTCTGGTGATCGACCAGGGCCGCAACGTCTCCGGCGGCGTGCTCAGCGCGCTGCTGCTGCTCAATCCGACCGATGCCTACCGGCTTTTCAACCTGACCGGCTTCGCCAATGTCAGCCTGTTCTCCGGCATGGCCGGGCTCGCCGGCAGCAGCACGCTGTCGGTGCAGGCGCTGCTCGCGGCGCTGGTGCTGTGGACGTTGGTACCGCTCGCCGGCGCCGCGCTGGCCTTCTCACGGAGGGAGCTATGAAACGCCTCGCTTTCGCCTGCGCGCTCATCACCGCCTTTGCTCTCGGCGCCTGCAACGACAAGCAGGCCGCCGCGCCGCCGCCGCCGATCAAGCTGACGGCGGAGGCGATCGGGCACTATTGCGGCATGAACCTGCTCGAGCATTCCGGTCCCAAGGGACAGATCTTCGCCGCCAGCCTGATCGAGCCGGTGTGGTTCTCCTCGGCCCGCGACGCCATCGCCTTCACGATGCTGCCCGACGAGCCCAAGGACATCCAGGCGATCTACGTCTCCGACATGGGCAAGGCCGCGAGCTGGGACAATCCGGGTGCCGACAATTGGGTCGAAGCCCGCAAGGCGGTGTTCGTGATCGGCAGCCGACTCAGAAGCGGCATGGGCAGCGACGAGGCTGTACCGTTCTCGGATCGGAGCGCCGCCGAGCGCTTCGCGGCCGAGCACGGCGGTCGCATCGTCGGCTTCACCGAGGTGCCGCGCGACTATGTGCTGAGCTCCCCCGACGACAACGCCGGCACGAACGAGCCGGGCCACAAGGACACGACTGAGGTGCGACGATGACAAATCAGCTCTCGCGTCGGCGCTTCATCCGCATCAGCGCCGCACTGGCGGGCCTTGCGATCGCACCCTGCGGCAGGCAGGCGGCCGGCAGCACCGCTGGCCTCGTCGAATGGCGCGGCACGTTGCTCGGCGCCGTTGCCACGATCAAGCTTCATCACCATGACCGGCGCGAGGCCGAGCGGGTGATCACGGTCTCGATCAGCGAAGCACGGCGACTCGAGCGCCTGTTCAGCCTTTATCTTGAGGACTCGGCGCTGGTCACATTGAACCGCACCGGCGTGTTGGTCGCACCGGCGCCGGAGCTGGTCGACATCCTCACGCTCTCGCAGCGCTACGCCGCGTTGACCGACGGCCGCTTCGACCCGACCGTGCAGCCGCTGTGGACGCTCTATGCCGATCATTTTTCGCGCCCCGATGCGAATCCCGACGGCCCACCGCAGGCGGCCGTACAAGAGGCGCTGGCGCGGGTCGGCCATCAGCGGCTCAGCGTCAGCCGCGATCGCATCGTCATGCCGCGCGGCACGGCGCTCACCCTGAATGGCATCGCGCAGGGCTATGTCACGGATCGGATCGTCGACCTGCTGCGCAGCGAAGGCGTGCAGCAGAGCCTGGTCGACATGGGCGAAGCCCGCGCCATCGGCGCGCGGCCGGACGCCCGGCCCTGGGAGATCGCGATCGCCGACCCCGACAGTCCCGATCGGATCGCCGCGATGCTACCGATCATCGATCGGGCCGTATCGACGTCAGGCGCCTATGGCCTCCGCTTCGATCCGCACGGCCGCTTCAATCATCTGTTCGATCCGCACAGCGGCGGCTGCGCGCAGCGCTATCGCAGCGTGACCACGGTCGCCGGCAATGCCACGGCGGCCGACGCGCTTTCGACCGCGTTTAGTCTGATGTCGGAGCCTGAGATCCGTGCGCTGCTGCCGCGCACCGAGGTCGACCGTGTCCACCTGATCGACGCGGCGGGAGCCGCAGTCGACCTTATCGGTTGAATTCTTTCTGCGGCTGGATCAGTCGAGAGCACGATCACAGGACGCCAGTCGAGGGACGAAACCACCGGCAGCTCGGACGCGATGCGCGCAGCGGGCCCGCCTCTTCATGTCATATCAAAACCGTGCAGCCATCTCCACGAGCCGCCTGTGCGCCCGCTCACGCGCCACGCCGGTGTGCGCGGCCGGCCCGCTGGTCGGCCCGATCGCCACGAAGTGCAGATCGCGAAGCCCCATGAAGCGCAGCGCCTCGCGCAAATAGGGCGTCGCGAGATCGGTGCGCCCCCGGCTGATGCCGCTGGTGAAGTCGCCTCCGCTGGCGAGGATCACCAGCGTCGGACGATCCTTCAGAAGTGGCAGGTAGCCGCGCGACGGATCGAAGCGAAAGGTGAGGCCCGGCTGATTGATGATATCCAGCCAGTGCTTGAGCTTGTAGGGAATGCCGAAATTCCACATCGGCGTCGAGATCACGACGCGCTCGGCCAGATCGAGCCGCACCGCCATGCGCTCGGCCACCGCGAACGCCTCCCGCTGGCCATCGGTGAAGGCGCGTCCACCCGTGCGGGCATACTTCGCCTGCAAAATCTCGCCCTCGAACTCCGGCAGCTTCTCGCGCCACAGATTCATCTCGTCGACGTCCCAGCCCGGCCGCGCCTGCCTGAAGCGGTCGAGGAAGGCGTGCGCGCCGGCGCTGGATTCGGAGTCTGCCCGCGGCGAGGCGACGAGATGCAGCAGCTTGGGCATGTCTCACCCCAGCGCCCTGATCACTGCGTCGGCCCTAGTCACGACAGCAACGTTCTGCATGGCGAAGTTGATCGACGCATTGTGCCAGTCCGCGTTCATCGTCGAGCAGCAATCCTCCGGCACCACCATGAAGTAGCCTTTGTCGGCCCCTGTGCGCGCGGTGTGCTCGACCGACATGTTGGTCCAGGCCCCCGTATTGATGATCACGTCACGCCCGGTGGCCTTGAGAATGGTCTCGAGCCGCGTGCCCTCCCAGGCGCTCATCCGCATCTTCTCGACGACGAAGTCCCCGCTCCGCGGCTCCAGCCCAGCGACCGGCGCAGCCCCCCAGCTGCCGCGCACCATCGCCTTGCTGTCGACCAGCCCCTCGAACAGCGGCGCGTTCAACGTCACGCCGGGGGCACCGGGCTCGACGACGAACCAGACGTGGACGATGACGACGCCGCGTGCGCGCGCGACCTCGGCAAGCCGGCGGACGTTGTCGACGACGCGCTGCTGCCTAGCATGACCGGGAGCCCCGGAATCGGCAAACGCGCCGCCGTCCATGATGACGTCGTTCTGCAGATCCTGGATGATCATCGCGCAGCGGCGCGGATCGAGCTGCATGTCGCCCGACGCCAGCAGCGGCGCCGATGGCGCGCCTGCGGACGTCGCGCTGGATGGGGACGAGCCCGCCGCAGCCCCCCGCGCCTGGGCCCTCATATAGGGCTCGTGGCGCGGGCCGACCTTGGTCGCGATCGCATAGACCGAATGCGTCGCGGTGAGATAGAGCGTGCGAAAATCGGCGCCGCCCCAGGCGAGATTGGCGACCAGTTCCGGGACGCGCACCTTGCCGAGCAACTCGCCGGTGCGCGCATAGACCCAGACGCCGCCCGGCGCGGTCACCCAGACATTGCCGCGCTGATCGCATTTCATGCCGTCGGGCACGCCGGGCTCCAGCTCGGAGCGGATGCCGCTAGCAAACACGCGCCCGTTCGAGAGCGCCCCGTCGCTACCGACGTCGAACACGCGGATCAACGCCTGCACGGTGTCGTTGACATAGAGCAGCGCCTCGTCCGGCGAGAAGCACAGCCCGTTCGGCTGATCGAACAGATAACGATCGACCAGCAGCCGCGGCGGACCGCCGCCCGGTGGCACACGGTACACGCCCTGGAAGCCGAGCTGGCGCGGCCGCTCGACGCCGTAGACCGGCATGCGGCCATACCAGGGATCGGAGAAGTAGATTGCGCCGCTGGAATGGACGCACACGTCGTTCGGACTGTTGAGCTCCTGGTTGTCGACATGCGAGGCCAGGATCTCGCGGCGGCCATCGGGCCGCTCGCGCACCAGCGACGACGTCGCGTGCTCGCAGACGATCAAATTGAGGTCGGCATCATAGGTCATGCCGTTGCACTTGTTCGACGGCCGACGCATCTCGACCACGCCGCGCCTCGCGTCCCAGCGGCGGCGGACGTCGGCCGGCATATCGGAGAACAGCAGGAAATGCTCGATCGGGTGCCAGATCGGCCCTTCCGTGAAGTCGAAGCCGGTCGCGACCTGGGACACCGGTGCGTAGGGGTCGATCAGGCTCTCGAATTCAGGGCGCAAGGTCACATGGGTCATGGCCGATCCTCGCGCCGACTACGCCGGAAACCAGTGCCGCTGCGGCAGCGACTGCACGATGGGACCCGGCACCTGGTCGTGCAACCGCCCTGTCACCACGCCGCCCTCGATCTTGGCCGGGCGATCATGCACCGGCAACAGATAGCGGGAGCTCGACAGCAGCTTCTTGATCGCCGCCTTCTCGGCGCGCTTCGAGGTGCCGTGATTGCCGGTCGTGCGCGGCTCCGCGTCCTGGATCTCGTTGAACGGGGTCACGATCTGGTCGTTGAAGTCGTAGATCACGTCGCCGCAGATGGTGGCGATGCCGTCGGCGGTGTGGACGTGGATGTTCATCGAGCCTTCGGTGTGGGCATTGGCGGCATCGCAATAGACCCCCGGCATCAGCTCGACAGGTCCGGTCAGCTCGAGATCGAGGAAGCGCAGCGCGCTCTTGGTGTGCAGCCGGTCGATCAGATGCTTGATGTCCGGCGCCGGATATTGCGGGTGCATCAGCCCGGACACCGAATATTCAAGCTCGCGGCGGTTGAGCACGACCGTCGTGTTCATCGGGAACAGATCGTCCTTTCCCGCATGATCGATGTGCAGATGGGTGTGGCAGACATAACGGACGTCGCCCATGCGCACGCCATGCCGCGCCAGCTGGTTCTCGATCATGTTCTCATGGTACTGCAGCCCGCGCATGCCCAGCGTCTCCATGATCTGGTTGGAGCGGTAGCCGGTGTCGACCACGACCGGATACGGTCCGCCCAGGATCAGGAAGCCGAGCGTCAGCACCCGGCGGGTGCGGCCGCAGTCGCGGCCCAGCACGAGGAAGCTCGATTCGAGCTCGATATCACCATAGTCGAGAATCTTGATTTCCAGCGCCATGAGCGTTCCCTGTTGCTTTTGTTGTCGTTGCAGGCGGTATCATCCCAGCCGATAGACGCGGCGCGCCGTCTCTCCCATGACCTGCGCGCGTGCACGCTTGTCGAGGCCGTGGATGGCAGCCTCATAGGCTGCCACCAGTGTGCGATAGTCGGTCCAGAGCTTCTCGATCGGAAAGTTCGAGCCGAACAGGCAGCGCTCGGGGCCGAAGATAGCGAGGGTCTCGCGTACGACATCGGCGACATCAGCGGGATCGTTGCGGCGGATGAAGGTGCCGAGGCCCGAGAGCTTGCTGACGACATTGCGGCAGGCCGCAAGCTTATGCATGCCGGCGCGCCATTGCTCGCGTCCCGCCGGCGACCGGTCCTCCAGCATGCCGGCGTGCTGGAGGACGAAGGTGACGGCCGGACAGCTCTCGGCCAGCGCCGCGGCGCCGGCCATTTGCCCGGCAAACACCTGCAGGTCGAACGACCAGCCGTAGTCGGCCAGCCGCGCCATGTTGGCGCGGACATTCCGTTGACTGCAGAGATCGGGCGACTCCGCGAACCGGTACAACGGATTCTTATGCCAGTGCAGCTGCATGCGAACGCCGCGCACCAGCGGATAACGCGCGAGCCGATCGAATTGCGGCCGCGCGTCATCAACGGCGAGATCGGCATAGGCGACGATGGCATGCGGATAGCCGTGCTGATCGGCGGTGCGCTGCACCCACGCGGCCTCCTCCTCGAAGCCGTCCTTGGCCCAGTTGGTCTGGACGTAGACCGATTGCGTCACACCGCTGCCGGCGATGTCCCCGAGATATTCCTCGATCGGGTAGTCGCGCCGGATCGACTCATAGGGCCCGAAGATCCGCGGCTGCATCGGGCCGACCAGCCAGGGCAGGTCGGCCTGGCGCCAGATGTGATGATGCGCATCGACATAGCCGGTCATGCCGCCCTCCTCTGCGCCAGCGACAACACATGCGCGACGATGGCTTCGTCCGAGCCGCCCGGCACCATGTCATCGACAAGTGGCGCAATGGCCTGCAGCGCTTCCGTCTGCGGCCTGAAGCCCGGCCCAGTCGCCAGCGGCGTCAGCCAGCTCAGGCGCCAGGCGCGCAGCGACAGTTTCCACACGGCTTCGCGGAGCACTTGATGGTCACCCCGCTCCAGCCCGTCCGAGATCACCAGAACCGCCGCGCCCCGCGCATAGATCGAGAATCGCGGCACGCCGAGGAAGGCCTGCAGCGCCTCGCCGATGCGCGTGCCGCCGTCCCAGTCGCTGACGAGATGCGAAGCCGCCAGCAGCGCCTGCTCGCGCCGCTTCAGCCGCAACGGCCGCGTGACCCGCGTCAGCCGCGTGCCCAAGGTGAACACCTCGGCCTGCGGCACCGCCTGGACCAACACATGAGCGAGCCGCATGTTGTCCTCGGTCCGCGCCTTCATCGAGCCGGAGACGTCGATCAACAGCAGCAGCCGGCGCAGCCGCGGCCGGCGCCTCAAGCGCCGCAGCGACAGCACCTCGCCATCGCGCCGCACGCTTTCACGCAAGGTTCGGCGCAGGTCGACGAAGCTGCCGCGCCGCGCGCGCATGCGCCGATGGCCTCGCCGCTTCGGTAGCTTAGCCCGGGCCTGCCGTGCCAGGCGCTGCAAGGCATTGCCGTCGGTTGTCGCCGCCAGACGACGGGCCACCACGGCCTCGGCGCGCGTGGCGGCGAGCCCGGATTCGTTCTGCTCCTGGGCGCTGTCGGGATCGACGCCGCCGTCGCCCTCCTCCTGCAACCGGACGACATCGTCCGGCTGATCGGTCTCGCTGAGAGCCGTCCGTTCGGTCACACCGAAATGGATGTCGAACAGCAAATTGTAGGTCGCGAGCCGCTCGGGCGGTGGCGCCAGGGTCGCCGCGCCGGCACGGCGGATGTCGTCGAGGCTCCTCGGCCCCAGCAGTTCGATTGCAGCGAGGAATGCCGTGGTCTGCTCCGGCGCGACCGCAAAGCCGTTCCGCCGCAACAGCGCAGCGAAAGTGACGAAGATCTCGGCAGCCTGCGGCAGGCGCGCCTCGCTCATGTCATCGCCTCCGCGAGCAGGGCATCGAGCCGAGGCGCGATGAAGGACAGATCCTCCTCGTCCTTCAGCGCTACGCCGATCGAGCGCCGGAAGGCGTCGGGCCAGCGCGCGCCGGTCTGGTTCAGAAGCGTCGCGGCCTCGGCCCAGTCGACCGCCTCGGCAATGCCGGGCGCCTTGCTCAACGGCTCACGCCTGAGCTTCGCCACCGCCGCCACCACGGCGCGCGCGGTGGCCTCGGCCACGCTGGACGCCCGCATCATCACGATCCGCGCCTCGCGCTCCGCATCGGGATAGTCGATCCAATGATAGACACAGCGGCGGCGCAGCGCTTCATGCAGCTCACGGGTGCGGTTGGAGGTCAGCACGACGATCGGACGCTCGGCGGCGCGAACCGTGCCGCGCTCGGGAATGGAGATCTGGAAGTCGGACAGGAATTCCAGCAGGAAGGCCTCGAACTCCTGATCGGCGCGATCGATCTCGTCGATCAGGAGCACCGTCGAGTCCGGCGCGCGCAGGCAGGCCAGCATCGGCCGCTCGATCAGAAAACTCTCGCCATAGATGTCGATGCTCTCCTCGCCGGCCTGGCGGATCGCCAGCATCTGGCGCGGATAGTTCCACTCATAGAGCGCAGCCGCGGCGTCGATCCCCTCATAGCATTGCAGCCGGATCAGCTTGCGGCCGAGCACCGCGGCGATCGCCTTCGCCGCCTCGGTCTTGCCGACGCCAGGCGCACCTTCCAGCAGCAGCGGCTTGCCAAGCGCGAGCGCGAGATAGGCAGCGGTGGAGAGCCCCTCGTCAGCGAGGTAATAGGCCGCGCGCAGCGCCTTCTCCAGCGCCTGCGGCGAGTCGATGCCGACGATGTTGCTGCGGACGACCATGCTGCCTCACCGCCGCGTCTGCGGCCGCGCGCCGCCCTGCGCCTTGATCGCGCGCAGCACCTTCTCCGGCGTGATCGGCAGCTCGTCGATTCGCACGCCCACCGCATTGAAAATCGCATTCGCGATCGCGGGCAGCACCGGATTGGCGCACATCTCACCCGGCCCCTTGCCGCCGAACGGGCCGTCCGGCGCGGGGCGTTCCAGCACGGCAATGTCGTGCGGACAGATGTCGCCAGGTCCCGGCATCAGATATTCGACGAAGTCCCGCGGACCTTGTTTGGGATCGGGATAATACGGCTCGGTCGTCTCATAGAGTGCATGGCTCATGCCCATCCAGGCGCCGCCGACCAGTTGCTGCTCAACGAGGCGCGGATTGAGCGCACGTCCCAGCTCATAGGCGCTGTCCATCCTGACCACACCGACCTCACCGGTCTCGTCATCGACCTCGACCTCCGCGACGAGGCACGCATGCGCGTAGCAGGTGGCCGGCGACATCTCGCCGGTCTCGGGATCGACGTCCGACAACGGCACCAGGAAGATGCCGCGACCGGAGATGGTCTTGCCCTGTCGGAACTGGGCGGCGATGGCGACGTCCTTCACCGAGATCGAGCGATGCGGCGCGCCCTTGACGTGGATGTTGCCGCGGCCGTCGGTTTCGAGATCGCTGGCGTTGACCTCGAGCTCCTCGGCCGCTGCCTCCATCATGACGCCGCGCGCCTCCCTGGCCGCCGCCATGACGGCATTGCCGACGCGATGGGTGCCGCGCGAGGCGAACGAGCCCATGCAGTGCGGCCCGGTGTCGGAATCGGCGGTGTCGACATAAACGTCCTCGACCGGCACGCCGAGCGTCTCGGCGCAGATCTGCCGCGTGACCGACTTCATGCCCTGCCCGAGATCGATCGACGACAGCGCCACCGTGAACTTGCCGCTGGGATTGGAATGCACCAGCGCCTGGCTCGGATCGCCGCCGAGATTCATGCCGATGGGATAGTTGATCGCCGCCATGCCGCGGCCGCGGTGCCTCGTCATTTCAGCGCCTCCTCGTGCCGAATACCGACGAGAACCGCGTCGCGCCGTGTGCGGGAGCCAGTGCCGGGCTCTGTGGGGGTGGTGACGGCGGCTCTGGAGGTGGAGAAACTGGAAGCCCTCGGTCGTAGCTCGTGCGCTGCTGCGCCGGCGCAGGCCGCGCGCTCACCGGCTCACGTGGCGTGGAGGGAACAGCCGCCCGCGTTCCGCCGCCATCCTTGCGCGATGACATGCGGCGGAACTCCTCGCGGATCGGCCATTTGGCCTTCTCGGCCGCGACCTGCACGCATTCGATCAGCGCCGTGTTCTTGGCCTCGCGGCGATGCGCCTTCATGTCGCCGTCGCGATAGGCGTTGAGGATGCGGAATTCCATCGGGTCCATGCCGATCAGATGCGCGAGCTTGTCCATCTGGCATTCGAGCGCGAAGTCCATGCCCGTGATGCCAAAGCCGCGCATCGCGGTGGCCGGCGTGCGGTTGGTGTAGACGCAGTAGATGTCGCCATGGACGTTCGGGATCGTGTAGGGACCGGGCAGGTGCGCGGCGCATTTGACCACCGCGTAGCTCGACAGCCGCGTGTAGGCGCCCGAGTCGAAATAGGCGCGGATCTGGCGCGCGACGATGCGGCCGTCGCGCATCACGCCGTCCTTGACGTAGATGCGTTCGGCGCCGCGGGGCGGCCCGAACTGCATCTCTTCCTCTCGCCCGAGCACGTAGCGCACCGGGCGCCCCGTCAACATCGCAGCGAGAATGGCGAGCGGCTCGGTCAGCGTGTCGACCTTGCCGCCGAAGCCGCCGCCGACGGTGCCGCCGATGAAGTGGAAGGTGTTGGACGGCAGGTCGAGGATCTTGGCGCAGGTGTCGAGCGAGAAGAACAGCGCCTGGGTGGAGGTGTAGACGACATAGCGGCCGTTGGTGTCGGGCGCGGCGATCGAGCCGTTGGTCTCGACCGGCGCATGCTCGATCGGCGACATCTGGTAGCGCTGCTCCAGCACATGATCGGCCTGCGCAAAGCCGCGCTCGACATCTCCGAAGCGCAGCTTCTGGTGATCGTAGCGCTCGTGATAGGTGAACGTGTTCTTCGGATAGGTCTCGTTGACAACAGGCGCGCCCGGTCTCAACGCCTCCTCGACATCGAACACGGCCGGCAAGCTCTCGTAGTCCACCCGCACCTTGGCAGCCGCCTCGGCTGCGGCGCGCGGCGTGTCAGCGACCACGGCAACGATCGGCTCGCCCTTGTAGCGGACCTTATCGACGGCGAGCGTCGGCTCATCGTCCTTGCCGAAATTGATCAGGCTGAGCAGCGTGTTGAGGTTGCGCGGCACGTCGCCGCCCCTGATGATCCGCCGCACGCCGTCGCTTCGCTCGGCCTCGCCGGTGTCGATGCGACGCAGCCGCGCATGCGGCTGCGCCGACCTCACGACCCTCAGATGCAGCATGCCTTGCAGCTTGTGGTCATTGAAATAGGTCGAGGTCCCCGTGACGTGGCCCAGCATGTCCTGGCGCTGCGTGCCCTTGCCGACCTCGTTGAGATTGTCGTCGCGCTCGTCGGCGAAGATGTCCTTGCGCAGTTCCAGCATGGCGATCTCCCCTCAGGCGCTCGCGCGCAGCGACGCGGCTGCCGCCAGCACCGCATTGATGATCGGCTCGTAGCCGGTGCAGCGGCAGATGTTGCCGGAGATCGCCTCCACCACCTGCTCGCGGCTCGGCTGCGGGATCTTGTCCAGCAGCGCCTTGGCCGCCATCAGCATGCCCGGCGTGCAATAGCCGCATTGCGCGGCAAAACCCTCGGCGAAAGCGCGCTGCAGCGGATGCAGGGTCGGGCCGCTCTTGATACCGTCGAGCGTCTCCACCGCGCGGCCCTCGACAGCTTCCGCGAGCGTCAGACACGACAGATGCGCGTCGCCGTCGATCAGCACGGTGCAGGCACCGCAGCCGCCCTGACCGCAGCCGAATTTCGGCGTGACGTCGCCGATCATCTCGCGCAGCACGACCAGGAGATTGGTGCCGCCGTCGACGAACAGCGCGACGTCGCGACCATTGTGCCGGAACTGAAGTGGGGTCTTGGCCATGGTCTAGCTCTCCTGTCCCGACAGCAGCCGCCGCAGATGCACGCCGACCACTTCGCGGCGATACCACGCGCTCGCCAGCGAATTGTCCGTGGGTGCCGTTCCCTCGGCTGCCGCAGCAGCGGCGGCGCTGATCGCGCCGGCATCGAGCGGCCGGCCTTCGAGCGCGCGCTCAGCGGCCTTGGCGCGAACAGCGGTCGGCGCCATCGATCCCAGCGCGATCCGCGCGCCGGTCACGCGACCGCCGCTCTGTGGAAGATGCGCCGCGAGCGTGACCACCGATCCGCCCTTCGGCTTGATGCGCGCGATCTTGCGATAGCGGAACGCATCCGATGACGCCGGCCTGATGCAGGACACGGCGACCACCAGCGCAGCACCCTGGCGGTCGCGCGATTGCAGGAAATCCTCAATCGGCATATCCCGGACGCCAAAGCCGCCCTGCAGCGAGACCATGCCGTCGAGCGCCAGCAGCGCCACCGTGAAGTCGCCGAACGGGGCCGGCGCGAACAGATTGCCGCCGACGGTCCCCATGTTGCGAACCGCCGGGCCGCCGATCGAGCGCGCCGCCGGATGCAGGAAGGACAGCTCGCGCTCGGCCAGAACGCGGGCGAAGGTGACGCCGGCGCCGATCCGGATGCGCCCGCCCGTGGCGTCGATGCTCTGCAGCGCGCGATCGGTGGCGCGGATCACGGTGGCGATCGAGACGTCGCCTTCGTTGAGATCGCGCATGACCAGCGTGCCGCCGCCCAGATAGCGCGCGGCGCGGTCCGACGACAGCGCAGACGCAGCTTCGCTCGCGGCCTGAAACGTCTTCACCGTAACCGGCATCGATTCACCTCGTCCTCATGCCGCCTGCTTCAGATGCGATCGGATCGCTTCGAAGCCGGCTTGGTAGATGTCTTCCGCCACCATGCGAGTCAGCGTCTCGGCCTGTTCGGGCCGCGTCGTGAAACGGCTTTCCCAGTGCCAGAAGGTGCGGTCGCCGTCGGTGACCGGCAGCAGCCGGACATGGGCGACGTAGTTGAACAGCTGTAGCGGCGTATCGAGCAGGCAATAGCTGAAGCTCTGTTCGAGATCGGACAGCGCCAGCAGCTGCTCACGCAGCTCTGAGCCATCCTTGAGACGGAAGCGCCTGACACAGCCGATCTTGTCAGACGTCTGCGAACGCTCGATCGCCGACGTCGCGACCGCCGGGTGCCAGCGGTCATGGCCGTTGAAGTCGCGCAGCACCTCCCACACGGCCTCCGTCGGCGCATCGATGATGGTGCTCTTGACGACGTGCGGCACGGCGTTAGCCTCCGAACGCGCGCTTGAGCGCATCGAAGCCGCCCTGGAACACGCCGCCGCCGATCGAGGCGACGAGATCGGCCTCGCGCTCCGGCGCGCAGTCGAACTCGGCGGTCCATTCCAGGAAGGTCTTATCGCCATCCGTGACGGGGGTCAGCCGCAAGGTGGCGACGTAGTTCGTCACCCCCATCGGCGATTCCAGGATCGAATAGGTGCAGAACATGTCGTAGTCGGACAGGCCGAGCAGCTTCTCGCGGATGCGGTCGCCATTGCGTAAGCGGAAATCCCTGACGCAGCCGATCTTGTCGGCGGGCTCACCGCCCTCGATCCGGCTCTCCGCAATCGCCGGATGCCAGTTCGGCAAGCCGTTGAAGTCGCGGACGCGCGCCCACACCCGATCGTTGCGGGCGCTCACGACGGTGGAGACGTAGACCCTCGCCATGGTGCCTCACCCCTTTTTGCGCGGACCGCGGTCGGCCGGCGGTTCGGTTGGGCTGGTCTCATTTGCTCCACCTCCGCCGCCTGCGTCCTTGCGCGCCGCAGTCTCTTTCCGGATGCCCTGCATGTCCCTGGCTTCGCGGATCAAGCCCGGCATCTTGGCAAGGCTGCCGCCCTCGACGCCGATGTCGGAGAGGATGGAGTCGATCAGCGGCGCCTGGACACGGTAGCGCAGCGCGGAGTCGATCACCTCGTCGGTAGCGCTGCGGCCCCCATTGCCGTTGCCGCCATTGCCGTTCAGGCCGTCGACCTGGAGGATCCGGATGCCCTCGATCTTCTCCATCGGCTTGACGCTCTCGCGCACGATACCCTCGATGCGGTCGAGCAGCTTGCGCCGGAACAGCGAGTAGCGCGCCTGGTCGGTCAGCACATTCTCGGCCTCGTTGAGCAGCTTCTGCGCTTCCGCCTCGACAGCCGCGCGGACCCGCTCGGCCTCGGCGGCGATCCGGGTCTCCTCCGCCTGCTTTTCGGCAATCAGCACCTCCACGGTCTTGCGCCGGCGGGCGATCTCGCTCTCGCGCGCAGTGATCACCTTTTCCGTTGCCTCGGTGGCACGCGTGCGCGCCTCCTCGGCGGCGACCTTGGCCGCGGATTCCTCCAGCGACTTCTGATACAGCGCGATCGCCTTCTCCATCAGCGCCGTCTCGACGTCCTTCTCGCGGTTCACTTCGAGCTTGCGCAGCTCGCGCTCGCGGCCGATGCGGGCCTCGTCGAGACCGCGATCGGAGGCGATGCGCGCGCGCTCGACCTCCTCGCGGGCGGCGATCTCGGCCTCCTGCAGCGACTGCACACGCGCGACCTCGAGCTGCTCGATGGCGCGGCGGCGCTCCAGCCGGACAGCCTCCAGCGCCTGTTCGCGCGACACGTCCGCAGTCTCGACCTGCTTGCGCGCGACGATCTCGGCTTCCTTGACCTGCCGATCGGCATCGATGCGCTCAGCGCGCTTGGCGGCGAGCTCGATCACCCTGATCTCATCGGCGAGCTCGATCGCCTTCTTCTGATCGATGTTCAGCACCTCGCGCGTCCGCGACGAGGCGATGCGCTCAGCCTCCAGCGCCAGCTCGACCTCGATGCGGCGCCGCTCCACGGCCTCGCGCCGCTTCAAATCCGCGGCTTCGACGGCCTCGGTGCGCTGGATCTCCAGGCTCCGCGTCTCCTTCTCCGAGCGGATGCGCTTCTCGGCGACTGCCTGCTCCTGCGCGATACGGGCCGCCTCGATCGCCTCGCGCGAGGCGATGTCGGCCTCCTCGATGGTCCGGATGCGCGCGATCTCCAGCGCACGCACCCGTTCCTCCTGCGCGATGCGGCTGGCTTCCGTCGCCTCGCGCGCGGCAATGCCGGCGATCTCGATGCCCTGGTTGCGCTCGATCTCCAGCTTGCGCGTGGCATGCTCGGCGGCGATGCGCTCTGCGGACAGCACCTGCTCGCGGGCGATGCGCGCGGCCTCGACCGCCTTCTGCGCCGCGATCTCGGCCTCCTGGATGTTGCGCACCTGGGCGATCTCGGTGGCGCGCGTCCGCTCGTCGGAGCTGATGCGCTCCAGATTGACGATCATGGTCTGCGCGATCCGCGCCTTCTCGGTCGCCTCGCGCGCCGCGATCTCCGCCTCCTCGATCGCGCGGGTTCGCTCGATCTCGCGGCGGCGCGTCTCCTCGTCGTTGGCGATGCGCGCATCCGAGACCACGCGATCCTGCTGGATCCGCGCCTTCTCCACTGCCTCGCGCGCCGCAATCTCGGCCTCCTCGATGGTACGCGTCCGCTCGATGTCGCGCTGGCGCACCTCCCGCTCGGATTCGATGCGCGCGGCATCGATCGCGCGCTGGTTGGCGATCCGCGCCTTCTCGATGTCCTCGCGCGCCAGCAGCTCGCGCTCCTCGACCGCCCGCGTACGTTCGATCTCCCGCTGCCTTGTGTCGCGCTCGGCCGCGATCCGCGCCTCCGCAATCGTCAGCTCGTTGGCGATGCGGGACTTCTCGATCGCCTCCCGTGCCATGATCTGTGCCTGCTCAGCCTCGGTCTCACGCAGCGCGCGCTCGCGCGCGACCTCCGTCCGCTGCAAGGCACGGCGCATCTCGATGTCGCGCTCCTGCTCCAGCCGTGCCGTCTCGCTCTCCCGCTCGATCTCCAGCGCCTCGCGCTCGGCTTCGAGATTGCGGGTGCGGATCTTGATCATCGAGTCCTGCTCGATGTCGTTGCGCAGCTTGCGCTTGCTTTCGATGTCCTCCATCAGCCGTGTCAAGCCCTCGGCGTCGAACCGGTTCGAGGGGTTGAAGAATTCGAGATCGGTCTGGTCGAGATCGGTGATCGCGACCGATTCCAGCTCGAGGCCGTTCTGGGCCAGCGCCTCGGCGGCCGCCGCTTTGACGCGCGAGACGTAGTCGCCGCGCTGCTCGTGCATCTGCTCCATGGTCATCTCCGCGGCGACCGCGCGCACGGCGGAGATGAACTTTCCGGACAGCAACGCGTGCAATTTTTCCGGCTCGAGCGTGCGGCGGCCAAGCGTCGCCGCCGCGATCGACACGGCCTCGCGGGTCGGCTGAACGCGAACGTAAAAATCGGCCTCGACGTCGACCCGCATCCGGTCGCGCGTGATGACGGCGTCCTGCCGCGCACGCGTGATGCCCATCGGCAGAACGTTCATGTTGACCGACGTATAGTCGTGGATGAACGGCAGCACGAAGGCGCCCCCATTGATCACGACGCGCTCCCCCATGAAGCCGGTGCGGACGAAGGAGACCTCCTTCGAGGAGCGATGATACAGCCAGTTGACGATGTAGACGGCGACCACGATGACGACGATCGCGACGATCAGCCAAAGGATCAGCTCACCAACCAGAACCCCGGACATCTCATTCCTCCCTCGGTCTCCCGTCCGGCGAGCGCCGCGCCGCGCACCGTTGCTGCCGAATCTCGTGTTGTCGCCTCAGACGCGGCGTGGCCGCGAGCTGATCGCCTTGAAATGTCGCACCTGCTCCGTCAGCGCCCGCTCCACCGGCAGCCGTTCCATCGAGGAGGCGCCGTAGAAGCCGTGGCAATTCTTCGTATGCTTCATGATGAAGTCGGCATCGGCCGGCTCGGCGATCGGGCCGCCATGCGCCAGCACCAGGATCTCCGGGTTGACGCTGAGCGCAGCCGAGGCCCAGCTATCGATCAGGCCGGGGCAGTCATCGAGCTTGGGCGCGGTCTGCGCGCCGATCGAGCCGCCCGTGGTGAGACCGAGATGGCAGACGATGATGTCGGCGCCGGCGATCGCCATGCCCGCGGCCTGGGCCTCGTTGAACACGTAGGGCGTCGTCAGCAGGTCCTTGTCATGGGCGCGCCCGATCATGTCGATCTCCAGCGCGTAGGAAATGCCGGTTTCCTCCAGATTGGCGCGGAAGGTGCCGTCGATCAGGCCGACGGTCGGAAAGTTCTGCACGCCGGAGAAGCCGAGCGTCTTCAGCTCATCGAGGAAGACATCCATGTCGCGGAACGGATCGGTGCCGTTGACGCCCGCCAGCACTGGGGTGGACTTCACCACCGGCAGCACCTCGCTCGCCATCTCCACGACGATCGCATTGGCGTCGCCATAGGCCATCAGCCCGGCGAGCGAGCCGCGGCCGGCCATGCGATAGCGACCGGAATTGTAGATCACGATCAGGTCGATGCCGCCGGCCTCCTCGCATTTGGCCGACAGGCCGGTGCCGGCGCCGCCGCCGATGATCGGCACACCACGGCGCACCATGTCGCGAAACTTCTTCAGCAGCGGTGCGCGCTCATATCTCGCCATCCCCTCACCTCGCCTGTCTGCGCCGCGCCGGCAGCCGCCCGAGCATCGGCCTGATGGCGCCGACGACCACTGCTGCGAACTCATTGTCGTTGATGTGATGCGGCACGCGGATCAGGCGCCGGCTCGAGGTCTGCCGCACGGTCTGTTCGAGGCTGCGGAACAGCGCCTCGTCCGCCTCGCGATCGAAGAACGGCTGGCCCGGCGCATCGAGCGCCGAGACGCCCTTCTCGGGCAGGAAGAACCGGACCGGCCCGTCCATGCGATTGAGCCGCTCGCCGATCCAGCGCCCCATCTGCGCGTTCTCCGCCGCCGTCGTCCGCATCAAGGTGACCTGCGGGTTGTGGACGTGAAACTTGCGGCCGCGATAGCGCTCGGGAATGGTCTCGGGCGCGCCGAAATTCACCATGTCGAGCGCGCCGACCGAGCCGACATAGGGCACGCGGCTGCGGATGATGGCGCCGAAGCGATCCTCGATGGCCGGAAACACACCGCCCATCAGCAGGTCGCAGACCTCGGTCGTGGTGAGATCGATCACGCCGGCGAGCATGCCGGACTCGACCAGCTTCTCCATCGAGCGGCCGCCGACGCCGGTGGCGTGGAAGACCAGGCACTCGTAGTCGTCGCGCAGCTCGGCCGTGAGCTTCTGCACCGCCGGCGTGGTCACGCCGAACATGGTGATGCCGATGGCGGGACGTTGCGGTCGGGTGCGGTCAGCGACGGCGGACTGCTGCTCGCGCGCCGTCACCATGCCGGCAAGCGCATGCGCGCCATTGCTCAGCACCGCGCGCGAAATCGAATTGAGTCCTTGGACGTCGGTGACCGAGTACATCATCGCGATGTCGGCCGGCCCGACATAGGCGCCGACGTCACCGGATGCGACAGAGGAGATGATCAATTTCGGTACACCGACCGGCAGGTCGCGCATTCCCGGCGCGACCAGCGATGTGCCCCCAGACCCTCCGGCCGAGATGATGCCGGCTACGTTGTCCTGCCGCCGCAGCCAACGTGCGAAAGCTTCTGCCATCGCGGTGACCGATGCGCCGCGATCGGGGCCGAACACGGCGGAGCCGCCGCGGGGATGATTGAGTGCGACCTCCTGGGCCGAGACGTCGCAGCTCGCGTGCCGTCCGCTGGTGGAGACATCGACAAGTCGGGTGCGCAGGCCGTGGCCCGCGACGATGTCGCGGATGAAGCGCAGCTCGTCCCCCTTGGTGTCGAGCGTGCCGACCACGATCACCGCCGGCGGGCCCGCCGCGATCGACACGGCGCCCTCGCGACTCTGGCGAGTTGCCTCGTCGAGCCGGGTCACACTGGTGGACAGCGTGCGCGCCTTGGCCTCGATCTGCGCGATCGGCACCGGCTGCGACCAGCGCGTCGGCAGCACGGGATTAGAGACGTAGACCTTGACGGGCGCAGCTTTCGGCGTCGTTGACACCGCCGCACGTGCGACGGGCACCTCCTGAACCTCGCCTGTCCCGAGATCGGTCTCGTCGCCGGCATGCTGGCCGACGCCGAGCAGACGCTGCTGCAGCTCGCGATCGGCGGCGAGCCGGCCCGAGTCGATGATGCGGTTGATGCGGCCGTTGACCATGATGGCCACGCGCGGCGAGATCGCCGTGGCGACGCCGATGTTCTGTTCGATCACGAGGACCGCCATGTCGCCGTCCTGGCCGAGCCGGATCAGCATCTCCTCGACCTGGGCGACGATGACCGGCGCCAAGCCCTCTGTCGGCTCGTCCATGATCAGGAGCTGCGGATTGGTCAGCAACGCGCGCGAGATCGCCAGCATCTGCTGCTCGCCGCCCGACAACTGGCCGCCGCCATTGTTGCGCCGCTCGGCCAGGCGCGGAAATGTCTCGTAGACGCGCTCGACGGTCCAGGCACCGCGGCGCTGGCCCGCTGCCAGGCGCAGATGCTCGTCGACGCTGAGCGAGCGCCACAGACGCCGCCCCTGCGGCACATAGCCGACGCCGAGCCTTGCGATGCGCGCCGGATTGAGCCCGGTGATATCATTGCCGCGCAGACGCACCGTGCCGCCGGACGGCCGCAGCAGGCCCATGATGGCCTTGCACAGCGTCGTCTTGCCCATGCCGTTGCGGCCGACCAGCGAGAACACGCCGCTGTCGAGCCGGAGATCGACGCCCTGCAGCGCATGCGAATGGCCGTAGTACACGTCGAGGCCGCGGACCTCGAGCGCAGGCGCGGAGCGGCGGATGTCATTCATGACCGCCTCCGAGATAGAGCTCCTGCACCTCCGGATCAGATTCGATCTCCTGCGGCGCGCCCTCCTTGAAGATGCGGCCGTTGTGCATCATCGTCACGCTCTCGACGACGCGCAGCGCTACGTCCATGTCGTGCTCGATGATGATGTAGCCGATATGCGGCGGCAGTGACGTCAGGATCTCGACCAGCTCGCGCCGCTCGGTCGGCGACAGGCCCGCCGCCGGCTCGTCGAACAGGATGAATCGCGGCGCTCCCGCCAGCGCCAGCGCGATCTCGAGCTGGCGCTGCTGGCCATGGGCCAGCTCCGACACCAATTGATCGCGCACTGACGTCAGATGCACCGCCTCGATCAGGCGTTCGGTCGCCTGCATCAGTGCATCGTTGACGCTGGGTCGCAGCATGGAAAACCGCGCGCGCGAGACGCCGCGGCAGGCCAGGTAGACATTGTCGCGCACCGAGAGGCCGAGGAACAGCGCCGAGATCTGGTAGGTGCGGCGCAGCCCGCGGCGGATCCGCTCATAGGGCGGAAAGGCAGTGATGTCCTCGCCGAAGAAGCGGATCGTGCCGGAGGTCGGCAGAAAGTCGCCGGTGACGCAATTGAACAAGGTGGTCTTGCCGGCGCCGTTCGAGCCCAGCACCGCGCGCCGCTCCCCAGGCCGCACCGTGATCGTGATGTCGGTCAGCGCGGCGAGCGCACCGAACATCCGCGTGACACCGCGCAATTCGAGGGCTGCAGTCGAGCCGAGCGCCGAGAGCCGGTCCGCGACCCTATCCATGGCCGTGACCTCCGGGACGCGACCGCGTCTGCGATGCCTCGCTGCGACGGCGCCACCGATCATAGAGGCCGATCACGCCATCGGACGACCAGAAGACGATGGCGAGGAAGCCGAGCCCGATCAGCAGCCGGAACCGGTTGCCGTCGAGCCCAACCTTGACCAGGAAGTCGAGCGCAAAGGTGCGCAGGATGACGAAGATGAAGGCGCCGATATACGGCCCGACCGGCCGGGTGATGCCGCCGACGACGGCGACGATGAGAATGTCGATGCAGCGCTCGACCGCGACCGATCCGGGCGAGATCTGCCGATAGTTCCAGACCTGCAGCACGCCACCCATGCCGGCGATCAGGGCCGCGAACGCATAGGCGGCGATGCGATGCGCATTGACGTTGAAGCCGAGCGCCGCCATGCGCCTGGGATTGTCGCGTACGCCCTGCAGCGCCAGGCCGAATGGCGCGCGCGACAGATAGAGCACGGCGAAATAGCACAGCGTGGCCACCGCGAGCGTCAGGTAATAGAACGCGATGTCCATGCGCCAATCGACGCCGAGAAAATGCGGCGTCGCAATCGTATTGATGCCGGTGTGGCCGTTGAAGATCGCCCAGTTCTGGTTGGTGAAGTAGTAGAACGCGGCGCCGATCGCGAGCGTGATCATGATGGTGTAGATGCCCTCGGTACGCACCGCGAGCGCGCCGCCGAGCGTGCCGAACAGCACCGCGAGCACCAGCGCCATGGGCGTCGCCAGCCACCACGGCCAGCCCAGGCTGATATTGGCGTTGCCGCTGACGCCGAACACGGCAACCATGTAGCCGGCAAAGCCCGCAATGGTCAGTTGCATCAGGCTGACCATGCCGCCATAGCCGGCGAGGAACATCAGGCTCAGCGCGATGGTGCCGAGGATCAGGGTGGTGCCGAAGATCTCGATCAGGAAGAAGCCGTTGGCGATCAGCGGCATGATCAGCAGCAGGGCCGCGACCGCCCAGGCCCAGGGCTGCTCGGTGGCCGACCACGCGGCCGGCTGCCGTGCGGCGCCGCCTACCAGCATGCTCTCCCGCGCGCGAGCCTCCTGGAAAAGCGACATCTCACCGCCTCGCCAGGAGGCCCTGGGGCCGCAGCGCCAGCACCAGCACCATGATCAGGAAGGTCACGACGATCGCATAGGTCGGGATGTAGACCGAGCCGAGCTGCTCGGCGAGCCCGATGATGACAGCGCCGAGCGCCGCGCCAGGGATGGATCCCATGCCGCCGACGATGACGACGACCAGCGAGGCCAGCAGAAAGCGCGTATCCTCGCCGGGCGAGATCGACTGGAAGGTTCCGCCGACCACGCCGGCAATGCCGGCCAGCCCCGCGCCCAGCGCGAACACCAGCACGAAGACGAGCTGAATCTGCACGCCGGTCGCCGCCAGGATCTCGCGATCATCGACGCCGGCGCGCACGATCATGCCAACACGGGTGCGGTTGAGCGCGAGCCACATCGCGAGGCCGATCACGACCGAGCCGCAGAAGATCACCAGCCGTACCAGGGGATACTGCAGGAACACCGGCTCGCCCGACGATTTCATCGCCGTCATCAGCGGGAGCTGCACCGGTCCGATCAGCCAGGCCGGCGTCTGGATCTGATAGAAGTCGCCGCCGAACGCCCACAGCATCAGATCGGCGAATACGATCGAGAGGCCGATCGTCACCATGGTCTGGCGCAGGTCCTGGCCCTCCATGCGGCGAAAGACGAGCAGCTGCAGGAGAACGCCGATGGCCGCGACGACGATGAAGGCGGCGACGAAGGCGAGGATCCATGACCCGGTCGCGGCGGACAGGCCGTAGCCCACATAGCCGCCGAGCAGATAGAGCGAGCCGTGCGCAAGATTGACGTTTCGCATCAGGCCGAAGATCAACGTGAACCCGCTCGCGACCAGGAAATACAGTCCGCCCAGCGTGATGCCGTTGAAAACCGCACTCAGGAACACCTTCTTCCGACCGATCGCCTCCTCGAGCCCCGGCGGCCAGACGGCGACGATCAGCCACGCCAGCAGCGCCAAGGCGAGGAGAATGATGAGAGACCAGATCGGGTGGCGCTCGATGAAGCGGCTCATCGTCCCTCCCTCATGGTCAGAGGGACGGATCCGTCATCACAGCGGAAAGGCGCATTCAGCCGAAGATCGCCGGGTGTGCCGGCCATCGCTCGTCCTCCCTCGTCGGATCCTTTTCCGGATCACGTTCCGAAGAGTGTAGCGGCAGACAAGCATGCGCACTTGATCGACAGTCTCTTTTCGCGCGACGCGCAGCAGCGCGTCAGGCGCGCAGCACTTTTGCAGCGCGGCGATAATCGGTCGGCGCCATGCCGACATTTCCGGCGAAGAAGCGCGTGAAGCCGCTCTGGGAGGTGAATCCGAGATCGAAGCCGATGTCGGCGATCGGCGACTCCGTCGCCACCACCGCATCGAGCGCCCGCTCCATCAGCAGCGTATTCAAATAGAGGTTGGGCGTTACTCCGGTCTGGCTACGGAACAGCCGATAGAAATGAGGCCGCGACAGTCCAGATTCGCGGGCGATGTGATCGAGCTCGATCTCGGCGCACGGACTGTCCGACATCAGCTTGATGCACTTGCGAACTCGAAAATCCGTCACTTCCGCGCACGGCCGCTCGGGCATCTGATCCGAGACGCGCCAGCTCTCCTCGTAGCAACTGTCGATCAGCTGCCGCAACTCGCCGTCGAGGCAACCGAGCGATGGCGCGCCACATACCAACGCTGCGGCGCGGCGAATGCAGCGGTCGAGGACGGCGGTTCGCCGAAAGCAGGTACGACCAAACCGCAGGCCCTGCTCGCGCGCGGCCGACGGCGTGAACCACTCCGCATTGACGTAGAGCACGAAGAAGATGGCGCCGTTGCCGACATCGTTCGGCAGGAAGTTGTGCGGCTCCCACGGATTGACCGCGACGATCCAGTCCTCGCCGATCTGATAATGCTGGTCGCAGACGTCGATATCGGCCGGCGTCCCGCCAACATGAAAGATCAGATGTCCCTCGCGGTGGGCATGCACATTGAATGGCCGATTGAGCTGATAAACCGTCGCGCGGCCGAAGCGAGCATGAAAGACGGCGAGCGCCCTACTCATCACTTCCTCACCGAAATGGTTCTTATTGTTCGTCAGCGTCGATCATTGTTTTGCAGAAAGCAAGAGACGCGACGACGCGGCCCGAGCCCGCTCGAGCCGCGTCGCTCTCTGCAGAAGGTCAGTACTTCTTACATTCGGGCACGGTGCGGCTCGGCAGGCCGATCTTGGCGAAGGTGGCGGCGTCGTATCCCAGCGTCTGGTTGACGTCGGGAATCACCTTCACGACCTTGCTGAACAGCGCGCCCTTGCCATCGTCGACGACCTCGGTGACGAAGTTGGTGCCGATCGCCTGGCGGTTGGCGTCGAGCTTGATCTTGCCGTTGGGAGCATCGATCTCGATCTTCGCCAGCGCCGCCTTTAGCTTGGCCTGGTTGTTCGACAGATCGCCATTGACCTCGCGCAGCGCCAGGATCAACGCCATGGTCGAGCCATAGTAGTTGGTGGCAAGCAGCGACGGGCTTGGGAAGCGCTTCTCCGGCGGGAACGAGTCCTGATAGGCCTTCACGAACTTCTGCCAGCGCGGATCCTCCCAGGTATCGGCCTGCCCCGATGCCGCAATCGTACCGATCAGAGCGTTCTTGGCATTGCCCTTCGACGACAGGATGGTCTGGTCGATCATGATCGAGCCGCCCATCAGGTGCGCCTTGCCGCCGGCCTGTTGATATTGGTTGAGGAAGTTGACGGCATCGGCGCCGCCGAGACCGAGATAGATCGCATCGACATCATCGGGCAGCGCCGCGATCACCGACGCGAAATCCTTGGTGCCGAGCGGCACCCATTGCCGGCTGGAGATCTTGCCGCCCAGGCCGCAGAACTCCAGCGCCAGGCCGAACACCTGGGTATAGATGAAGGAATAGTCCTCGCCGACAGTCGCGATCTTGCGATAGCCCTTGGTCTCATAGGCATATTTGCCGAGGCCGACCTGCCATTGGGCGCCATCCATGTTGAAGCGAAAGAAGTTCGGCGCGGGATCGACATAGGTCGTCTCCTGCGCACCGGACGCCGCGTTGACGAATGTCAGTTCCGGGTGCGTCTTGGCGAAGTTCTTGACGGCGATGCCCTCGTCGCCCGACAGCGGCGACAGCAGGATCTGCACCTTATCCTGCTCGATCAGCTTGCGCACGGCACGGACGGCCGAGTCCGGCGTGGCATCAGTCGACGCGACGACGAACTCCAGCTCCTTGTCGCCGACCTTTTTGCCGAGCACGTTCAGCGCGGTGACATGGCCGCGCATCCCGTCCTCGCCGAGCACGGTATAGGTGCCCTCCAGCGTCGCTGTGACGCCGACCTTGATCTTTTCCTGCGCGAATGCCGTGCCGGACAGCAAAAGCGCCGTGAACACGGCGATACCTACACTTCGCATGTGCATCGAACTCCTCCCTTGTCGCCCATTGCAGGGGCACACGAGCGTGTGCCGGCCGCTGTTTGTTGGCCATGTTGGCAGCGGACCTTCCCGACGCCTCGCGTGATCTCTGACGAGCGACGGTGAGCCCCCATCGACCGCGGAGGCTAGCGGATGAGCCGAGGCCGGGCGCAACCCGCCCGGCCTCGGCCTTGACGACGAGTCTCATTTTCCATGATGCGACGCGATAAGCCTGTGATGCACTCCGCGTGCATCGCGGTCCCGTCAGGGCTTCGGCGGCGTGGCAGCGGCCTGGCCGCGCTGGCAGAGCACGGGCAACTCAACTGCCTCGGCCCGGCTCCCTTGGGATCGTCTTGGAGTTCAACCGACGCGATCGTACCGCCACCCGAGACCGCCGGATGCGCCGCTTCCGAAATTCCAATCCGCACATGGCAATATCGATGCTTTCGTTCGGATGCCGCAGACGGCGTCCGTGGAACGCGAGCCATTTCTCGACCTGGCGCACGACCACGCGGCCGAGTCCCAGTCGCCGCACCAACTCGTCGCGCGTATGCAGCGAGGCGATGTCGACGATGTAAGCGAGCCGTTCCGACATGGTCCGGCCGACGAGCCGCGCGTATTCACTCGACACTAGCAAGGTTACGACCCGCTCAGGCAGATGCGGCTCACCCATTTCCAATCCTGCACTCCACCGTGCCCGCCGGCCGACACGAGATGTCGGTCATCCAGCAGTTGCAGGCACGGCGCCCCCCGATGACAATTCGACCGTGACACGCCAGGGACGGCCAGGTCGTCGCAAAGATGCCCTTTCGGCCTCAATCCACGACGTCGCGCGCGGCGCGCTCGTCGCGGCTCCGCATTCGGCTTTCCATCACGAGTACACGCGCTCGGCCCGGTCATGCGAGGACGCTGCGTCCTGTTCTCTCGCCGTTGTCGACACGAGCGACTTCGTGATCTCCTGAGCCCGCATCGGCAGCACCGAGAGCAGCGTATCGCTGAGGCCGTGCGAGGTTTCGGCGCAGCCCTGCACATAGACGTGTGGACGAAACGCGGGACTTGTCTGCAGACGATAGTCGCGATCAAGCGACGCCGACTCGATGTAGCGGCTGATCGGATCGAGACACCCCGGGATCGGAGATCGCTCGTAGCCGGTGGCGAGCACGACGGCATCGTATGCCGCTCGGCGGCGGACCTCCTCGTCCTTGTTATTGAACTCGAGCACCACCCCCTCGGGGGAGGCATGAGCTGCGACGATCTCGCTGCGCGGATGAAGCGCCAGCTTCCGAGCTCCGGCAACGCGCTGCTGATACGTCATCCGGTAGAGCTGATCGAGCAGGTCGGGGTCGACCACCGCATAATTGGTATTGCGGAAGCTGCGGACGATTGTCTCGCGCTGCCCGTCGGACCGCGAATGGAAATAGTCGGTGTAGTCCGGGTTGAAGATCTCGTTTACGAACGGGCTGCTGTCGGCCGGCTTGAGCGCATGCCCGCGGAAGACCAGATCGATCTGGGCGCCCGGAATCCGCTCGCTGAGATCGAGGGTGACCTCAGCCGCACTTTGCCCGCCGCCGATGACCGCCACCCGCGGCGAGCGGCCGTCCGATCCTGCCGCAAGCGTCGAGCCGAGATAGCCGCTGGTGTGCACGACCCGCGGATCCATCGCGACCGCTCGAAATACGGACGGGATGTGCGGCACGCCGCCGACGGCGGCCACGAGGTGCCGCGTGACGCGTGACCGTTCTTTCCCGTCAGCCATGCGCGTGAGCACGCGAAGCGCGGTGACGGACTGACCGGCGTGCACGGGCTCGACAGCCTCGACTGTCTCTCCATATGCGACCATGGCGCTGAACTGGCCGGCGACCCATCGGAGGTAGTCGTTGAACTCGATCCGGCTCGGATAGAACGTCTTGCAGTTGGTGAAGTCGAGCAGCCGGCCGGATTTGTGAAGATAGTTGACGAAGGTGAACGGACTGGTCGGATCGCGAAGCGATACCAGATCCTTGAGGAAGGAGATCTGCATGTTGCTGCCGGGCAGCAGCATTCCGCCATGCCACTTGAAGTCCTGCTGCCTTTCCACGAACAGGGACCGGCATTTCAAGCTTTGCTGCCTGGCGCAATCGTCGAGTGCAATCGCCAGTGCGAGGTTCGATGGCCCGAAGCCAACGCCGACGACATCATATTCAGGGGCAGGATGATACGACATGAGTGATGCTCCGTCCGCGCTAGGCTTCTATGGGTGCTTCCTTGAGCGCCGGCTGCCACAGCCGGTCGCCGAAGAAGCGCTCGCGCAGCAACATGACCAGGGTTGCCCGCTTGTGTGGGAAGTCGAAGTTCTTGATCCGCGCAAAGCCCGCCAGATCCAGGTTACGCAGCTGCTGGGAATGCGCCGCCGCCGGCTCGCCGACGATGCGCTCGGTGCGGCAATCGTCGAGGAACATGTAGTGCATGAGCGAGGGAAGCCAGGCCGTGATGAAGCGGCGGCCCCGGAAGCCGTCCTCGCCGACGATCACATGCCAGCCGCGATCATAGTCCGCCGCCTCGTAGAACGGCGCGATGCGATTTTCCTTCGCCCAATAGAGCTCGAAATAGCCGAATGGCTGATCACCGAAGGAGCCGATCAGCGGCACCATGTGCGGGTCCGACATGATCCGCGACAGATACTCCCGGTGCTTGTCGACGTCCCCCGCCTCGTTCCAGAACGAGTCCACCCGCGGGTCGTTGAGCCAGCGGTGGACCAGCGGGAGATCGTGAGCGATGTCGACGACGCGAAAACTGACGACGTCGGACAGCCAGGGAATGAAACGGGCGTAGACGGTGCCGACCGGCTTGGGCGGTCGCCGTGGATGGCGCCTGCCATCGGTCATCGTGTAGGATAGTGGAAACGGCGGACATGCGGCGTCCGTCAGCCAGTTCTCGCGTCGCTGCATCACCATGTCCGGACGCAGCGTCAACCTGCCGTCAGTGACCACCGCAAGGCCGTCTCTCGCCAAGGCCGATGCTGCTGCCGGGTTGTCGTCGAGCGCAAGGACGAGCCTCTCCAGCGACGGCGTCCAGCCGAAGACCGCTTCGGCCATTGCCGCTACTCCGCGCGACACCCGGCGAAAATCACGGGGTTCGTCGCCCACAGTCAGCCGCATCAGCTCGCCATCTGACCGGAACGACAACAGCGCCGCCCCATCCGCGATCACCTCTATCTCGTCATCGTCGCGAACGACCGACATTGTCGCGTCAATTGCGACGGGAAATGTTCGGGCGCTGCCTGCAGCGCTCGCGGTCGCGCTCATGCGAAACCCTCCCCCTTCATTGATCTGCACGGGCGTCATCCCTGTCCACTCCCGTTCAGGATGTAGATCGGCCGGCACGACGAAAACAAGAAGGTCCGAGGCACCGCGTTTAGATTAACTACAAAGCTGCGCATCACGGCTTCGTTGCCTCAAATGACTCAATGGACTCCTGCAGAGCCGGCGTGAGCGAGCGTTGCCTTCGTGCCGGCTCGCGGCGCTCGGAGGGGTCGCCCACGTCAATATTCCCGTTGCGCAGGCGCACGATCCGATCGGCGCAGTGGAAGTAGCGATCGTCGTGCGAGATCACGATGATCGTCTTGCCGAGACGTTTGAGGTCGGCGAGCAGCTCGGTGTAGAAGATTTGACGGAACGCCGGATCCTGATCGGCCGCCCATTCGTCGAACACCAGCACGGGCCGTCCCTCGATCCAGGCATTGATCAAGGCGAGCCGCTTGCGCTGGCCTGTCGACAGGTCGGTTGTGGAGAATGCGCCGCCTTCGATCGAGACTTTGTGCGCAAGCTCGAGGCGGTCGAGATAGCGCTGTGCGAGCTCAGATCTCTGATTGCTCTGCTGTGCAAGGGTGTCGAACAGGAAATAGTCCGAGAATATTGTGGTGAAGAGCTGCCGGTAGTCGTCGCGGGTCTCGCTGACGACAGGACTGCCGTCGCGCAGCAGCACGCCGCGATCGGGCACATAGAGTCCGAGCAGCAGCTTGATCAGCGTCGTCTTACCGCTGCCGTTCTCACCGACGATGAAGACGATCTCGCCGCGGCGTATGCGAAGGTCGATCGGTCCGATGGCAAAGGGCCGTTCGGATGAGGACGCCGGGAATGCGTAGGAGACTCCGCGCAACTCGATCGATTCAATCTGGTCGGCAGTCCGACCGGCCGGATCATCAAGCAGTTCCGCCTCTTCGGTGGTGAAACGGTCCGACAATTCGGCGATCCGACGCATCGCGAGCTGGGCGCGGCCGAGCGACGGCAGCATACCGATCAACTGGTCGATCGGTCCGCGCATGAACAGCAGCACCAGAACGAAGCCGCTGGACACCGAGGCCGGGCTGTCGGGCCACAGCAGCGGACGCAGCACGAGCGTGGTCCCGATCACCAGAAACAGGAGAACCGTCCCGAGCGCACGCGCCGTCACGAGCAGATTGATGGCCTTGATCTGGACGTCGCCAATCCGGTCGACGGTCTGCCCTATCAGATCGACATGGACGTGGCGTCGGCGCGGGCGGTGCAGCCGCAACTCCTTGGCGCCGTCGGAGATCGCGCGGTAATGCTTCTGCAGGTCGTCTTCGTATTGGCGCGCAAGATTGAAGCCCGTCATTCCACGCTTGCGAGCGAGATAGTGGACGAACGACCCGAGCGCGATCAAGGCTGCCGTGACCAGGAACAGCGGCCACGAGAGCACCGCCAGGTAGATCAGGCAGCCGGCGACGATGACGGCGGACACCAGGAAGGCCGGAAAGAAGAAGGCGAAATCGCTGATGGCGTCGACATCCTTGGTCAGGACCGGGATGAGGCGGTGGGACCGATAGGATTCGAGCTGGTCGATCGGCGCCATCAGGATCTTGGCGGCCAGCGACTTGCGCAGCGAGGCGACGATCCGCTGTCCGACGACGTTGGCGCTGATGTCCGAGCCGACGGAGCCGACCACGATCAGGACACAGAGACCCGCGAACGAGGCGACCAGGCCGCCGACGTCGCCGGGCCCTGCGTAGAGGCCGCGGTTCACCACGGCGAGCAGGCCCGCGACGCTGGTGCCGCCGAGCAGGCCGAGCAGGATGGCTGCGACGAGCAGCAACCAATAAGGCCGCAGCAGGCTTCCGACGTTGGCAAGTCCTGGATTGGATGACGTCATCATCGGTTGCCAGCTCCCATCGGCGTGGCGAAGACAGTGGCGAGCTTGTTGCCGATGTCGGCGCGGGCCCGCAGAGCGTCCGGCACGACGTTGCCCATGCGCAGGAACTCGTGGATCATGCCGGGATAGACCTTCAGATCCACGGCGACCCCGGCCGCGCGCAAGCGTTCAGCATAGGCCCGCCCCTCGTCGGCCAGCGGATCGAACTCGGCGAGCACGATCAGCGCAGGCGCGACGCGCGTGAGATCGGATGCCGCCAGCGGCGCAAATCGCCAGTCGTGGCGATCGGCGTCCTGGGGGAGATAGTGGTCGAAGAACCAGTCCACGGTCTCGCGCTCGAGCAGATAGCCCGAGCCGTATTTTTCGTAGGAATCCGAGATCTGCTGCGGGCTGAGGCCGGGATAAGCGAGGACCTGAAGGACAGGCTGCGGCAAGGCCCGGTCATCGCGCGCGGCGATCGCCAGGGCTGCAGCGAGCGTGCCGCCCGCACTGTCGCCACCGACCGCGACACGCCGCGGGTCCAGACCAAGCGCAGGCCCCTCGCGCCCGATCCAGGCGAGCGCATCCACGCAGTCCTCGAACGCGGTCGGAAACCGATGCTCCGGCGCCAGCCGGTAGCCGATCGACAGCACCGCCGCGCCGCTGTCATCGGCAAGACCCCGGCACAGCGGCTGGTGCGAGTCGAGGCTGCCGACGACGAAGCCACCGCCATGCATGTAGAGCAGCACGGGCATCGGATCGGCGACGTCCAACGGCCGCGGCGCATAGAGCCGCGCGGCGATCTCCGTCCCGTCGCGCATGGGCAGCACAAGCTGTCTCTCGCATGCGAGCGGCGGCGGATCGATATCCAGCAACGGCGAAGAGGCGTCGAAATCGGCACGCGCCTGCGCCGGCGTGAGTTGCGGAAACGGAATGCGCGCGCCGGATTCCGTTCCGAGCTGAATCATCTCGAGCAGCGCGGCGATATCAGGATGAAGGCTCATGATCACCTCATTCAGCCGGTTCGGGCTGCAGATCCGGCGATGCCTGCGCCGCCCGGACGGGCACCAGCCACGCGCCGAGCGCCGCCAGGAAGGATTCGTTGCTAAGGATCGAGAAGTGGTCGTCGCCGGCCACGCCACAATCCGCCGCGTGCGGCAGCCGCGCCGCGAGCCGATCGCGCTGTCGAAGCCGGCCGGACGTCCACCAGCAGCCGGGTGCTGCAACGAGATCGGCCGGCCATTCGGCCGCCCGAGCCAGTTGCGCGAGGTGGCGCCCGACCCTGAAGGCCGCGACGATATCGTCGACGCCGAGAAGACCGTCGCGCGGCTGCAGTGGCGCCATGCCGATTGCATCGGCGACCAGGCGCCGGATCACCTCGTCCGTCACCGGCGCGTCGGCGGAGCGGATCGCCGACACCTGCGACGTGATCGCTGAAGACTGTACGTCCGGTACCGTGACCGACAGCAGCGCCAGCACATCGTCGGTCCAGTGCCGTCCGACCGACGGGTGCTCGCCACCATGCGGATGCGGAACGAAGCTGTCGATCAGCGCCAGGCGCTCGACCCGCTCACCGCGCCGCTCAAGTTCTGCAGCAACCAGGCACGCGACCAGTCCGCCAAGCGACCAGCCGATCAGATGATAGGGTCCCTTGCTTTGCTTCCGCACGATCTCATCGACATAACCCACGGCCATTGCCGCCAGCGACTCGTCGATGAAGGACGGTTCGATCAGCGTCCGGCACTGCAGTCCGATCAGTTGTCTCTGTCCCTCCAGACGGCGCGCCAGCGGCGCATAGTCGAACACCGTGCCGAATCCGCCGTGAAGGCAGAACACCGGCGGCGTGCCATCGACCGGCGAACTCAGGGGCAGCAGCGCCGACGGCCGCGTGGATGATGCTGCGGGGGTGCCGAGCAAGGCGCGAATGGTCGGCTTCTGCAGGAGATCGCGCAGCTTGATCTCGCCATCGAGGACCGGGTCGCGGCGAAGTCGCGCGATCACCTTGAGGCTGAGAATCGAATTGCCGCCGAGTTCGAAGAAGTTGTCGGTGACGCCGACTTGCGCGACGCCGAGAACCTCCGCCCACAGCTTCGCCATCGCGACTTCGGCAGCGCTTTCCGGCGCGATGAACGCGGCCACGGCAGCGGTGTCCGGCGCCGGCAACGCCTTGCGATCGACCTTGCCGCTCGACAGCGTCGGCAGACGCTCGAGCACGATGATGCGAGCCGGCACCATGTAGGCCGGCAAGGTCCGGCGCAGCGCGGCAGTCAGCGCCGCGGACAGCCGCTCGGCCGCAGCGGCGGCGGCGTCGCATGGCGCTCGCGGCGCCACATAGGCCACCAGCTGATTGCCACCCGCTCCGGGTACGGCGATCACGGCGGCCTGCGCGACTGCTGGGTCGCTCAGCAAAGCCGATTGGATTTCGCCAAGCTCGATCCGGAAGCCGCTGACCTTGACCTGATCGTCGCTGCGTCCGAGATATACGATCGTGCCGCTCGCATCCCATCGCGCAAGGTCGCCGGTGCGGTAGAGACGTGCGCCCTCGTTCGTCGAAAATGGATCCGGCACAAAGCGTTCCGCCGTCATGCCTGGCTTGGCGTGGTACCCGCGCGCGAGCCCGAACCCGCCGATGTAGAGCTCGCCGGCGGCGCCCGCTGGAACGAGATTCAGGAAGACATCGAGGATGTAGGCCGTGCGGCGGCCGACGGGACTGCCGATCGGTGCATAGGCCTTGTCGCAGTCCGTGTTGCCGTCGACCTTCCAGACCAGCGGTGTCACGACGGTCTCGGTCGGACCATATCCGTTGATCAGGATCTGCGGCTTCAGCGTCCGTCTGACCTTGTCGAAGCCGGCCTTCGGCATGGCCTCGCCGCCGAACGAATACAGCCTCACCGGCGGCGGATTGCCGGTCTGGTCCACCCATTCGGCGACCTGCTGGAGATAGGCCGGCGGCAGGCCGATGTGCGTGATGCGCTGGGCATGAAGCGTCGCAACGGTCTGCTCGGGCGTCCATAGCTCCGCATCGCGCATGACCAGCCTTGCGCCCTGCGACAGCACCGTGAGCCAGCGCTCATGTGCGCCGTCGAACGCCAGCGACAGGAAATGCAGCTCGCTTGCGTGCTCATCGAGCTCGTAGAGCGAAGCGGTCGCCCTGCAATGCATCGCGAGCGGGCCATGCGAAACCGCAACGCCCTTCGGCCGCCCGGTCGATCCTGACGTGTAGATCACATAAGCGAGGTTCTCCGGATGCAGATGAGGATCCGGCGCATGATGCGGACCGGCTTCGAAATCAAACGAGGCGAGATCGATGGCCCGAACGCCGGCGATGGCGGCGATGTGACGCGAGCCGGACAGCAGGACCGTGATGCCGGCGTCACGCATCACAAAGTCAATGCGGTCCGGCGGCAGCTCGGGATCGAGCGGCACATAGGCTCCGCCGGCCTTCAGCACGGCGAGCAGCGCGGCCATCGTGGCGTCGTTGCGCTCGACGACGACCCCGACTCGCTGGTCCGGCCCGAGCCCGGCCTCGATGAGATGGTGCGCGAGCCGATTGGCGCGACGATCGAGCTCGCCGTAGGAGACGTTGCTGCCGCCGATCGTGAGAGCGACACGCTCAGGATTGCGCTGTGCATGACCGCCGATCATTTCGTGCACGAGCGGACGCGTCGCGGCAGACGCCGCCCGACCATTGCAGACACGTGCTCGCTGCACGTCCTGAGCAGCCGCCGCATCGATCGCGCCGAGCGGGGCATCCGGACTTCGCATCATGACCGCAAGCAGATGTTCGAACTGTGCCCTCACCTGCTCCGCCTGATCCGGCGTGAAGTGACTCGGCATATAGGTGAATTCGACCTGCAGCGTATCCTCGACCAAGACGGACAGATCCATCGGATAGTTGGTGACGTCGACATTGCGCAGCTCGCCGAATTGAAGCGAGCCGTCACCCTGCAGCAGGCCACGCTCGACCGGATAGTTCTCGAACACGATGATGCTGTCGAACATGGTCTCGCCGGCACGCCCGGCCCAGCTCTGGATGTCGTAGAGCGGCGTCTGCTCGAAGTTGCGGATCGCGGCGTTTCGGTCCTGCATGGCGCGCAGCCAGTCACCGATCGTTGCGGCCGGCGAAGGCGTCTCGATCACGGGCAGCGTATTGATGAACAGGCCGATCATCTGCTCGGCGCCATCGAGACCGGGCGGACGGCCAGCGACGGTGACGCCGAACGTGATGGTCTGCTGGTCGGTGTAGCGCTGCAGCAGCAGCGCCCAGACGCCCTGGATGAGCGTGTTCAGCGTGATGCGCTCGTGCCGTGCGAACGCCTTCAATTCCGCGGTCGCATCCTTGTCGAGCCGCGTGTAGCAGCGGCGATGTCCGTGCGCATCGTGGCGCCGCGCGCCGAAGGCATCGGCCAGTTGCGTCGGCTGGTCGAAGGCCGTGAGTTGTCCTCGCCAGAAGCGCTCGGCCGCCTGCGCGTCCTGGGCCAGAAGCCAGGCAACATAGTCGCGATAGTGCGCCGAACGAGCCGTGAGCTCCCGCCCGGCATAGCGCTGCAGGATTTCGGCGATGAAGCGGGCCGAGCTCCAGCCATCCATCAGGATGTGGTGGTAAGTCCAGATCAGACGATGGCGATCGCGGTCGAGTTGCAACAGGCGGACACGCTGCAGCGGCGGTACCGCGAGATCGAACTCGGCGTCACGCTCTGCGGCCAGGGCCGCTGACAGCCGCGCCTCATCGACGGCCTGTCCGCGCCAGTCTTCCGTCGTGAACGGCACGCTCGCCTCGCGATGGACCGCCTGCAGCGGTGCGCCGGACAGCTCGCGCCAGAGGAAACCGGTGCGCAACATCGGATGACAAGCAGAGACCTCCTGCCACGCGCTGCGCAGCCGCTCGACGTCCAGCCCTCGGATCTCGACGCTGACCTGGTTGACATAGACGCCACTGCCGGCATCGCGCAGGCTGTGAAACAGCATGCCCTGCTGCATCGGCGAGAGCGGATAGACGTCCTCGATGCGGTCCCAGTCGACACCAAGCCGCGCGAGCTCCTCGCTCGTCAGCCCCGACAATGCGCCGCGCGCGACGGTAACCGGGGGCTGGTCGTTCCGCGCCACCAGGCAAGCCGGCGCGAGCAGCTCGATCGTCTGCAGCCGGAACACGTCTCTCGGCTCCAGCTCGAGACCGGCGCGACGTGCGCGACTGACCATCCGCAGCGAGATGATCGAGTCGCCGCCGAGCTCGAAGAAGTTGTCGGTGACGCCGACATCCACCTGGTGCAGCAGCTCGGCCCAGATCGCAGCGAGTGCGGCCTCGGTCGGATTGCGTGGCGCGATGCGCTGTCCCTGTCCAAGCCGCGTATCGGGCAACGGCAACGCCTTGCGATCGATCTTGCCGTTTGGTGTCAGCGGCAGCCGCGGCAGCACCATCACGCGCGACGGCACCATGTAGTCTGGCAGCGCTGACGCGAGAGTCGCGCGCAGCTCGGCCCCGTCGAGCGCATCGTCGCCGCTGACATAGCCGACGAGCTGCCGGCCGCCGCCGAGTTCCTGCGCCACCACGACGCTGTCGCGCACGCCGGGTTGTGATCGCAACCGCGCCTCGATCTCGCCGAGCTCGATACGGTGGCCGCGGATCTTCACCTGGTGATCGGCGCGGCCGACATAATCGAGCAATCCATCGGGCCGCCACCGCGCCAGATCGCCGGTCCGGTACAGCCGCGCACCGGGATCGCCGAATGGGTCGGGAATGAAGCGCTCGGCGCTGAGCGCCGGACGGCTCCAATAGCCACGGGCCAGGCCCTCGCCACCGATGAAGAGTTCGCCTGGCACGCCGACGGGCGCGCGGTTGAGACCGCCGTCAAGCACATGGAGCGTTGTGCTGCCGATCGGGCCGCCCAGGACGGGTGCGGGATCGCGCGCATCGAGCCGATGGCGCGCCGACCACACCGTGGTTTCCGTCGGTCCAAACAGGTTCCAGACCTCGTCTCCGAGCGCGAGCAGCCGGAGCGCCAGGTCGGGAGCCAGCGCCTCGCCGCCGCTCAGCAACCGGCAGCCCCGAGGCAGCCATCCGTGCAAACCGTCGTCGTGATCGAGCAGCATGCGCCAGCTCGACGGCGTCGCCTGGATCATGGTCACGCCCTGCCGGGCCACGATCGCCTTCAAGGCCGCCGGATCATGGGGTGAGGCGCGATCCGCCAGCACGATCCGAGCGCCACGCGTCAGCGGCAGCCAGAGCTCGAGCACCGCGATGTCGAACGACAGCGAGGTCAAACCGAGCACGCGGTCGTCGCGCGCAATGCCGGGCTGCTCAGCCATCGTCGCCAGGAAATTCGTCACGGCGCCATGGCGCACCATCACGCCCTTGGGCAGGCCGGTCGAGCCGGAGGTGTAGATGACGTAAGCGAGGCTTTCAGGATGGATGGCGACGTCGAGATTGCCTGCGTCGACCCTTTCTTCTCCAGCCACCTCGTCCAGCAGCCAAGCCTGGGCGTGGCCGCCTGCCAGCACCGGCGCGAGCCCGTCGTGGAGCGTCGCTTGCGTCAGCAACAGCTTCGCGCCGCTGTCGCTCAGCATGTGCGCGAGACGCTCGGCCGGATAGTCCGGATCGAGCGGCAGATAGGCTCCGCCTGTCTTGAGCACCGCGAGCAGCGCCACCATCATCGTGACACCGCGCTCGAGCGCCAGCCCCACCACCACGTCGGGACCTACGCCATGCTCCCTGAGCCTGTGGCCGAGCCGGTTCGCGCGCGCGTTCAGCGCGCCATAGCTGATCGTCTCCTCATTGTGCACGAGCGCGATCGCATCGGGCGCGCGCTCTGCTTGCGCCTCGAACTGAGCGACGACGCTCGGTGTCGTCACGGCCCCCGCCGAATCGTTGACCCGCGCCAGCAGCGCGAGGTCTGCGGAATCATCGGCCGCAATGCAGCCGACCGCCTGCTCGGCATCGCGAGTGATGGCCGCGAGCAGTTGCACGAACGCCATCTGCAGCCGACGGATCTCGACTTCGTCGAAATGTTGCTGCTGGAAATTGAACACCAACCGCAGCTCTCTTTCGAGACCGACGCTCACGAACAGCGGATAGTTGCTCGTTTCGAAGATCCTCGTCCGGCTGACGCTCAGGCGGCCATCCTTGGTCTTCAAGGCCTCGTCGACCGGATAGTTCTCGAACACGAGAATGCTGTCGAACAGCGGACGCCCTGCCCGGCCCGCGATCCGCTGGATGTCGGCCAGCGGCATCCAGCCGTGATCCCGCAAGGCGAGATTGCGATCCTGCAGGTCGCGCAACCACGCGCCGATCCGCTGCTGCGGATTCTCGGCGTCGACCACCGGCAAGGTGTTGATGAAGAGACCGACCATCTCCTCGGCGCCGGCGAGCCCGGCGGGTCGGTCCGACACCGTCACACCGAAGCAGACCGTGTCCTGGCCGGTGAATCGACGAAGCAATTGCGCCCATGCCGCCTGCATCACCGTGTTCAGCGTGACCCGCTCGCGGGTCGCGAAACGTTGCAGTCGCTCGCTGAGATCGACGTCCACCGCCATGGTGAGCGAGCCATGGCCCACGCGCCCGTCGACCGCAGGCTGCGCCAGCAGGCTCGGCTCGTCGAGCTTGGCCAACGCCGCTCGCCAGAACCCGGCCGCAGCACCATGGTCCTGCGCCTGCAGCCAGGCGATGTAGTCGCGGTAGCGCGGCGGCTGTCCCTGCAGCGCCGCCTGCTCCTCGTGCTGCATCACCTCGGCGATGAAGCGGGCCGAACTCCAGCCGTCCATCAGGATATGATGATGAGTCCAGATCAGCCAGTGCGCATCGTCGGCGATCCGGATCAGCCTCACGCGCTGCAGCGGCGGCCGCGAGAGATCAAAGCCGTCGACGCGCTCGCGGTCTGCAACCGTCGTGAGCACAGCATCCAAGGCGGCCGGAGCCAGCCCAGCCGCGCGCTCCCGCCAGTCCTCCTCGACGAAGGAAACGTCGGCGTCACGATGCACGACCTGCTGCGGCGTTCCTGACAATTCACGCCACAAGAAGCCGGTGCGAAGCACGGCATGACGATGGCTGACAGCCTGCCATGCGGCCCGCAGCCTGCCGGCGTCGAGACCGCGGATCTCGGCCGCGACCTGATTGACGTAGACCCCGGTGCCGTCGTCGTGCAGCGCGTGGAACAACATGCCCTGTTGCATCGGCGACAACGGATAGAGGTCCTCGACCTCGCGCCAATCCAGCGTCAGCGCGTCGAGCTCGGCCTGGCTCAGCTTCGACAGCGGCACATCGGATGGCGTCACGCCATGGACGCCGCTCGTGCAGTGATCGACCAGCTCACGAAGCGCCGCCTCGAAACAGCCTGCGACGCGGGTCACGGTCTCGCGTCGATAGCGCTTTCTGCTGAAGCCGAACGATAGCTCCAGACGACCGTCGAGCACCCTCGCATTGATGGCGATATGGTGGCGCAACGGGCTCGATGCCGCGCGCGACGGGCCGGCGCTCTCGGGCGCGATCGAGAACAGTGCAGTCTCATCCGTGCTGCCATCGACCTGACCGAGATAGTTGAACCCGATGCGCGGCTGCGCTCCCGTCGTCAGCGTCGCACGCTGGGCATCAGAACCCAGATAGCGCAGGACGCCGTAACCAAGTCCCCGGCTGGGGACTGACCGCAGCATCTCCTTGGTCGTCTTGATCAGCACCGCGGGTGGCTGCGATCCAGCCATCAGATGTACCGGAAACGCAGTCGTGAACCAGCCGATGGTTCGTGACAGATCGAGCCCGCCGCCCAGATCCTCGCGGCCGTGGCCTTCGAGCTCGACCGTCATGATTTCGCGGCCCGACCACTGCCATACCGCGCGCGCGAGCGCCGACAGCAGCAGATCATTGACCTGGGTTCTGTACGCGCCGTGCGCCGTACCCAGCAGACGCGCGGTCAGCTCGGCGTCGATCGCAAGCGGCACGTCGTCGGCGTCGGCGATCGTATCCCGATCCGCATGATCAGAATCGCATGGCACGTCGTCCGCCCGCCGGAGCCCTGACCAGTAGTCCAGCTCGGCAACCAGCGCATCCGAGGCCGCGTGTGCGCGTAGCGCTGCGCCCCATTGGGCGTAGGCGTGCGTCTTGGCCGGCAGTGTCGCCTCTTGCCCGCGCATGAGCTGCTCGTAGGCAGCCGCGAGATCCTCCAGCAGCACGCGCCACGACACGCCGTCGATCACGAGGTGATGGATCACGATCAGGAGGCGCTGCTCGCCTTCCGGCAGATCGATGCCGGCCATCCGCACCAAACGACCATGCGCGAGCGAGAGGCTCGCCTGGACCTCTGCGGCGAGCGCGGTGACCGCCTCGCCGTCGGCGAGCTCGCACGACCGCAACAGGTCCGAGACAGCCGGCCCCGGCCCGTGCTCGGCGCGCCAGACACCGTCGATGCGTTCGAAGCGCAGTCGCAGTGCGTCGTGATGCGCGACGACGGCCACCGCTGCGCGTCGCAACACGTCCCAGTCGAGCCGCCGCCGCGGCCGCAGCAGCAAAGCCTGATTCCAGTGATCAGGGGCGTCCAGTTCCTGCTCGAAGAAGCGGAGCTGAATCGGCAGCAACGGAAGTGGCCCGGCGATGCGCCCCTGCTCTGCCGTCGTCTCCGGCCGGACGATCACCCGCGCGTCGCGCGCCAGGGCTTCCAGCGTCTGGTGCTTGAAGACGTCTCGCGGCTCGACCAGAAGGCCGGCCCGCCGCGCACGGCTGACCATCTGCAGCGAGATGATGGAATCGCCACCGAGCTCGAAGAAATTGTCGGTCATCCCGACATCCGGCTGATGCAGCAGCTCGGCCCAGATGGTGGCCAACGCAGCCTCGGCCGGCGTCCGCGGCGCAATCCCCTCGGCTGCAGCGCGCGCCTCCGGCGTCGGCAGCGCGTTGCGATCGACCTTTCCATTCACCATCAGAGGCAGGCGGTCGAGGACCATGATCCGCGCCGGCACCATGTGGTCCGGCAGCGTTGCGGACAGGGCCTCACGCAGCGTCGCAGCATCGAGCACGCCGTCGCCGCAGACATAGCCGACCAGCTGCCGACCCACGCCGAAATCCCTGGCGATCACGACGGCCGCGCTGACCGAGGGCTGCTGCAGGAGCCGCGCTTCGATCTCGCCGAGCTCGATGCGGAAGCCGCGAACCTTCACCTGGTGATCGGCCCGGCCGACATAGGCGATGGCGCCGTCGCTGCGCCAGCGCGCCAGATCGCCGCTTCGATAGAGCCGCGCGCCGGGAGGTCCGAAAGGATCGGGAATGAAGCGCTCGGCCGTCAGCGCCGCGCGCCCGAGATAGCCGCGCGCCAGCCCGTCTCCGCCGATATGGAGCTCGCCCGTCGTTCCCTCGGCGACCGGATTGAGATCGGCATCGACAATGCGCAGGATCGTGCCCGGGATCGGGAAGCCGATCGGCACGCCCGACCCGCTCGGCCCGCGACAGTTCCAGAAGCTGGCATTGATGAGCGCTTCGGTCGGCCCATACCGATTGTCGAACCGGATCGCCGGGAACACCGAATAGACTTGGTCCTTCAGCTGGACCGGCAGGGCCTCGCCACCGGAGAACAGGCGCTTCAAGGTCACGCACCGCTGAACCTCTGGCTCAGCCACGAATTGCGCGAGCATCTGCGGCACGAAATGCAGCGTGGTCACGCCATGCGCAGTGACCGCATCGATCAGCCGCTTCGGCTCGCGATGTGCGCCTGGCGCTGCAATCGCAAGCCGCGCGCCGACGATCAGCGGCCACAGGATTTCCCACACCGCGACGTCGAAGCTGAACGGCGTCTTCTGCAACAGCGTTTCGCTGGGATCGAGCCCGTACTCCTTCTGCATCCATCCTAGCCGTGCCGCCAGGGCGCCGCGCGTGCAGGCCACGCCCTTGGGCACGCCGGTTGAGCCGGACGTGTAGATCACATAGGCGAGGCTCTCGGCATGAACCGGAATCCGAACATCGGAGCCATCAGTGGCGCGCAAACCGCGCCCCTCACGGGCGCCGTCGACCACGATCAGCTCGGCGCCCACCCCTGCCGTGATCTCGATCAGCCGATCGCGCAGTTGCGCCTGCGTCAGCACCAGCCGGGCGCCACTGTCGCACAGCATCGCGGCGAGCCGCTTGGCGGGATAGTCCGGATCGAGCGGCAGGTAGCCGGCGCCGGCTTTCATAACGGCCAGCACAGCCACGACCAGGTCGTCGCTGCGCTCGAATGCCAAGCCGACCGGAGCATCCAGAGCGACGCCGGCCTGCCTGATCTGTCGCGCCAGTCGGTTGGCCCGCGCATTCAGTTCGGCGTAGCTGATCCTCTCCTGACCGGAGATCACGGCAATGGCCGCAGGCGACCGTGCGACCTGCTGCTCGATCTGCGTCACGACGTCGACGAAGTCGTCATTCACCGCCCGCGCGACAGGTCCCGAGCCCCAGCCGAGCACTCGATGCAAAGCGGCGGCATCCAATCCATGCAGCTCTGCAACCGGTCGGCTGCCGTCGTCGGCAATGCGCGCGAGCAGACAGGCGAAAGCTGCCTGTATCCGCTCGATCTGCGCCTGGTCGAACCGGCTGCGATCGTAGCGGAATCCAAGCCGGATGCCCCTGTCCGTCACGAACACCGCGACCGTGAGCGCATAGTTCGTGATCGAGATCTGCTCGGCGCGGCTGGCACGCGGCCCCTCGCCGGCCTGATCGCGCAGCGCCGCATCGACCGGATAGTTCTCGAACACGAAGATGGAGTCGAACAGCGGCCGGCCGGCGCGGCCCGCAAGCCGCTGAATCTCGTGGAGCGGCATCCAGCCATGCTCGCGCAGGTCGACGTTGCGATCCTGCAAACCGCGCAGCCAATCACCGACCGACGTCTGAGGTCTCGCATCCTCGAACACGGGCACGGTGTTGATGAACAGGCCGACGGTCTCCTCCACGCCCGCGATCTCAGGCGGCCGGCCGGAGATCGTGGCGCCGAAGCAGACGACATCCTGGCCGGTCAAGCGCCGCAGCAGCTGTCCCCAGGCCGCTTGCACGACCGTGTTCAGGGTCACCCGCTCGCGCCGCGCCACGACCTGCAGCCGCTCCGTCGTCGCCGCATCGATGACGAGATCGATCGAGCCATGGCCGTCGGCAGGCGCGGCCGGCCCGCCCAGCGCATCGGCAAGCAGGCTCGGCTCGCCGACCGTCGAGAGCGAGCGTGCCCAGAACGCACTCGACGCATCGCGATCCTGCTGCTGCAGCCAGGCAATGTAGTCGCGATAGCGGCCGCGTGGGGCGGACAGCGACGCGCCACCGACATGCTGCATGATCTCGCCGATGAGCCTTGCCGCGCTCCAGCCGTCGAGCAGGATGTGATGATGTGTCCAGATCAGGCGGTGCACACCGCCGCCGAGATCGATGAGACGGACCCGCTGCAATGGCGGACGCGACAGGTCGAAGCCGGCCCGCCATTCGGCTGCGGCCACATCGGCCAGCGCCGCGTCACGCGCGGCCTGATCCATCGAGTCCACACGGTCGCGCCAGTCCTCCTCGACGAAGGGGACAGGAACCTGCCGGTGGACGACCTGCTGCGGCGCGCCCGACAATTCTCTCCACACGAACACTGTCCGCAGCACCGCGTGTCTCGCCGTCACCGCCTGCCACGCCGCGCGCAATCGCGCCGCGTGCGCACCGCTGATGTCGACGGCGATCTGGCTGACATAGTTGCCGCTGTCACCATCGCGCAGCGCGTGGAACAGCATGCCCTGCTGCATCGGCGACAGCGGATAGATATCCTCGATATCGCGCCAATCGCGCGACGCTCCGAGCAGGTCGAGCTCCGGCTGGCTGAGGCCTGAGAGCGGAACGTCCGACGGCGTGAGGCCGTATACGCCGCTCGTGCAATGCGCGACGAGTTCGCGCAGGGCCGCGGAATAGCACGCGGCCAGCCGCTCGATCGTCGCGCGGCGATAGCGTCGGCGGCCGAAGCTGAATGTCAGCCTCAGCTGGCCATCAAGCACTTGACCGTTGATGCTGAGCCAGCGCCCGAGCGGCGCGCTGGCGCTGCGTGACGGCCCCGCGCTTTCCGGCGCGAGCGCGAAGGCAAGGTCAGAGCCGGCGCCGAACTGGCCGAGATAGTTGAAGACGATCCGCGGCTCGGCTCCGCCCGTCAGGGCGGCGCGCTGCTCGGGGCTGCCGCAATAGCGCAGCACGCCGTAGCCGAGCCCGCGCGCCGGGATGGCCCGTAATTCCTCCTTGATCGATCTGATCAGCGTGGCGCTATCGCCAGCACAGCCGGCGAGTCGAACGGGAAACGCGGTCGTGAACCAGCCGACCGTTCGCGACAGGTCGAAGCCCTCGAAAATGTCTTCCCGGCCGTGACCTTCGAGCTCGACCAGACATTCATCGAGCCCGCTCCAGCGGCTGACCGCGCGGGCCAGCGCCGCCAGCAGCAGGTCATTGACCTGGGTCCTGTAGGCAGCGGGCGCCTGCTTGAGCAGTTGCCCGGTCATGTCGGTATCGAAGGACACGACGACATCCTCGCCATCGGCGACGCGATCGGTCTCGCCACGATCATCGTCGCATGGCACGTCGCCGGCGGCAGTCCGCTGTCTCCAATAGTCGAGCTGACCAGCCAGCTCCTCGCTGGCGGCGTAGTCTTCGAGACTGATGCCCCATGACGCCATGGACCGGCTCTTGGAAGGCAGAGCAATCGCGGCCGCGCCCTGCGCCACCTGTCGATACGCCGAGGCGATGTCCTCGAGCAGCACGCGCCAGGACACGCCATCGACGACGAGATGATGCACGACGATGAGAAGCCTCTGGCTGCCGTCGGCAACGTCCATGCCGACGAGCCGCAGCAACGGTCCCTGCAGAGACAGGCTTGCCTGCGCGGTCGCGGCAGCCGAGGTGATCTCAGCCGCATCGGCGACGGTGCGGATCCAGAGCAGATCGGCGCTCGCCGGCATCGCGCCGTATCTCGCCTGCCACTCTCCGTCGCTTTGCCGGAATTGCAGCCGCAGGGCATCGTGATGCGCCACCACGGCCTCGACCGCCTGCGCCATCACCCGCCAGTCGAGCCGCGCCGACGGCACGAGCATCAACGCCTGATTCCAGTGATGCCGTTCGCCGGCGTCCTCGGCAAAGAAGCGGCGCTGGATCGGCAACAGCGGCACCGGATCGCCATCGCGCGCAAGCGGCTCAGCGGATGCAACGACGGCCCGATCGCGACGCGCGACCCGCGCCAGCTCCTGCAGCGTCTGATGCCGGAACAGGTCGCGCGGCTCGATGGCAAGCCCGCGCTGGCGCGCACGTCCGACCACCTGCAATGAAATGATGGAATCGCCGCCGAGCTCGAAGAAGTTGTCGGTCAGCCCGACCCGCGAATGGCCGAGCAATTCAGCCCAGATCGCCGCCAGCTCCAGTTCGGCCGGGGATTGCGGCGAGACGTAGTCGGCCTCAGCAGACAACCGCTCGGGCACCGGCAAGGCGTCGCGATCGACCTTGCCATGCGCCGTGAGCGGCATCCGCGACATCAGTACGATGCGGGCCGGAACCATGTAGTCCGGCAGCTCCTCGGACAACGCCGCGCGCAGCCCCGTCTCGTCGAGGCCATCCTCGCCGCAGGCATAGCCGATGAGCTGCTGGCGTCCGGCGATCTCGCGTGCCACCACCACCGCCGACCGAACACCCGTCTGCCGCGTCAGCCGTGCCTCGACCTCGCCCGGCTCGATGCGAAAGCCGCGGATCTTGAGCTGATGGTCGGACCGTCCGACATAGTCGATCACGCCATCGGCGCGCCAGCGCGCCAGATCGCCGGTGCGATACAGCCGCGCGCCAGGTGCGCCGAACGGATCGGGGATGAAGCGCTCCGCCGTCAGCGCCGGCCGATTCCAATAGCCGGCCGCGAGCCCCTCGCCGCCGATATGAAGCTCGCCGATGACGCCGACCGGAACGATGTTGAGATCGCCGTCGAGAACATAGGCCGAGCGCCGGCCGACTGGACGGCCGATCGGCGCATAGCCGCAGTCGATCTCGGCATCGGCGTCGACCTTCCAGACCAGCGGTGTGACCACCGTCTCCGTCGGACCATAGCCATTGATCAGCTTGCGCGGCCGCAGCGCCTGCCTGACATTGTCGAAGCCGGATTTGGGCATTGCCTCGCCGCCGAACGAATACAGCGACACGGGCGGCGGATCGCCGCGCCACGCCGCGAAGTCGGCGAGCTGCTGCAGATAGGCCGGCGGAAAGCCGGCATTGGTCACCCGCTGCGCGCCCATCACGTCGAGCGTCTTCTCCGCCGACCAGAGATCGGCATCACGCATCACCAAGGTCGCGCCGCAGCTCAGCGCGGTCCACAACCGCTCATGCGCGCCGTCGAACGTAAAGGAGAGGAAGTGCAGCTCGCGCGACTGCCGGCCCATCTCGTAGAGCTCGGCTGTGGCCTCGCAATGCATTGCGAACGATCCGTGAGCGACCGCAACGCCCTTCGGCACGCCGGTGGAGCCGGACGTATAGATCACGTAGGCGAGGCTCGAGGGATGGACATCGACCGCCGGGTCGCTCTCCGTCGTCTCAGCCGCCATCGCGCCGAGATCGACGACCGCGATCCCCGGCATCGGCGGCCATTGCGACAGTCCCGCCGCATCGACCAGCACGACGCGCGCGCCGGCATCTCGAACGGTGGCGGCCAGCCGCGCTGGCGGATGATCAGGATCGAGCGGCAGATAGGCCGCGCCGGCCTTCAGGACGGCAACAAAACCGGCGACGAGATCGGGCGAGCGCCGCATCGAGAGGCCGACGAGCTCGCCGGGACGAACGCCGAGCGTTGCAAGATGCTGCGCGATGGCGTTGGCGCGGCGATCGAGCGCCTGATAGGTGATCGTCTCGGCCCCAAACACCAGGGCCGCTGCGCTCGGCGTCTCCTTTGCGTGCCGGGCGAACATCCGATGCACCGGCTGGAACGGCACGAGCGCGGGAGGGCAAGCGTTCCACTGTCTGACGTCGTCGCGTTGCCGGGCCGACAACAGCTCCAATGCCGCGATCCGACGTGTGGGATCCGCGACCATCGCCTGTAGGATCGTGAGCCAATGCCCGGCGAACCGTGCGATGGTCGACCGGTCGAACAGCGCGGTGGCAAAGGAGAACAGCGCCGAGACGTCTCCCGACGGCGCCTCCTCGCTGTCGAGAGCGAGGTCGAATTTCACCGTGTCGATCTCTGCCGCGATCGTCTCGATCTGCAATTCGGACGCAGCCGGCGCATGCGCCGGCTCGCGCCGGTGCTGATGGTTATAGAGCACCTCGAATAGCGGAGTCTGGCTTAGGCTGCGCTGCGGCTGCAGCACGTCGAGCAGCCGCTCGAACGGAAGATCCTGGTGATCCTGGGCCTCGAGCGAGGCCTCGCGCAGGGCGTGAATGACGTCGGCGATCGTGCTCCGGCTGTCGATCCGTGTGCGCAGCACCTGGGTGTTGACCAGCAGGCCGATCAGACGCCGCGTCTCCGACCGGTCGCGATTGGCGAGCGGAACGCCGATGCTGATGTCGGGCTGGCCGCTGTAGCGATAGAGCACCAGCTTCAGCGCCGCCAGCAGAACGACGAACAACGTCGTGTGCTGTCCCCGCGCCAGCTCGCGCAGGCGATCGGCAAGCTCCGCCCCGAGCGACAGCCGTATGGCATCGCCGGATTGATCGGCCTGGGCTGACCTGGGCCGATCGAACGGCAGCGGCAGCATGGCCGTGTCATGGAGACGGCCGGTCCAGTAGCGAAGCTGCCGCTCCTCCTCGACGGCACCGAGCCACAGTCGCTGCCAGGCGGCGAAATCGGCGTAGTCGATCTCGAGCGCCGGCAGTGAGGCGGTCTCGCCGCGGACGGCGGCGCGATAGAGCTGCCAGAACTCGTCGGTGAGGACCTGCATCGACCAGCCATCGGCGACGATGTGATGCAGCGTGACCGAGAGGACATGGTCGTGCTCGCCAAGACCCAGCAGCGCCGCGCGCAGCAGCGGTCCGGATTCCAGATCGAACGGCAACGCCGCTTCCTCACGCAGCAGCCGGCTCGCCCGCTGCTCGCGGTCATCGCCCGCGATCTCGATGCGGCGAAGCGCGACAGGCGCCGGCAACCCTACGATCTGCTCCGCCTCGCCGTCGTCCTGCCGGAACGTCGTGCGGAGCGCGGCATGGCGCATGACGAGTTCATCGAGCGCCCGTTGGAGCGCACCAACATCAAGCCGACCCCGCAGGCGGATCGCGACCGGCATGTTGTAGGCGGAGCCGCCCGGATCCATCCGCCACAGGAACCAGAGGCGGGCCTGCGCGAACGATAACGGCGCGCGCTGCAGATGCTGCCGGGCGATCGGCAAGATCGACAGATCGATCCCCTTGGCCGCCAACTGCGTCAGGAACGCGCGCTGCTTCGAGGCATCGAGACGCACCAATCGACGCGCGATTTCGCCGAGCTGCTGGGCCTGGAGTCCGGACTGATCATTCATTGGCGAACTCAACTTCCTCAAGCAGATCGAACATGGCGGCGATGTCGTCACTCCGCCCGCTCGTCGGCGGGTCCGCGGCGAGCGCAGACGCCATGGCCTCGATCGTGGTCAGTTCGAACAACCGCTTCAGCGGCACCTCCCACGCGAGATCGCGCTTGATGCGGCCGACGAGCTGGACGGCCACCAGCGAGTCGCCGCCGAGCTCGAAGAAATTGTCGGTGACGCCGACGTCCGGCCTGTGCAGCAGCTTTGCCCAGATCGCCGCGAGTGCGGCCTCGGTCGGATTGCGCGGGGCGATGCGATGCGCTTCGGGAGCCCCGACATCGGGCCGCGGCAGCGCCTTGCGGTCGATCTTGCCGTTCGGCGTCAGCGGCAGCTCCGGCAGCACGATCACGCGCGACGGAACCATGTAGTCCGGCAGCGCTGCTGCGAGCGCAGCGCGGAGGCCGCCGCCGTCGAGCGTATCCTCGCCGCTGACATAGCCGACCAATTGACGGCCGCCGCCGAGCTCCTGCGCCACGACGACGCTGTCGCGCACGCCCGGCTGCTCCCGCAGCCGCACCTCGATCTCGCCGAGCTCGATCCGATGTCCGCGGATCTTCACCTGATGATCGGCGCGGCCGACATAGTCGAGCACACCGTCGGCCCGCCAGCGCGCGAGGTCGCCGGTCCGGTACAGCCGCGCGCCGTCGCTGCCGAACGGATCCGGGATGAAGCGCTCCGCGCTCAACGCGGCGCGTTTCCAATAGCCGCGCGCGAGCCCGTCACCGCCGATGAAGAGCTCGCCAGTGACGCCGACCGGCGCCAGATTGAGTTCGGTGTCGAGCACGTACAACCGGGTGTTGCCGATCGGGCTGCCGAGCAGCGGCACCGGATCGGTCGCATCGAGGCGGTGACGCGCCGACCACACCGTGGTCTCGGTCGGCCCATACAGGTTCCAGACCTCGCTGCCCAGCGCGCCCAGCCGCCGCGCCAGGTCCGAGGCCAGCGCCTCCCCGCCGCTCAGCAGGCGACAGCCCTTCGGCAGCCATGGAGCCGTCTCGTGTGTATCGGCCGCGTCGTGATCGAGCAGCATGCGCCAGCTCGACGGCGTCGCCTGGACCGTGGTCACGCCGTGCCGTGCCACCATCGCCTTGAGCGCCACCGGATCATGGGCCGCGGCACGGTCGGCGAGCACGATCCGGGCGCCATGGGTCAGCGGCAGCCACAGCTCCAGCACGGCGATGTCGAACGACAACGAGGTCAACGCCAGCACGCGGTCGTCGGCCGCGATGCCCGGCTGCTCGGCCATCGTCGTCAGGAAGTTCGTCACCGCGGCGTGACGCACCATCACGCCCTTGGGCCGACCGGTGGAGCCGGAGGTGTAGATGACGTAAGCGAGGCTCTCCGGATGCACGTCGACAGCAAGATTATCGGTCTGGCCGAGGCCCTCGCCAGCCGCCACCTCGAGCAGCCATGCCTCGGCCTCGCTCCGGGCCAGCACCGGCGCGAAACGGTCGTGCAGCGTGGCTTGCGTCAGCAGCAGCTTGGCGCCGCTGTCGTTCAGCATGTGCGCGAGCCGCTCGGCCGGATAGTCCGGATCGAGCGGAAGATAGGCCCCGCCCGCTTTGAGCACCGCGAGCAGCGCAACCATCATCGTGACGCCGCGCTCCAGCGCCAGCCCGACCACAACATCCGGCCCGATGCCGCGATCCCTGAGCCGCCGCGCCAGGCGGTTCGCCCGCGCATTCAGCGCGCCGTAGCTGATCGTCTCCTGCCCGTGTACGAGCGCGATCGCATCGGGAGATCGCGCCGCATGCACCTCGAACTGCCGGTGCACGCAGAGCGTATCCGCGAAGCTGACAGCCGTCGCATTCCAAGCGCGCAGCAGCCGCGCGCGATCGTCCTCTGGAACGACATCGAGCTGGCGCACCGGCGCGTGCGGCGCCGCTTCGAGCGCCAGCGCCAGCCGATCGAGCGACTGCTGCATCATCGCGCCGACCCGCTCGGGCGCAACCGGCGCCACGGCCTGGACCGTCAGGTGAAGTCCATGACCGTCGTCATCCACCGCCAGCATCAGCGGATAGTTGGTACGCTCCTCGCCACCGAGCCATTCGACGCCACGCAGAGCCTGAATGGGCTGCGCGTCTGCCCGCGCGTCCTGCCGCTGGCCGTGCCGATAGTTCAGGATCGCGGAGAACAGCGGCGTCGGCGGCGCGACGCCGCTGCAACGCTGGGCCATTGCCAGCGAGGCATGCTCATGAACCATCAGCTCCGCCAGCCGCGCATGCGTTGCGCGAACGCTGTCCTCAACCGACGTGCCGTCGAGATCGAGCCGCAACGGCAGCGTGTTGATGAACAGGCCCAGGCTGCGGCCGGTATCATGGCCAGCCTGCATGCGGCCGAGCAGCACGGTGCCGAACACGACCTGCTCACGTCCGCTGCTGCGCGCCAGCACCTGGCCCCAGGCGACATGACAGAGACTGGCGAGGCTCGCGCCAACGCGCCGCGCCTGCGCGCGCAGCCGCGCATCGAGCGCAGCCGGCAGGGGCAGCTTTGCCTCGCGCACGCCGGCGCCGTCGCTGCGCACCTCGATCAATCCGAACGGCGCCGTCGGCGCATCGATGTCGGCAAGCATGCTGCGGAAGAAGCGCTGCTGAGCATCCTGTCCGCCCGGCTTGCGAGTCTCGGCGACGAGATTGCGGAATGGAATCGACGGAGGCAGAGCAGTGCGGCGTCCCGACAGGATCAGTTGCACCTCCTCATGCAACGCCTGCAGGGTGGAATGGTCGCCGACCATGTGATGCAGCACGACCAGCAGCAGCAGGCGATCACTTCCTGGGTCGCGGGCGACAACGAGACGCAGCAATGGCGCCTGGGTCAGATCGAGCCTGCAGGACTTCGGATCGAAGCGGCGCGCCAGCTCGACCTGGGCCGGCGCGTTGCCTTCGAGCTCAACTTCGGTGACGCTTAGCGGTGCCTGGCGCCAGACCACCTGCGCCGGCACCGACAGCCCATCCCAGAGGAACGACGTCCGCAGGACGTCATGCCGGTCGATCACGTCCTGAACGGCCGCAAGATAGCGATCCAGCAGATCACGGCCCGCAAATGCCATCTGCGCGACCAGCACGTAGGGGTCGCCCTCGGTCGCGAGCAGATGATGGAACAGAATTCCCTCCTGCAACGGCGACAGCGCGTAGATGTCCTGGACGTTGGCGACGCCGCCCGGCACACGGCCCACCACGCGGTCGATCTCGCCCTGGCTCAGCGCAATCAGCGGCAGCATGTCCGGCGTGATGGCCGGGCTCTCCGCCGTGATCAGGTTGTCAGGAATTGCGGTCTCCTCGCCCTGCCGCAGGCTGGCCGCGAGATCGCGCAGCACCGGCTTGGCGAACACCATCTGCGCATCGATCGTCAGCGCATGGCGCTTCAGTCGATCCAGCATGCGGACGACGAGCAGCGAATGACCGCCGAGCTCGAAGAAATGATCGTTGCGGCCGACGCGCTCGACGCCAAGCAGCTCGCGCCAGATGGCAGCGAGGGCCTGCTCGATTTCGCCGCGGGGCGGATCATAGGCGCCACGGCCAAACGCCTCGTCGTCCGGCGCCGGCAGCGCCTGCCGGTCGACCTTCCCGTTGGGTGTCAGCGGAAACGCATCGAGGTGAACGATCGCCGACGGAACCATGTAGTCCGGAAGACACGCCTGCAATTGCGTGCGCAGGCGCGCAGCCCATGCGCTGGGATCACCTGCATCGTCCGCCGGCACCACATAGGCGACGAGCGTGAGATCGCCCTGCGCATCGCGCCGCGCCAGGACTGCCGAGTCCCGCACGCCGGCCTGCGCATTCAGCCGATGCTCGATTTCGCCGAGCTCGATGCGGAAGCCGCGGATCTTCACCTGATGGTCGTTGCGGCCCAGGAATTCGATGTTGCCGTCGGCGAGATGGCGGCCGAGATCACCGGTTCGATACATCCGCGCATCGGTCGAACGATCGAAGGGATCCGCAGCAAAGCGCTGCGCCGACAGATCGGGACGGTTGAGATAGCCGCGGGCAATCCCTGCCCCGCCGATCCAGATCTCGCCCACGGCGCCGCGCGGCACCGGCATGCCCTGGGCGTCGAGCAGATAGATCCGCGCGTTGGCGATCGGGCGACCGATGGAGACGACGCCGCCGGCGAAGCCGGGCGGTCGGCGCCATGCGGTGGCGCAGACGGTCGCTTCCGTCGGCCCGTAGGCGTTGAAGACCGCAATCTCGGGCGGCAGCGCTTCGAACAGCTCCGGCCTTGGCAACTCGCCGGCGAGAACCAGCACCTCGAGCCCGGAGAGCCGGGCGAGGTCCGAGCGGCCCTGCAGCATCGCGGGCGGCAAGGTGGCGTGGGTGATGCGATGTTCGGCGAGATAGTTCAACAGCTCCGCCGCGTCGCGGTGCTCGCGGCTTCCGAGCAGATGCAGTTCGGCGCCGGCGCAAAGCGCCATGACGATGTCCCACACGCTCGCGTCGAAGCTGAAGGAGGCGAATTGCGCGATCCGGCTGTGCGGACCGGTGTCGAACAGCCCGATCTGGGCCTGCGCGAGATTGACCAGGCCGTGGTGCTCGACCATCACGCCCTTCGGCTGTCCGGTCGAGCCCGACGTGTAGATAACATAGGCGAGATTGCGCGGCGTCAGGCCACGGGCAGCAACATCCGGTGAGCTCTCCGGCAGCCGGCTCCAGGCCGGCGCATCGCTTTCCACATCGATCACAGGGTACGCCACGCTGCCGAGCGTGCTGGCGCTCTCACCGTCACAGAGCAGCAGCGTCGGCTGGGCATCGGCCACGGTCTCGCGCAGCCGCTGCGGCGGATAGGCAGGGTCAAGCGGCAGATAGGCCGCTCCCGCTTTGAGAACCGCGAGCACGCTGACGATCGCATCAATGCCGCGCTGCTGGCAGATCGCGACCAGCCGGTCCGGACCGACGCCCAGCGCAACGAGATGATGCGCGAGGCGATTGGCGCGCTCCTCGAGCTCGCGATAGCTCAAGCTGACCGCGCCATGCACCAGCGCCACGGCGGAGGGGCGGCGGCGCGCCTGCTCTGCGACGAGCTCCTGGATGCAGCAGTCGGCTGGCGTGAACGACTGCGTGCGGTTCCAGACATCCAGCAGCAGCGTACGTTCCTCGGCCGGCAGCAGCTCGATCCGATCGACCGGCTGGCTGGTGTCGGCGACCATGGCGCGCAGCGCAGCCAGCAGATAGAAGCGATAGCGCTGTACGGTATCGGCGTCGAACAGCGCCGTCGCGTAGTTGAGCTTGCCAGTGATGCGGCCGCCACTTTCGCTGAGATCGAGCTCGAGATCGAACTTGACCTTGTGCTGATCGATCGCAAGGCGTTCGACCGCCAGGCCGGGCAGTGCGAACGAGCCGACATCGTTACTCTGCCACGCGAACACCACCTGGAACACCGGCGTGTATTCCGGATGCCGCGGCGGCTGGAGCGCCTCGACCAGGTGCTCGAAGGGCAGATCCTGATGATCCTGCGCCGCGAGGACCGCCGTCTTGACGCGGTCGATCAGCTCGGCGACAGCAGGACCATGCGAGAGGTCGAGCCGCAGCGCCAGCATGTTGACGAAGAAGCCGGCCAGGCCTTCGAGCTCCGAACGCATCCGATTTGCGCTCGGCGTGCCGATCACGAGATCTTGCTGGCCCGCCAACCGCGACAGCACGATGGCCCAGGCCGCCAGCACGATGACGAACGGGGTGGCGCCGACCGCGTGGCCCAGCCGCCTGATGTCGGCCGATAGACCGTCGTCGATCTCCACCGGCACCGCGGCGCCGGCGTTGGATCGCGGCGCAGAACGCGCACGGTCGGTCGGCAATGTCAGCAAGGATGGCGCATCGCGCAGCACGGCGGTCCAATGATCGAGCTGCCGCTGCAGTCGATCTGCCGTCAGCGAATGGCGCTGCCATGCTGCATAGTCCGGATACTGAATCGCGAGCGGCGGCAACGGATCATCGCCGCCTGCGGCGAAGGCGCCATACAGTGCCGAGAGCTCGCGGACGATGACGCCCATCGACCATCCGTCGGAGATGATGTGGTGCTGGCTGAGCAGAACAACGTGATCATCATCGCCCAGACGGATCAAATGGCTGCGGATCAGCGGCCCCCGAGCGAGATCGAACGGCGCGCTCGTGCACTCATCCAGCACGTCGCCCACCCGCTTCTCGCGGTCCGGCCGGACGCGAAGATCATGCATCTCCAGCGGCAGGCTGGTGTCGGACGGCAGCAGCGCAATTCGCGGCTCGCCGTCCTCGGCGACAAAGACCGTCCGCAGCGCCTCGTGCCGGGAGAACAGGCGGTCGAGGCTGCGGCGCCATGCGCCGATGTCGAGCCGGCCGCGCAACCGCAGCGCCACGTCGATGTGATAATTCGCGCTTCCGCCATCGAGCTGCGCCAGCAGCCACAGCTGCTGCTGCGCGAAGGAGAGCGGCAGCCGGCCCCCGCGATCGACGATCGGGATCGTGCTTGTGTCGCGTCTGGCGGCGTTGCGGCCGCGCTGTCGCGCGCGCGATGCCAACCGGCGCAGCGTCTCCAGATCGAGGTCACGCAGAAGAGGCTGTCCTGATTGTCCGCTCATGATAGCTCCGCCGTCATCAGTTCCTGGAGCTCACCTTCGGCGAACTCCTGCTCGATCAGACTGATCGAGAGGACGCGCGCGAATTCCGCCAATTCCGGATGAGCGAACAGCTCGGACAATTGCACCGACGTGCCGAACTCCTGCGCGACACGGCCGAGCAGCCGCACCGCCAGCAGAGAGTGGCCGCCGAGCCTGAAGAAGTGATCGCCCCGCCCGATGCGATCGAGGCCGAGCAGCTCCGCCCAGATGCCGGCCAGGATGATCTCGATCTCACCGACCGGAGCCTGATAGTCGTCTCCCGCTTCGCCTTGTGAGGCCAGCGGCAGCGCCTTGCGATCGACCTTGCCGTTCGGCGTCTGCGGCAGCCGCGGCAGCACGATGACGCGCAACGGCACCATGTAGTCCGGCAGCATGGCCGTGAGCATCGCGCGCAAGTCGCCGCCGTCGAGGGTGCTGTCACTGCTGACATAGCCGATCAGGTGTCGCCCGCCGCCGAACTCCTGCGCGACCACGACGCTGTCGCGAACGCCGGGCAGTGCGCGCAGCCGCGCCTCGATCTCGCCGAGCTCGATGCGATGTCCGCGCATCTTGACCTGGTGATCGGCGCGGCCGACATAGTCGAGCGTGCCATCGGCACGCCAGCGCGCCAGATCGCCGGTCCGATACAACCGCGCACCAGCACCGCCCAACGGATCGGGAACGAAGCGCTCTGCGCTGAGCCCGGCGCGCCGCCAATAGCCCCGCGCCAGTCCCTCGCCGCCGATGAACAGTTCGCCGGCCACGCCGGGCGGCGCAAGATTGAGATTGGCGTCGAGCACGTAGAGCGTGGTGTTGCCGATCGGACCACCCAGCACCGGCATAGGATCATTGGAATCGAGCCGGTGGCGCGCAGACCACACCGTGGTCTCGGTCGGCCCATACATGTTCCAGACCTCGCCGCTCAGCGCGACGAGCCGCCGCGCCAGATCGGGAGCCAGCGCCTCGCCGCCGCTGAGCACGCGACAGCGACGAGGCAGCGCGGTCCCGTCATGATCGAGCAGCATGCGCCAGCTCGACGGCGTCGCCTGGATCATGGTCACGCCGTGCCTGGCCACGATCGCCTTCAGCGCCGTCGGATCCTGCGCCGAGGCGCGATCGGCCAGCACGATCCGGGCGCCCCGTGTCAGCGGCAGCCACAGCTCCAGCACCGCGATGTCGAACGACAGCGAGGTCAATGCCAGCACCCGGTCGTCGGATGCGATCCCTGGCTGCTCGGCCATCGTCGCCAGGAAGTTCGTCACTGCGCCGTGACGCACCATCACGCCCTTGGGCAGGCCGGTCGAGCCCGAGGTATAGATGACGTAGGCGAGGCTCTCCGGATGGATGGTGCTGCCGAGATTGTCGGCGTCGCCCGCATCATCGTCGCGATCGAGCAGCCAGGCCTCGGCTCCGCTGTCGGCCAGCGCAAGCGCGAACCGATCCTGCAGCCCAGCTTGCGTCAGCAGAAGCCTCGCGCCGCTGTCGCTCAGCATGTGAGCAAGACGCTCGGCCGGATAATCCGGGTCGAGCGGCAGGTAGGCCGCACCCGCCTTCAGCACGGCGAGCAGCGCGACGATCATCTCGGCGTCGCGCTCCAGCGCCAGTCCGACCACGACATCGGCGCCGATCCCGCGCGCGCGCAGTCGCCGCGCCAGCCGGTTTGCGCGCGCGTTCAACTCGCCGTAGCTGATCCGGCGGTCGCCGCTGACGATCGCAACCGCGTCCGGGACAACCTTCGCCCGCGCCTCGATCTGCGCCACCACGCCGGGCGCTGCGTCGATCAACGGACGTGGGGATGACGTCTCGCCAATCGCAGCTCCACTCCAGCGCAAGAGCCACGCCAGCGCCTCCCCATCGACCATTCGAAGGCTGCCGGTCGGACGGGTGGCATCCGCCGAAATCTGCATCAGCCAGTCCCGCAACGACGCGCTCACCCGTCGAATCGCGTGCTCGTCCAATTGCGCACGATCGTAGTTGAAGTCGAGGCGCAGGCCCTCGGGTCCGTCGAACACGATGACCGCGATCGGATAACTGGTCGGCGTCACATGTTCGACCCGCCCGATCTGCGGCCCGGCACCGTTGCGCGCGGTGAGCGCCTGATCGATCGGATAGTTCTCGAACACCATCAGGCTGTCGAACAGGGGCTGCCCGGCCCTGTCGGCGAGGCGCTGGATCTCGTGCAGCGGCAGCCACTCATAGTCGCGCGCCGCGACGCTCTGCGCCTGAAGGGTTCGCAGCCAATCGCCGGTCGCGGTCTGCGGGTGCGCGCGGTCGATCAGCGGCAGCGTGTTGATGAAGAGGCCGACCATGTGCTCGGCGCCGGCAAGCTCGGCCGGACGGCCCGAGACCGTCACGCCAAAGCAGACCGAGCTTTGCCCGGTATACTGCCGCAGCAATTGGGCCCAGGCCCCTTGCAGCAGCGTATTCATCGTGATGCGCTGCTGCGTCGCGAACCGCCGCAGGCGGGCAGCGAGATCGACGTCCACGCGCAGCGTCAGCCGGCCGTGGCCGCTCGCAGCGTCGATCGCGCTGCTCGCGCGCAAGGCGTCGGCGAGCGGCGTGGGCTCATCGAAGCCGCGCAGCGTCTCGCGCCAGAAATCCACGGCCGCCGCGTGGTCGCGCGTCTGCAGCCAGGCGATGTAGTCGCGATAACTGGCTTGCGCCGCCGACGGCGCTGCGCCGCCGATCTGCTGCAGCACGTCTGCGAGCAGCCGCGCCGAGCTCCAGCCATCGATCACGATGTGATGATGCGTCCAGATCAGCCACAGCCTGTCATCGCCGAGCCGGATCAGCCGCAGCCGCTGCAGCGGCGGCCGGGTGATGTCGAAGCCGAGCTCACGCTCGCGCCGTGCCGCCTCCGCAAGCGCCGCCTCGATATCCGCCGCCGCGGCCCCATCAGCGATACGGCTGCGCCAATCCTCCTCGACGACGGGCACGTCGAGCTGCCGGTACACGATCTGCTGGGCCGCTCCGGACAATTGCTGCCAGACGAATCCAGTCCGCAGCACCGCATGCCGCGCACTCGCCGCCTGCCATGCCGCACGCAACCGCGCCGGCGTCACGCCCCGGAGCTCGATCGAGAGCTGGTTGACATAGACATCATCAGCGCCATCGCGCAGGGCATGGAACAGCAAGCCCTGCTGCATCGGCGACAGCGGATAGATGTCCTCGACGGAGCGACAGTCGATCGTCGCGCAGAGCCGGTCGAGCGCCGCCTGATCGAGCCCCGCGAGCGAAACGTCGGACGGCGTGAGACCGCCGGCGCCGCCGAGGCAATGATCGACGAGACCGTGCAGCGCCGCACGATAGAGCTCCGCGAGCCGTTCGACGGTCGCGCGCCGATAGCGCCGGCTGCCATAGCGGAAACCGAGACGCAGCTGCCCGTCACGCACCTCGCCGTTGATGGTGAGCCAGGCCCGCAACGGCGTGTCGGCGGCTCGCATCGGTCCCGGGTTTTCCGGCGCAATCCGGTACGGCGCCGACGCGCCGAGCTGGCCATCGAAGCGGCCGAGATAGTTGAAGACGATACGCGGGTTCGGCACCGTGGCCAGCGCCTCGCGATGCTCCTTCGCACCGAGATGGCGCAGGACTCCATAGCCGAGCCCGCGATCGGGCACGGCGCGCAGCGTCTCCTTGACGCGGGTGATGAGCGCGCCGTCGGTCTCGCTGCCGCCGTCGAGACGGACCGGGAATGCGGTCGTGAACCAGCCCACGGTCCGCGTGAGATCGACGTCCGCAAAGACATCCTCGCGGCCGTGGCCTTCGAGCTCGATCACGACGCCTTCGATCCCGCTCCAGTTCCAGAGCGCGCGTGCCAGCGCAGCCAGCAGCAGGTCGTTGACCTGCGTGCGATAGGCCGCAGGCGCGGCATCGAGCAGCCGTTCGGTCAGCTCCGCCTCGAGCTTCAGCACGACCTCCTCGGCGTCGGCTTCGACGTCGGTGCCACCATGATCGTCGTCGCAGGGCAGCTCGCTGCCGTGGGAGGACGCCAGCCAGAACGGCAGTTCGTCTCCGAGCCGATCGGAGGCCGCATGCGCTCGCAGTCGCTGCACCCAGGAGGACGGCGTGGAGCTCTGGGGCGGCAGGTTGACGGCGCCCGCCTGCCCCGTCAGCTGCTCGCAAGCCGACGCGATGTCCTCGAGCAGAATCCGCCATGACACGCCATCGACGGCGAGATGGTGAATGGCGACCAGCAGCCGCTGGCTGCCATCGCGCATGTCGAATCCGACGGCGCGCAGCAGAGATCCCGATGCCAATGACAGGCTCGCCTGCGCCGCCGACGCGATCGCGCTGACGTCGGCCGGCTCGACTGCCGTGCGGAGCCAAAGCAGCTCAGGCGCGGCAGGCAGGTCGGACGGCACCGCCTGCCATTCACCCGCGACCTGCCGATACGTCATGCGAAGCGCATCGTGATGCCCCACGACGGCAGCGAGCGCCCGCTGCAGCACGCTCCAGTCGATCCGGTCCCGCGGGATCAGCAGCACCGCCTGGTTGAAGTGATCGCGGTTGGAGATATCCTCCGCGAAGAAGCGCAATTGGATCGGCAGCAGCTCCGCAGCGCAGGCGTTCATTGCGTTGCGTGCTGCTGCCGGCGGCGTGATGGCCGGCGCGGAGGTGGTCGCAACCACGCCGGCCAGCGCCGCTATCGTCTGCTGCGCGAACATCTGCTTCGGCGTCAGCATGACGCCGCGCTTGCGCAGCCGCGCGATGATCTGCAGGCTGAGGATGGAGTCGCCGCCGAGCTCGAAGAAATTGTCATTGCGGCCGATCCGCTCGCGGCCCAGCACGTCCTGCCAGACCGCGGCGATTGTCTCCTCCACCGCGCCGGCCGGGGCGGCATAGGATAGCACGGCGTCCTCGTCCGGCTGCGGCAGCGCCGCGCGGTCGAGCTTGCCGTTGGCGGTCAGCGGCAGCCGGTCGAGCACGACGATGCGCGAAGGCACCATGTAGTCCGGCAGCATCGCCGAGAGTTGCTGCCGCAGCGTCTCCGGCTGCAACACGACGCCCGCTGCAGCGACACAATAGGCCACGAGCTCCTGACGCTCCTGCTCAGCATCGACGGCGCGGGCCACGACGGCTGCATCGGCGATGCCGCTCAGCAATGTGATCGCGCGGCGGATCTCGGCGGGCTCGACGCGGTATCCGCGCAGCTTCACCTGATCGTCGCGCCGGCCGAGAAACACGATCCGGCCGGCCTGATCACAACGCACCAAATCGCCGGTCCGGTAGAGGCGTTCGCCTGCGGGTCCGAACGGATCGGGAATGAAGCGCTCGGCCGTCTGTCCAGGCGCACCGCGATAGCCGCGCGCCAGCCCGGCGCCGCCCACATAGAGTTCACCGGTGACCCCGGCCGGGACGATATTCAGCGTATCGTCGAGAACGTAGGCGCGCAGGTTGGCAAGCGGCAATCCGACCGGCAGCACACCTTTGGCCTCGGCGTCCGTCCACTCATGGGTCGTCACGCCGACCGTCGTCTCGGTCGGGCCGTAGTGATTGACGATCCGGCAGTGCGGCCGCAGCCGGCGGACCTCTTCGATCAAGCCGGGATCGCACGGCTCGCCGCCAAGGATCAGCACGTCACGCGGCAGAACGTCGGCCGAGCGCCGCGCCCGCAACAGGCCGCGCAGATGGCTCGGCACGATCTTGACAATCCCGACCTCGCCGTCGCGCATCGCTTGCGCAAACGCATCCGCATCGAACGCGGCATCGGCCGGAAGAAGATTCAACGTTGCGCCGCTCGCGAGCGCGCCGAACAGCACGGTGTGGCCGAGATCGGCGGCAACGGTCGAGACCATCGCCATGCTCGCGTCGGCGCGTGGCCGCAGCCGGGACAATAGCGCCTGCACATAGTTGGCAAGTGCACCGTGTGACACGGCGACGCCCTTGGGCGCGCCGGTCGAGCCCGACGTGTAGATGATGTAGGCAGTCTGCGCCGGATGAACGCGCGGGCGAATGAACTCGCCGCGAGACGCATCGCTGCGCGACTCGCCATCCAGCGCGACGCATTGCAACGCGCTCGCCGCAGCGAGGCATTCGCCGGTCGCGATCAGGGTGTCGATGCCACCATCGTGAAGAATACGGTCAATACGCGCCACCGGCCACGCCGGATCGAGCGGCACGGCGGCGCCGCCCGCCTTCAAGACGCCGAGCAGCGCCGCGACGAAGCTCGGCGACCGCTCGATCCACAGCGCCACCGGCGTCTCATGCGTGACGCCCGCCGCAACGAGCGTGCGCGCGATCTGGTCCGACCAGCCCACGAGCTCGGCGACGCTGACGGTGTCCTGTCCTTGGCGCAGCGCGATCCGATCGTCGCGGCCCGCGAACGCAGCGTCGATCAGATCGAGGATGTCCATCGATGGGAAGCTCTTCACCTCCGCCGCGACGACCTGCCTGACGTCTCGCGCGATTGCGAAGTCGCGCAGCGGCCGGTCGATGCCCGCCGCGATCTGCCGCAGAAAATCGACGAGCTGGCTCCCGATCCGCTCGACCGTGGCCGCATCGAACAAATCAGTAGCGAAATTCAGGCTCGCATTCATGCCCTTTGGGCCGTCGATGATGTCGAGCGCGAGATCGAAATGCGAGCCGGCGAGATCGACGATGCGCGGCTCGGCGTGCAGGCCATCGCCGAGCGCAAATCCGGCCGGCGCGTCCATGTAGTTGAACTTGACCTGGAACAGTGGATTGTGGCCGCCGGATCGGGTCGGCTTCAGCGCATCGACGAGACGGTCGAACGGCAGATCCTGATGCGCCAGCCCGGAAATGACCTCCTCCTTCGCCCGCGCCAGCAGCTCGGCGAAGCTCATGCCGTAGGTCACGTCGGCCCGCAGCACCAGCGTATTGACGAAGCAGCCGATCAGCGACGCCAGCTCGGCCTGGCGGCGCCCGGCGACGGGCACGCCGACGCGCAGGTCGGAGCGGCCGGAGTAGCGGAACAGCAGCAACTGATAGGCGGCGAGCAGCAGCATGAACATGCTGACGCGATGCTCCCTGGCGAGCGCGCGGAGCCTCAGCGCCAGATCGGGCTCGATCTCGACGTGAATGGTGTCGCCGCGATAGCTCGGTACAGGCGGGCGCGGCCGGTCGAACGGCAATGCAAGCGGCGTATCCGCGTCGCCGAGCCGCCCGCGCCAGTAGGCGAGCTGCTGCGCAGCGTCGGGGCCGGAGAGCCAATCCCGCTGCCATGCGGCGTAGTCGGCATATTGGACGGCGGGTGGCGACGGCAGCGTCCTCGCACCGCGCCGGAGCCCGTCATAGAGCGCGGCGATCTCGGCCAGCAGCACGTCGAGCGAGAGCCCGTCGGCGACGATGTGATGCGCCGACAGCAGCAGTTCGTGGCGGTCGTCCGCGTGCTGCATCAGCACGGCGCGCAGCAGCGGGCCATTGATGAGATCGAACGGCCGCGCCAGCTCCTCGCGTGTCCGCGCCGCGACCCGCGACGCGCGCTCCGCCGCCGGGCTGCGCCGCAGATCCTCGACCGCGACCGGAATGTCCGGCGCCGCATGGATGACCTGCACGACGCGGCCATCCGGGGCGGAGAAGGTGGTGCGCAGCGTCTCGTGGCGGGCGACGATTTCGGTCAGCGCCTGCACCATCAGTGCCTGATCGAGCGGGCCGTCGAAATGCACCGTGCAGGCGATGGTGTAGGCCGTGCCGGCCGGATCCATGCTCCAGAGAAACCACAGCCGCTCCTGCGCGGGAGACAGCAGCTCGCGTATGCCCGCCGGTGCCGGCTGCAGCGGCGGGAGCACTTTCGCGTCCGCGCCGGCCGCATCGATAAGCTCTGCGAGCGCGGCGAGCGTAGGCGCATCGAAGAAGCCGCGCAGCGCGAGCTCGATTCCGAACTGCTCGCGCACCATCGCCGTGATCTGAGCGGCTGCGACCGAGTTGCCGCCGAGCATGAAAAAGTCGTCGTCGCGATCGACGGTCTCGCGCCGGAGCACATCCCGCCAGATCAGCGCAAGACGGCGTTCGGTCGCCGTCGCAAGCGCCGGGGACGGCGATGGGTCCGCCGCCTCGCGTCGCTGCTCGAACACCATGAAGCTATCGAGCGTGCCCTGCGCCCATCTGGCGCGACAGGCGGACCGCTGCAGCTTGCCGCTGGTGGTCAGCGGCATGCCTTGCGGGTTCAGCAGCACGACCACCGCCGGATATTCCTGCGTCTGCCGCATGACCGCGTCGCCGATCGCCTTGATCAGCACGTCGGCCGGCGTTCGCCGCAGCACTGCCCTGCTGAACTCGGCAGCTACGCCGATGCCTTCGACGCCATCGATCTCGACCGGGAAGGCCGCGACACGTCCCTTCCGAACCGAGGCCACCTCGGTCTCGACGGCCTGCTCCAGATCGAATGGATAGATGTTCTGGCCGCGAACGATCAGCAGATCCTTGAGCCTGCCGGTGACGACGAGATCGCCGTCGCGGACGAAGCCGAGGTCGCCGGTCCGCAGCCAGCGCGCGCCGTCGCGAACGACGAACGTCTGCTGCGTCGCCCCGGGATTGTTCCAATAGCTCTGCGCGACGCTCGGGCCTGCGACCCAGATTTCGCCGACCTCATTCGTCCCGGCGCCGGCGGACGCATCGACCCTCATGATGCGCACGGCGTGGCCGTCTGCCACGGCGCCGCACGCCATCAGGTCCGTGCCCTCGCCGGCGTCCGCAACGCGCCCGCCGGCGAGCGCTGCGGGATCGAGCGTGTGACAAACCGCCCGGCTCGCGCGGTCGCCTGCCGTCACCAGCAAGGTCGCCTCGGCAAGGCCGTAGCACGGCGTCAGCGCGCGAGGATCGAAGCCCGCCGGCCGGAAGCGCGCGGCAAATCGATCCAGCGTCGCGCGGCGCACGAACTCCGAGCCGGAGAACGCGAACCGCCATCGGCCGAGGTCCAGCCGCGCGATCGCTTCGTCCGAGATCCGGTCCGCACAGAGCGCGAACGCAAAGTCCGGCCCGCCGCTGCAGGTGCCGCCGTGGCGATGGATGGCGTCGAGCCAGCGCCGCGGCTGCTCCAGGAAATTGCGCGGCGACATCAGCACCGCCGTGAAGCCCGTGAACAGCGGATTCAGCAATCCGCCCATCAATCCCATGTCGTGATAGAGCGGCAGCCAGCTGACGAAGACGTCATCCCTGGTCCCGCCGAGCACCGCCTCTATTGCGATCTCATTGGCGACCAGGTTCCGGTGAGTGACGCAGACACCCTTCGGCTGCGACGTCGAACCCGACGTATATTGGAGGAACGCGATCGCTTCGCCGTGCAAGTCCGTCTCGCGCCAGGATGCGGCGGCATCGACCGGCACCTCGTCGACGGCAACAACATGAGCCTTGGGCTCGCCGAACGCAGCGACGATGGCGTCGCGCAGACGCGCCTGGGTGAGAATGAGCCGCGGCGCGGCATCGCGCAGGATGCCGTCGAGCCGGCTCGTGTAACGCTCCTTGCCGGTTTCCGGCGGATAGGCCGGCACGGCAATGACCCCGGCATAAAGGCACGCGTAGAACGCGACGGCATAGTCGGGACCGTTCGGCAGCAGAATCACGGCGCGCTCGCCTGCGCCGGCAAGCTCCTGCAGATGTGCGGCCGTTGCGCGAATGCGTCGATCCAGCGCGGCGAATGTCAGCTCGTCGACGACATCGTCGCCTTCGATGAAGCGCAGCGCCGGATGATCGGCACGCGAGGCGGCATGCTCGCGGAGTCGTTCGACGAGGGTCTGTGTCGGCATCTTCCGAAGGTCCGATAACAATGTGAGGATCGATCGCGCAGGCTCAATTCACGCGATGGGCTTGCGCCATCGCGACGATCACCCTGCGCGGCCCCTTGAACGGCTCGCGCGCGTGCGCCGTCAGCATGTTGTCGAGCATGACGACGTCGCCGGTCTGCCAGGGAAAGACGATCTTGTGCCGGTCGAGCACGGCTCTGACCGTGGCCAGCGTCTCATCCTCGATCGGCGAGCCGTCGCCGTAGAACGCATTGCGCGGCAGCTCGAGCGGATCACCAACGATGTCGAGAAGACTTTCCCGCACCTCGGGCGCGAGGCTGGAGACGTGGAACAGATGCGCCTGATTGAACCACACCATGTCCCCGGTCACGGGATGCACCGCCGTCCCCTGGCAGACCTGCCGCGTCCGCAGCTCGTCGCCATCCTTCCATTCGCAGGCGATCGCATGGGAGGCGCAATAGGCCTCGACCTCGGCCTTCGACCCGGTGCCGAACACCTGCCGCCAGTCGACGTCGAGTCCGCTGCCATAGTTGCGGACATACATGACGCCCCGCTCGGCGAAGCGGTTACGTATCGCGGCCGGCATGTCGCGATGGATCGACCGGCTGTCGGCGACCGGCGTCTCGCCGCCCTGCTGTGCCGCCTGCTCGCAATAGAACCAGATCTTCATCGGCCAGTCGCGCGTATAGGCCTGCTCGTTGTGCAGCGGGATGCTCTGGTGCGGCGGATATTCGGTCGAGGTGTAGACGCCGGCGCTGACCTGCGATCGGGGCGTCGAGCCGAATTCATAGGACAGCAGCGGATGGCCGAAGCTCGCGGCGAAGCTCCTGAACGCCTCGGCGCCGTCGAGATGGAAGCCACGGAAGAGAATTCCGCCGCACGCGTAGAGCTGGCGCTCGACCATGTCGCGGACCTCGCTGACGGCCTCCATCAGCGGCTGCTGCGTGCGGCTGGCCCGCAGAAGGAACGGCAATGATTCTTGTTCTATTTTAGATTGTATCGCGAACATGACCTCTCCCCGTCTCCCGTCGATTTCAGCTTCCCGGCTGGGTCCTGCTTTCGGCGCGCCGCTCAAGGCCCCGCGCGAGCAACGGCGAGCTCCGGCCATGCCCGACGTACCAGCAATGCGGCAACAAGCTTCAGCAGATCCGCCTGCTGGCTGTGGATGAAGAAATGGTCGCCCGGCAGCATGTCGCGGCCGAACGTGCCGGAGGTCTCGGCCCGCCATGCCTCCAGTGCCTCGGCACGCGTCTCGTCGAGATCTCCGCCGAACACGTGCAGCGGACACGGCAAGGGCCGGCGCCGCCGATAGACGTAGTTCCCGCACATCAAGAAATCGGCCCGCAGGATCGGCAGTGTGCCGCGCATGATCTCCATGCTCTGCAACGCCTCCGGCGGCGTGCCGTTCAGCCTGAGAAGCTCCTCGCGCAATGCGGCGTCACCGAGCGGCTCGCGCCAGCGGCTGCCGTCGCGCACGGCAGGCGCTTCCGTTCCGGACACGAGCAGCATCTGCGGCCTTGGCGCGCCGAGCGCGAGCAGCCTGTGCGCGAGCTCGAAGGCGAGCAAGCCGCCGAGGCTGTGCCCGAACAGGACGTAAGGCTCCGCCAACGGCGTCCCGATCAGTTCGGACGCGAGCTGATCGACCAACGCCGTCGCATCCGTTTGCAGTGGCTCATCCATCCGCGCGCCCCGTCCTGGCAGCTCCAGCGGCAGGACCTCGATCCAGGACGGAAGACCTCTCCTCCAGCGCGCATAGACCATGGCGCTGCCGCCGGCATAGGGCAAACAGATCAGCCGCATGGCAGCCAGCCTCCTTCGCTTCAGGATTCGGCAGAAGCCTGCGCGTTCTCCTGCATGAATTTCCGCAGCGAGAGCGGCCGCATGTCGGTCCATACCTGCTCGATATGGTCCAGACACTCCTTCTTGCTTCCGGTCACGCCGACGGCCGTCCACCCGTTCGGGATGTCCTTGAAGGTCGGCCAGATCGAATATTGTTCTTCGTGATTCACGACGACGGTGAAGGTGACGTCATCTCTGTCGAAGATCATCATGCCCGGCTACTCCTACTAACAATCGACGTTGATGAACTACGAGTAATGCAGTTGATAATGACAGTCAAAAGGATACCGCCGATCGAAGTTTTTAATCTCTCCAAGGTGACACGCAGGTGACGATTCAACACGAGGATGTATCGGCTCCAACTAGATGATTTGCTGACCCGACCGCTTTGTCACCGCGGAGATGATCACGCCTCGACGCAATCGATGAGCTACGCAAATTTTCATCAGATTGGAATTGAACGCCGTCCGCATCGCTCAGACTAACAAGGCCGCCGCACAACGGCCGTGCGGCGGCCCCATCATCGCCAACGCGTATCGACGTCCTAGAAATTGAACGTCGTGGAAACGAGATAGGTGCGCGGCGCCCCCAGGGTGATCACACCGCTATAGGCCGACGCCCAATACGCCTTGTCGAAGACATTCTCGACGCTCGCCCGCAGCACGATCGGCTTGCCGTTCCAGGGCGAGGTGAAGGTGTAGCGGGCGCCCAGGTCGACGCGTGTCCAATCCGGCAGCGAGAGTTTGTTGGCCGCGTCGACATATTGTGCACCGGTGTAGACGACCCGCCCCGTCAGCGTCAGATCCCGCACGAACGGTGTATCCCACTCGGCGCCGAGATTCACGGTGAGCTCGGGCACGCCGATCGCCCGCTTGCCGTCAGTCAGGCCGCCCGAGGTCTTCTCCTGCACGCCGTGAATATACGCGACGCCCCCTAGCAGCCGCAGCGTCGGCGTGACCTCGCCGAACACGTTGAACTCGGCCCCCGTATTGCGCTGCCGGCCATTCAGCTCTTGAGTCAAGACTCCCCCTGAACTCGTGGTAATCACGCTCGGGCGCGAGATATCGAAGGCGCTGACGGTGGTCGTGATTCGGCCGAAGTCGACCTTGATGCCGGTCTCGACCTGCTTGGTCTGCCCTGGCGGGAAGACCGTGCCGCTGTTGGCATAGCCGGCGGCGACGACGGTCGGGGTCTGCAGGCCTTCGATGTAATTGGCATAAAGCGACACAAACTCGACGGGCTTGACCACGAGTGCATAGGCTGGCGTCCACACCGAGGTGTCCTCGAAGGGGCGGCTCGATGCCGGAGTAACGAGATTCGTGACTTCCGTTCCCGCGGTTTGTCTGCGCACACCGACGGTCAGTTGAATCCGCTTGTTCAGCAGCGACATCGTGTCGGAGACGCCGATGCTCCAGAGATTGGCGCCGACGGTCTGATTGGCCTGGAGCGTCGCAAAGCTTGGCAACGCGATGTTGGTCGGCTCGCTGTAAAGGCTCCAGTTGGGCATCTTGCCGGAGACCACCTGCTGGGTATAGGTGCGGTCGGTGATGGAATAGCCGACATTGACGGCATGGTTGATCGGGCCGGTATCGGCCGTCATGCGCAGGCCAGCCTCCCCGGCGTACGTCTTGTACGTCTCGCTTCCCGTTCCCGGAGTCCCGGACAACAGGCCAGCATTGCTCGAGAGCACCGGCGATGGATAGCGGTAGTTGATGTTGCTGTCGTGATAGCCGAATCCGGCATAGGCGGTGATGCGATCGTTGAGATCGACCTCGCCTTTCACCGTCGAGAAGAAGTCGGTTGGCGCATAATACGCCCACGGCACCTGGAAATTGGTGCCGGACGACGGCGGCGAGGGAATGCTGGTGACCCCAGCGCCCACGCCGAAGAATCGCAGCGGCGGATTCAGCTTGTCCGCCTGATAGCCGACATCGGCATCGATTCGGACATTCTCGCCATGATAGTCGACGGCGAGGTGGGCATTGCCGAACTCGTCGGTCTGCCGGTTCCAGGGGGTATCGCCGTTCGAATACTTGCTGTTCAGCCGGACGCCCCACTCCTTGTGCTCGCCATAGCGACGGCCGACGTCGATCTGCTCGCCGAATTGCGTCTTGGACGCATAGGTCGCCGTTAGCTGCGTGATGTCGGTGTCGAGCGCGTGCTTGGTGACGAGATTGACGCTACCGCCGACCGCGCCGCCGCTTGAGGCGCCAGTGCCGCCGACCGTCATGCCGTTGAGCAGAGCCGCGGGCCCCTTCAGCAATTCGACCCGTTCGATGAAATTGGCGCCCGTCGAATAATATGGCGCGATTCCGGCCAGCCCGTTCAGGGCGTAGTCACCGCTGTCGTAGTAGAAGCCGCGGATGAACAGGCTGTCGGCGCCGCCGCCGGCGGCTTGGATCGTGCGCACCGAGGGATCATTGATCAGCACGTCGCGGATCGTGCGCGCCTGCTGGTTCTGGATCAGTTGCGATGTGAAGCTCGTCTGATTGAACGGCGTGTTCATCACCCCGCGGTTGCCCAGCAGCCCAAGGCCGCCGCCGCTCGCGACCTGGCCGCCGGCATAGGGCGACGGCGGCGCGCCGATCGTACCCGTCGACGGCGTCACATAGGCCACCGGGGCGGTCGGCGGCAGGTTGCGCGGAGCGACGCGGCGCTGCTGAGCGGTCCGCGTCGCGGTCGTCTGCGGTCTCGAAGCGGTCTGCCGGACTTTCGGCTTCGGCGCGTCGACGGTCACATCGGGGAGCTTGGTCTGCGCGAAGGCCGATTGAACGCCTCCGACATTCAGCGTGAGCGCCAATGAGCTCACAAGTCCCAACGACATCGTCAATCCAACGTCTTTATCCCAAATGCGACAGACCATCCTGACACCCCGATCATTCCAAGTTCCAACTCGGCTCGTCGGTGGTCCTAACACACAGGTATTTGAGGATGGCGCCGCGCGACGTAGAACTCGTCTAACGAGCGACATCTTCGCCGAATCGATCGGCTCAACAGATTGTCGCTACTACGAGATTCTTTTCCCTCCGCTTCTTTGAAGCCTTCAAAAGAAGCGCATGTCGCGGGGAAGAGCGATGCGATCGCGTCGGCTGATACAACTCACGACACCGATCGTCTCGAACTCATCGAAATAATTTCGATCAATCATACGATGATAACTAATCACATTGCCACTTTTGAATCAATCTTTTCTTTCAAATGCGCCACATCTCCGCCGCGCCGCGCGCAGATCGAAGAAAGCACCGGGACCATTGTATCTGTTTGTTTCCAGGGCGGAGCGACGCCGCTCGCGTCGGCGCTCGCTGCACGAGACCGATCACGCGCCGCCGACGCAGCGCGCTGCCATCGCAATGAGGCGCCGCGCGCGAGAGGACGCGTGAGAGAAGAGATGCGTGGGATCGTTGGCCGGCCGAGCGCATCAGGGTCATCGCGCCTGGCGCATCGTCCAGCAGCGCGGATCGAGGTCAATGATGCGGGGTATGTTCCGCCGACCGACGGCGGACGTCAGCGCTCAGAGCGGCAGATCCTGCGTCCGGGCCCGAGCGCCTTGCGCTCCGGCCTTCGCGCCGCGGCTTAGTTTCGTGCCGTATGCGAGCGACAGCAGAATCGGAATCGACAGTCCGAGCCAGCACAGGCCGTCCCAGAGCCCGTCGCCGAACAGTCCGAAGGCGAGCCCGGCTGCGGCGACCAGGCCGATCAGCAGCGGCGCACGAAACACCTGCCAGGTCGAGAGTTGCGCGACGCGGGCAGATGGCGTCGCCGATGCGGCCGAGGAGCTCATGGCGACACCACCGCAGGCGCTGCCGACCTAACGACGCCGGACACCTTCCTGCGGAAGCCCCAGCGCTTGGCGGCCCACAGATAGAGTCCGCTGCACAGCACGATGATCGTGATGACATCGAGAACGGCCCAGATGATCTTCAGCGGCAGTCCGCCGTAATCACCGAAGTGCAGCGGCCGCGACACCTGCAGCGCGGTGAGATACCAGGCGAGCTCGGGCGCGACCATCTTGCTGCTGTCCTGGGCATCGACCAGGACCGGCTTGAACATGCGCGCAGTGAACGGCGTGCGGCCCTTGGTCCAGATCATCAGATGCTGCGGGCTGCCGAACCGCGTCGTCGTCGGCAGTGTGATGGACGTCACCAGCCGGTCCGGAAACGCGGTGCGGACGGCGCCAACGGCGGCCTCGATCGATTTTGCTTCCGCCAGCGGCTTGCCCCGATAGGGCGCGAGCAGCGCCGGCATGGTCTTCGCGCGCCAGAGATCGAACAGCGGCACGGCAAGCGTGTTGATGGTGCCGGTCAAGCCGACCGCGAGCGCCCAGCTCACCGTGACGATGCCGAGCAGATTGTGCAGGTCGAGCCATTTCAGCCGAGCCGAGCGATCCCGCACGGTGCCGAACTGCAGTCGCCGCATGAACGGCCAGTAGACGACGACGCCCGAGACGATGGAGGCCGCGAACACCAGTCCCATCAGTCCGAGAAAGAGCTCGCCCGGCAGGCCGGTGAACATGTCGCGGTGGATGCGCAGGATCACGTCCATGACGTCCTGATGCGGCGCCTCCTCGCCGAGAACGACGCCGGTCCGCGCATCCACGGTGAGGCGATGAAACTGCCCGGGCACCGGAATGGCGGTCGGCGACATCGCGACCACGATCAGCGGCTCCGCCTGCTTCAGGCTCACGAACAGCGCATGCTGCTCCGGCAATTGCTGCTTGGCCGCCGCGATCAGGCGGTCGAGCGGCAGCAGCGGCGTGTCGGCCGGCATCGCCGGCGCGGCGATCTCGTCCTCGAAGAGATGATCGATCTCGTCATGGAAGATCAGCGGAAGCCCGGTCAGGCACAGCATCAGCAGAAAGATCATGCTGATCAGCGACGTCCACGTGTGAACCTGAACCCACAGCCGCATGCGCTCGAACCCACCCTTCTTCATCGACGTTGCACGTGATGATCCGAACGTCCGGCAAGAGAAGGGCCGCAGCAAACTGAATCGATCTAAAACCGTTGGAATTTCTTTAAAGTAGCGCGCCTGTCTGCCGCAACCAGCGGAGCTACAACGTGAATTTCGATCGCGCCTCGCACCATCGACACATATCGAAAAGCTGCCGCGCATGGCCGCGCGGAACGCAACCGGCTCTGGCTGCATCCGACGATGCGCCAGGGCCGGGCCGCAAACGCCGTCTCAGAATGGATAGTGCCGTTCGCCGGTCTGCACCGTGATCCAGCGCAGCTCGGTGAACTCGTCGATCGCGGCCTTGCCGCCGAAGCGGCCATAGCCGGAGGCCTTGACGCCGCCGAACGGCATCTGCGGCTCGTCATGCACCGTCGGCGCGTTGACGTGGCAGATGCCGGACTCGATGCGCTTGGCGACGCCGATCGCGCGGGCGATGTCGCGGCCGAACACCGCCGACGACAGACCATATTCGGTGTCGTTGGCGACGCGCACGGCCTCGTCGACGCCGCTGACGCGCACGATCGTCACCACCGGGCCAAAGCTCTCCTCGCCATAGATGCGCATCGCCGGCGTGACGTGATCGACGATGGTCGCGGGCATGATCGTGCCGCTGCCGCGGCCGCCGGCGGCCAACACGGCGCCCTTGGCCACCGCGTCCTCGATCAGGCCGCCGACACGGTCGCAGGCGGCGGCGCTGACCAGCGAGCCCAGCACCACATCGCCCTTGCGCGGATCGCCGTAAGGCAGGCTGTTGGCCTTGGCGGCGAACTTTGCGACGAATTCATCCGCCACCTTGTCGTCGACCACGATGCGCTCGGTCGACATGCAGATCTGGCCCTGGTTCATGAAGGCGCCGAACGCGGCGGCATTCACCGCGGCGTCGAGATCGGCATCGTCGAGAATGACCAGCGGCGCCTTGCCGCCGAGCTCGAGCAGCGCGCGCTTCAGATGCCTGGCACAGGCGATGGCGATGAGACGGCCGACGCGGGTCGAGCCGGTGAAGTTGACGCGCCGGATCGCGGGATGGGCGATCAGCGCCTCGACCACCGCCTGCGCATCCTCGGGCGCATTGGTGACGACGTTGACGACGCCGTCGCCGAGACCGCCTTCGGCCAGACACGCGCCGATCAGCCGGTGCACGCCCGGGCTCATCTCCGAGGCCTTCAGCACCACGGTGTTGCCGCAGGCGAGCGGCATCGCCACCGAGCGGACACCGAGGATGACCGGCGCATTCCACGGGGCGATGCCGAGCACGACGCCGACCGGCTGGCGATGCGCCAGCGCAATGTTGTCGGGCACGTCGGTCGGGATCACCTCGCCCGCGATCTGCGTCGTCATCGCCGCGGCCTCGCGCAGCATGCCCTCGGCGAGATGCACGTTGAAGCCGGCCCAGCCCGCCGTGGCGCCGGTCTCGGCCATCATCAGCGCGATGAACTCCGGGGCGTTGCGCGCCAGCGCATCCGCAGCCGCATTGAGCCGCTTGCGGCGCTCGCCCGGGCCGAGCCGGGACCACGCCGGAAATGCCGCCGCGGCGGCATCGGCGGCGCGCAGCGCGTCATCGATCGACGCCGCCGCAACGATGGTTGCGATCTCGCCGCTGATCGGATTGAGCCGCTGGAAGGTGCGCTGGTTGGTGGCGGACTGGTCCTTGCCGCCAATCAGGAGATTGATCGCGTTCATGGGGCGCTCCTAGGTCGATCGGGTTGTTACGGTTGCGGAAGCCGGCGCGCGCGACTGGCCGAGATAGGCGCGCTGGATGTCGGGATTGTTCTTCATCTCGGACGCCGGCCCCCGGCCGGCGTTGCGCCCCTGCTCGATCAGGTAGACGCGGTCGGCGATGTCGAGGCTGGCGCGCGCGTTCTGCTCGACCATCAGGATGCCGACGCCATCGCCGCGGATCGTCCTCAGCGCGCGGAACACCTCGCGGCTCAAGAGCGGCGACAGGCCGAGCGACGGCTCGTCGAGCAGCAGCAAATCGGGCCGCGACATCAGTGCGCGGCCGATCGCGACCATCTGCTGCTCGCCGCCACTCATGGTGCGCACCGCCTGCCCCATGCGCTCGGTGAGGCGCGGAAACAACGCGAGCACGTGCGCGAGCCGCGCGGCCTCGCCGTCGCGGGCGCGCGAAGGATAAGCGCCGAGCTGGAGGTTCTCGGCGACGGTGAGATCGCCGAACACGCCGCGGCCTTCCGGGACCAGCGCGATGCCGCGCTCGACGATCAGATGCGGCGCGAGCGAGCCGATGTCCGTCCCGCCGAGCCGGATCACGGCTCCGGGCGACGGCTGGATCAGTCCCGCGATCGCCTTCAGCAGCGTCGACTTGCCGGCGCCATTGGCGCCGAGGATGGCGACGATCTCGCCGCGCGCGACCTCGAGCGCGACATCGGTGAGCGCCTGGTGCTTGCCATAGGCGTGCGACAGCCGCTTGATCTCAAGCATCGGGCTCTCCGAGATAGGCTGTGATCACCGCGGGATCGGCGAGCACCTCGTCCGGCGTGCCGCGCGCGATCACGACGCCCGCGCTCATAACCACGCAGCGGTCGCACAGCGCGCGGATCGCATCCATCACATGCTCGACCATCACGATGGTGATGCCGCGGTCGCGCAGCGAGGCGATCAGCTCGATGCCGGTCTCCAGCTCGGTCGGATTGAGCCCAGCCAGCCATTCGTCGAGCAGCACAAGACGCGGATGCAGCGCCAGCGCGCGGGCCAACTCCAGCCGCTTCTGGTCGATGTAAGTGAGGTCGCCCGCCGGCATCTCCGCCATGCCATCGAGGCCGACCAGGGCGAGCAGCTCATGGATCGATTCTGCGGCCGCACCGGTCTGGCGCGTGCGGAACAACGCCGCCGCCGCGACATTCTCGGCGACCGTCAGGTCCGGCATCACCCGCACCAACTGGAAGGTGCGGGCGACGCCAAGCCGCGCAATCCGGTGTGCCGCAAGACCGCTGATGACGATGCCACCGAAGCGAATCGTGCCGGCCGAGGGCACGAGCGCGCCCGAGAGCATGTTGAGCAGCGTCGTCTTGCCGGAGCCGTTGGGACCGATCACGCCGAGGATCTCGCCCGCGCGGACGTCAAGGCCCACGCTGTCGACGGCGCGCAGGCCGCCGAAGGATTTGCCGACGGCCTCCGCAACGAGCAGCGGCCGACCGTCCTGCTCGGGCTTCGCGGGCACGACCCGGCGCTCCCGCCGCCAGGTGCTGTCGACGAGGCCGATCACACCGCGCGGCAGCGCCATCACGATGCCGATGAAGATGAGGCCGAGCACGATGCTGAAATGATTGGGCAGCGCCGCGGTCAGCACCTCGAACAGCAGCACCAGCGGGATGACGCCGAGCACCGGGCCGATCAGCGATCCTGCGCCGCCGAGCAGCGCCATGATCACGACCTGGAACGAGATCATCGGGTTGAACGCGATCGCCGGATCGATATAGGTCCAGCGCGGTGCCATGATTGCGCCGGTCACCGACATGAACACCGCGCTGAGGATGAAGACTCCGAGCTTCACCGCGGTCGCATCGATGCCGGAATGGCGCGCGGCGGTCTCGTCGGCGCCGATCGCGCGCAGCGCGAGGCCATAGCGCGAGCGCGTCAGCAGAAAGCCGGCGAGGAAGACCAGCGCCGTCAGCGCGCAGAGCTGCCAGTACAGCATCTCCTGGGTGATGTCGCTGAACAGATAGCGGCCAACGGATTTGTGGATGTTGACCTCGTACCAGATCACGAGCTGGCGGATCAGCTCGGCGAGGCCGAACGAGAAGATGATGAAGTAGATGCCGGACAGCCGCAGCGTCGACAGGCCGGTGATGGCCGCGACGACAGCGCCGACACCCCCAGCGGTCATCAGTTGCAGCGGCCAGCTCAGCGTCTCGCCCGTCACCGCCGCCGTATAGGCGCCGATGCCGAAGAACGCAGCCGTCGCCAGCGAGACGTAGCGGGTCGGTCCGGAGAACATTGCCCAGGCGGTTGCCAGCACGGTGAAATAGAGAATGCTGATGCCGAGCGCGAGATAGTAGCCGTTGGCGTAGAGCGGCAGCGCAACTGCCGCGGCAACGCCGACGAGCCCGATGCACCAGGCGAGAATCTTGCCGGGGCTGATCACGACGCCGCCTTTCCGAACAGCCCGGTCGGCCGGATCAGCAGCACGGCGAGAAACATCGCAAACGTCGCCGCCAAGGTCAGCCCGGGATCGACCAGCCGCGCCACCGCGGTCTCGACGACGCCGAGCAGTAGCCCTGCGGCCAGCGCGCCCATGACGTTGCCGACGCCGCCCATGATCACCACCACCAGCGCCTTCATCGTGAACACGACGCCCATCGAGGCATTGAAGGTGAGGAACATGCTGACCAGCACGCCGCCGGCCGCAACCAGTCCACCGCCGAACGCAAACGCCAAGCCTGCGAGCCAAGCGACATCGATGCCGACCAGCCGCGCGGCATTGGCATCGACCGCGACGGCACGCACGGCTGTGCCGATCCTTGTCCGCGTCAGCGCGAGATAGACGCCGGTGCCGATCAGCGCGGCGAAGCCGAGCGCGACCAGCCGGTTCACCGCGAGCGTCGAGCCGAGCACCGTCACGGGAATGGAGAGATAGCTATAGCTGTAATACTGCCCGCCGAAGGCCACCAGCATGACGCCCTGGATCACGAACAGCACGCCGAAGGTGACGAGGATGCTGTCAACCTCTTGCGCGCCGGCGTCCTTGCCGCGGCGGATCAGGCGCTGCAGCAACAGCCTGTAGAGCAGCCAGTTCAGCAGTCCCGCGGCGGGCATCGCGAGCAGCAGCGCCAACAGCGGGCTCAGTTGCAGGCCAGAATAGAGCGACAGCGTACCGAAGGCGGCCGCCACCAGCGACTCGCCATAGGACAGGTTCATGATGCGCGCCACGCCATATTGCAGCGTGAGCCCGAGCGCGATCAGTGCATACATGCCCCCCAGCACGAGGCCGGGCAGCAGGATGTCGAACATCAGCATGTGACGGGCGCCTCTTGCGCGAGGCCCGCGGACGCGCGCCGGATCGCGCGCGCCCTCGAGCTCACGACATCGTTTCGGCTATTTCCATTCAGGCTTCGGCACGACCGCCGCGCGTGCACCAGGCAGCGAGGCCGGCGCCAGCGCATAGAACTCGCCGTTCTGCCACTGACCGACGCTCCAGACCTCCTGCAGCAGGCCGTCCTTCAGCTTCACCTTGCCGATGATGGTGTCGAAGGTCCCTTCGCGGATCTCCTTGGCGACAGCGGCGCGATCGACCTTGCCGACCTTCTCCACGGCCTGCTGCAGAACCTGCAGGCTCGCATAGGTAATCGGGCTCGCCCAGCGGTCCGGCTCCTGCCCGGTCGCCGCCTTGTGACGGGCGAGATAGTCCTTCAGCGGTACGGCGTCGGCGTTCCAGCCGCCGATGCCCATGACGCCGTCGCTGCCCGCGCCGAACTTGGCCTTGAACAGGGGAAACGCTGTGCCGACGCCGACGTAGAAGATCTTCGGATTGTACTTGAGCAGCTGCGCCTGCTCGGTCAGCCCGATCGTATCCGGCGGATAGCTGAAGGCGATGAAGGCGTCCGCGTTTGTCGCGATCGCATCCTTGAGCAGCGGCTGCAGATCCTGCGACCCCATCGGATAGGTCTTGTCATAGGCCACCGTCAGCCCGGCCTTCTTGAAGGCCTCGCGCCCCGCCGCAGCGAGCTCGATACCGAACTGGTCGGCGACGCTGACCATCGCGACGGTGCCGCCGATCTTGTCCTCGCTCTTGAGCTTGCCGAGCAGCTCGGCGAGCGCATTGGAAATCTGCGCCGAGGTGCCGAGCCAGAAGGTGGCATTGGCCCAGCGCTTGGCGAGCTCCGGCGCCTTGTCGGTCACCGACGTCACCGCGAGATGCGGATAGCCGAGCCGGTTGAGAGTCGGACCGACCGCGAGGTTGAGACCGGTGCCCCAGGGCGACAGGATGAAGTCGACCTTGTCCTGATTGGCGAGGCGTTCGATCGCCTTCACCGCTTCTTCCGACGAGCTGCGGTCGTCATATTCGACGATCTCGACCGGCAGGCGCTTGTCGCCGAGCTTGATGCCGCCGGCCGCGTTCACGTCCTTCACCCAGAGCTGATAGTTGGGCAGCGTGGTGATGCCGGCGCCGCCGGCATAGGGGCCGGTCTTCGAGATCGCATAGCCGATGCGGATCTTGTCCTGCGACTGTGCCTGGGCGGCCGATACGGCAAAGCCGGCTGCGATCGCCGCCCCCGCGATCCGCAACACCTGACGACGGTTGGTCGAAGTCATCTGTCTGTCCTCCTCCCATGTTCACGCGCGCGGACCGCGCGGGTGAATCGGTGACGTTCCTCTGCCCCGGCGTCGTCCGCGGTTTTTTGTTTGCGGTCGTCGGGACTTGACGAGGGAAACACCGCAGGCTTGGGTGGCGCAATGGACAGTTCCGGTAAAAGAGTGCACTTTTCTGGGGCGGCGACTGCGCGTAATGCCGCGCCTCGGACGCTGCCGCCGACGGCCCGTGGCACCCCGGCAGCGCTCGGGGCCGAAGTCATTCCCTCGCATTTCGAGGCACGGCGCTGGGCCCTGCGCTCGGATGCCGCGCGGCCGTTCGTCCACCTGCTCTGCCTGACCGCCGGAACGGCCTCGGTACGCTTCGCCGAAGACGACATCCAGATCTGGGCCGGTGCGGCGCTGGTCTGGGTGCCGGCGGGAGGGGCCGAGCATCTCGACGTCGCGGCCGGTTCCGCCGGCCATCTCCTGCGGCTGCGCTCCGGGCTCTGGCACCGCCACCTGCCCTCCTCGGCCGAGCCCGCCTATCTCGACCTCGCAGGCACGGAGGCCGTCCTGGCCTTCTCCGTCACGACCGAGTTCGCCGCGGTCATCGCGCGCTCGATGGCGGCGATCGCAGCCGAGATCGAAAATCCCTCACGGCGCGGCGCGGCCTCGATCATCTCGTCGGAGCTGACCCTGTGCGTGCTGCGCTTCTGGCGGCTCTTTGCCGACGAGAGCGCCGGCGAGGCGCAAGGCTCCAGCGCCGAGATCCTGAGCCGCTTTCGCCGGCTCGTCGAGGAACGCTTTCATCAGCAACTGCGGGTCGCCGACTACGCTGCGCTGCTCGGCGTGACGCCGGATCGCCTGCACGCGCTGTGTACCCGCATGCTGCAGCGGTCACCGAGCGCGCTGATTCAGCAACGCGTCATTCAGGAGGCGGCGACCCGGCTCGAAACCACCACCGCGACGATCAAGCAGATCGCCTTCGCGCTCGGCTTCAAGGACAGCGCCTATTTCAACCGCTTCTTCGTCAGGCACACCGGTCAATCACCGGGCGCGTGGCGCAAAGGTGTTTCGTCGCAGCGGACCAAAGGCCAGTCACGGGCCATCCTCAACTTCGCCGACTGGCCGTGACAGAGCGGCGCAGCCAGGCGCCTCGGTCACCCTCTTCGTCATTTCAGGACGACGCGTCAGCGTCGGACCAGCAAATCTCAGGCTCGGACGGGCGGCGCAACCGCTGGATGCTCAATGCGCCGAGAAACGCATTTCCGCTGCGCGATCAAGCTGATTTGGCCTGTCCAGTCCCCGCGCCGAAAATATTCTACTTTCGTTTTTCCGGAAATCATGGTTCTATCCCCCCATCCCGTCTCGAGCTGAGGGGCGTATCGCGGTCGTCACGACATGCGAGGCGGGGAGCGGTGGGCGTGGTGGATTGCAGCGCGGGTTGCTCGCGCCGACGAACAATCCGCCACGCACGGTCAAGTCGCTCGGTCCTGATATCCCGATGCTGATATCAACTCACGTCGAGGCTTTGCTTCGCGTGGGGATGGTGGCCAGAAAGCCCGGCGCACCAGGGAGAAAGCGAAGCAGCCGTTCAACCATCGCGCAGGGAGGGCCGGATTTCCGGCTGACCTGTGGTACCTGCCGCCTGCATTTTTTTCGCAGGCGGGCCACGGGCCTCAGTCGAGGTCCGGCCTTCCCTGCGCCCTCACGCTTTCCCGGGGGCCTCACGATGCATCACCCGGACGGGGCATCCGCCGCGGGATCGCGAGATCATGCGCGACTCTCTCCGCAGGAGAGGCGACCTGTTGTGCCCACATCGAAGGCAAATCGTCGCAGCCTTGAACGGTCCCGCCAGCATCGAGGACTCCCGAGGGAGCCGTCCGACATCGTTCCCGCTCCCCGGAGCGATCGCGAGTATTGCGGCACCGTTGCTACCTTGCCACGAATGCGCTATGAGTTGGACATGATCAGCCGGTCCTGGTCGCGCTCAAAATGCCAGTACCGCAAACCGATGCATCGCGCTCGGCGCGCGACGTCGGTCGATACGGACGCCGTGACCGCGCCCGCATCGCCAGCTCCGCGCTTCGCGCTCATTCGCATTCCGTAGCCGTGTCCGGGAGCCCGAACGCAGATGGATTGTGAAACCTGTGGTCGCCCCAATCCACCGGGCTCGGACGTATGCGGCGGGTGTGGCGGGGTATTGCGGCAGCCGTCATCCGATACGACGACGAACTCGCGCCTGCTCGGCATGCATCGCGCCGAGCGGCGGCAGGTCACGGCGCTGATCTGCGATCTCGTCGGCTCCGTCTCGCTCACCGTCAGGCTCGATCCGGAGGATATGACCAGCGTCATCGACGCCTTCCTGACGACCTGCGAAAACGTCATCGGCCGCCATGGCGGCGCCATCACGCAATATGCCGGCGACGGCGTGCTCGCGTATTTCGGCTATCCGCGTGCCGGGGAAGATGATGCGGCCACCGCGATCCGCGCCGCCATCGCCCTGCGCGACGCCGTCGGCCGGCTCGAGGCGCCGCACGGACAGGCGCTGCGTCTGCGCATCGGCATCGCAACCGGCCTCGTCGTGGTCAGCGACCTGCTGCCCCGCGCCGACGGCCGCCCGGTCGACATCGTCGGCGAGACGCCGAATCTCGCGGCGCGGCTGCAATCGATCGCCGCCCCCGACAGCATCGTCGTGGCCCGGACGACCGAGCGCATCGCGCGCGGCATGTTCGACTTCCGCGATCTCGGCACGTTCGCGCTGAAGGGATTCGCCGCACCGGTCGAGGCGTTCGAGGTGCTGGAGGAAGCCGCCGTCGCGAGCCGTTTCCACGCCCGCATTCGCGGCGAAAGCTCCCCTCTGGTCGGACGCGACCAGGAGCTGGCGCGTCTGTTCGATTGCTGGGCGGCGGCGCGGTTCGGCAGCGGACAGGTGGTGCTGCTCCATGGCGAGCCGGGCATCGGCAAGTCGCGGCTGGTCGAGGAGCTGCGCCGGCGCGTGGCCGACGTCTCCCAACTGCAGATGATCTGGTACTGCAGCCCCACCCGCTGTGACAGCGTGCTGTATCCGATCTCGGAACAGCTCGCGCTCATCGCCGGCTTCGACCGCTCCGACGGCGCTGCGACGCGTCGCGACAAGCTCGATCGCTTCATGAACGAGCACGGCGTCGGCGACGCCACGGCGCGCGCCGTGCTCGCCGATGTCCTGGGCGTCGCTCCCGAGCCGGACGGTCCCCTGCAGACGATGACCGTCGAGAAGCGCTCGGAGGTCACGCGGGAGACGCTGCTCCGGCTGATCGACCTGATGGTGCCGACCGGGCCCGCGCTGCTGGTGCTGGAAGACGCGCATTGGAGCGACACGACCACGCTGGAGCTGCTCGATCGGGCGATCCGGCGCGCCGGACAACGCCGCTGGCTGATCGTGGTCACGGCGCGGCTCGAATATGAGCCGCCCTGGGCCGCGAGCCCGCAGGTCACGCGGCTCCAGCTCGGACGATTGAGTCACGGCGACGCCGAGCGGATCTGCGCCCATGTGGCCGCTTCGGCCGCGCTGCCCGCGACGACGCTGCACCAGATCGTGAGCCGCGGCGAGGGCATCCCGCTGTTCCTGGAAGAGCTCGCGAAGTACGTCATCGAAGCCTCGGCGGCGCCGGCTTGGGACGGTCATGCGAGCGTGGCCATCCCCGCCTCGGTGCAGGATTCCCTTGTGGCGCGGCTCGACCGATTGGGACCGGCGCGACGGATCGCCAATCTCGGCGCCGCCATCGGCCGCCGCTTCAGCTACGATCTGTTGTCGGCCATCGTGGCGGAGCCCGAAGCCAGGCTCGGCGAGAGCCTGGATCAGCTCGTCAAGTCCGGCCTCGTGGAGAGCAGCGGCGCGCCGCCCGACAGCCTCTACACGTTCAAGCACGCGCTGATCCGCGACGCCGCCTACGAGTCCCTGCTCCGGCGCGAACGCCAGACATTGCACGGCCGGATCGCGGCCGTGCTGCGCGATCGCTTTCCCGAGACGCGGGACACCGAGCCGGAGTTGCTGGCCTACCATTTCACCGAGAGTGGCGCGATCGCCGAGGCCATCCCATTATGGGCGGCCGCGGGTCGGCGTGCCGCCTCGCGCGCCGCGCATGTCGAAGCGGCACGACATCTGCAAACGGCGCTCGACCTGCTGCGTCATCAATCCGCCGAGGGCGAGCGCGCCGGACTGGAGCTCGAGCTCCTGATCGGGCTTGCCGTCAGCCTCGCCGCCTCGCGCGGCTACACCGTGCCCGAGGTCGGCAAGGCGCTTTCCGAGGCAAGGGCGATCTGCGACGCGCTCGGCAACACCGCCGGCCTGTTCGCCGTGCTGCGCGGCATCTGCAGTTTCCTGATCATCGCGGGCGATCTCGACGGTGCCGAGGAGATGGCGCATCTGTGCCTGGGGATCGGCGAACAGACCGGCCTCCCCGAGCACCGGATCGAGAGCGGCATTGCCTTGGGCTACATTCTCTTCGCCAGAGGCGACCTCCCCGCCGCGCGCCGGCTGCTGGCCGCCGCGGTGCAGCTCTATCAGGTGTCGGACGGCGCGCGGCTGCCGCAACTGTCCTCGCAGGATCCGCTGGTCGCCGGCCAGGCCTCGCTGCTGCAGGTGCTGCATGCGATGGGAGACGATGCCGGCGCGGCCGCGATCGCCAGCGATCTCATCGCGCATGCGCGCCGGCTCGGACGCCCGTTCGACCTCGCCTGGGCGCTGTCGTGGCTCGCCTTCTATCAGCTCGCACGCGGCGACTATGAGGATGTCCTCCTCGCGACCGAGGAGGCCCTGAGCATCTGCCGCGACCATGGCTATCCGCTCTATCAGCTGGTGGCGGGCAGCCTGGAGGCGCACGCCCGCGGCCATCTCGGCAAGAATCCAGACGAGGCGCTCGCGGCTGCGTGCGAGGCACTGCCGGCGTTCCAGACGCTCGGCATGATGCATTTCTCCTGCTTCTATCTCGGCGAGGTCGCCGGCCTGCAACTGATCGTCGGCAAGACGGCCGAGGCGATGCAGACGATCGACGCGGCGATCGACGCCGCGCGGCGCTATGGCGACGGCTATTTCCTGTCGCCGCTGCATCGGCGGCGCGCCGAGATCCTGGCCGCCCTGCCCGACACCGCACCGGGGCAGGTGACGGCCGCGCTACGCGAGGCCGTCACGGTCGCCGAGGCGCAAGGCGCGTCGGCGTTCCTGCGCCGGGCAGCGGCGCGGCTCGCCGCCATCGACGATGACGCGCCGAGGCGACAATCGGCGTGACGAGCTGCTCAGGCCATGGGGCTGGCCATGGCGACGGTGAAATCGATCTCGGCCCAGATGCGCGTGGTCGCGGTCAGCACGAGCTTGCCGTCGACGGGCGTGCCGAGCCCGAGGTCGCGAATGAACGGCAGGCTGTCGAGAGCGCTCATCTCGATCGACCAGTTGCCCGACTGCAATTGCCAGCTGCGCAGCCCCGTCAGGTCGAGCGCGCCGTTCAACAGCGTCTTGTAGCTCGCCGCGGTGAGGCTGTCCGCCGACCGCGCCTGCTTGAGATAGAACACGGGGATCGGCAGGCCCCAGACGCCGCCCAGGAACGACGCCATGCCCGGCCCGCTCGTGAGCTGCTTCATTCGCTCTTGGTCGGCCCCGGCACAGAGCTGCTGGAACGCATCCGCCGGAGAGGCCGCTGCCGTCGGGAGCGATCCCGCCGTGCCTTCGATTCGGATGATGCGCTGCTGGGAGGCGTGGGCCTCCGGCCCGTAGCTGGCAATCGCCAGCCCCGAGACGTCGAACGGATCGTTCGATGGTGCGCTGGCGGGCTGGGCGATGGTCGCGTGATATTTGGGAAAGCCCCAGAGCTCCTGCCCCGCAACCACCGACCAGGCATTGTCGACGAACAGATAGGCCGGCACGAAACCGATCGATTTCGGCAGCAAAGCGCCGCGCTCATAGCTGCCGACCAGGAGCCACAGCCCGATATCGGTCTCGGACATCGTGCCCTGCTCCGCGAAGGGCGGCGTGGCGGCCTGGCTCTTGCGCACCTGGATGACGTTGACGAAGGCCATGTCCAGCATCACGCGGAACTGGTCGCGGCCGGCGACGCGGTTGAAGGAGCGGTCGAGAAATCGCTGGCAGGCGCCGAGGTCGGCCGGCACGGCGAAGCCGTAGAAGGTCGAGTCGTTGCAGAGGTAGGGAGCCGGCGGAAGCGTGATCCATCCGGCGTAGTTGACGTAGGCGTTGGTGATGTAGGGTTCGGGACTGGTCGAGACGATCGGAATGTAGACGCCCGACAGCGCCGAGGCGGCGGCAAGGCCAGACATCGCCGCGACCTCCACGCACCCGGCGTTGATCTCGGGCACGCGGGTCCAGTCGCCGGCGAGGAAGAGATTGTCGTAGCCGGACTTGCCGGGCTCCATCCGATGCCGCAGCGTGCCCGGCAGGCTCAGCACGTAGCGCTCGCTCGGATTGATGTTGGCGCGCCAGAACTGAAAGTCGAGCCGCGCCGATCCGCTGATGTCGCTCGGCGCATGCAGGAGATCCCAGCGGAACGTGCTGCCGCTGCCGATGTTGGTCCACAGCGTATCGAGCCACGAGGTCATCCAGTCGTTGGATGCGCCCTTCACATAATCAGCAGCCAGCTCTTCATTGTTCGGCGCGCTCTCGTCGCTCATGATGGCGCAATAATAGGCGACCGAGCGCGGCCCCGGCGCCGGCCAGTCCTCGGCCGGCAGCAATTGCGACATGTCGGAATAGGTGTCGAGCGGCGGCTTGCAGGTGGTGACGATCGGCCCCATCGTCTCGAGCGACGGCCCAGGCGCCACGTAGGGACCGCCGAGATCTGCGACCGCGCAGTCGAGCCAGAGCTGCAGCGCCATGGTGCGCACGGTTGGGAGATTGTCGACCATGTCGGCCCAGGCCGGTTTCTGCTGCACCAGAGACTGGCAGATCTCATTGAGCGCGCCGACCGAGATGCCGAGGACCACCTTGTCGAAATCCTCGCCGAGCTGCAGGCTGAGCCGCGCCGCCGGGGGCGGCTGTGGCGGGTTGGGAGGACCATAAGCGTTCTCGAACTTGTAGCCTTTCAGCGCGTAGTACTCGCCGTTCTCGATCTCCTTCCATTTGGGCTCGGACGGCCAGCACCAGTAATCCTTCACCAGGACCAGGGGATCATATTTGCCATCGACGAACTCGACTTGCTTGTCGATGTGGATGGTCGCGATGTTGCTGCCGTCCTCGGTCGGCTCGAGACTCGTGACCTTGTGAAAGAACTTGAAGTTCACGCCGCGCCGTGCCAGCACCTGGTAGATCGGCGTGCAGATCGTATCCCCCATGCCAACGACGGATTTATAGAAGAACGCGCCCTTGTAAGTGAAGAACAGCCGCAGCAGTCCCTGAACGGCCGAGCAGGCCGACACCTGCTGCTGCGACGGCTCGCGGGAGCCGTTACGAAAGGCGAAGATGTATTCATAGAGGGCGGTCACGATGGCATTGTTGGCGGCCTCTTCATCCTGCTGCGCCAGAAAGCTGCGGAATTCGTACCGGTCGAGAACCTCCAGGCCGTCCGTCAGGCAGTCGTTCTCGATGATGCCGAGCAGCATGCAGATGCCGAGATTGGTGAGGATCAACAGCCGCCGCAGGCCTTCCTCGAGGCCGTCGATCGTCTGGTGCTGCTTGACGATGCCGCGGAACGCATGGAGCAGCGCCGCCATGTCGCCCTGGGCATCTCGGCGGATCGCTTCGACGTCACTGTGCAGCTTCTCGCCGACGCGGTGGGCCAGCAGCAGCAGCGGATGGCCCTTGCCATCAGGCGCAACGGCCGCCAGCCGGGCCCGCCGCTCGGCGGGCATAGCGGCGATCACCTTCGCCAGCTCGGCATTCTGGTCGCCCGGCCAGTCGTCGAGGTAGTAGTTCAGGTTGAAGATGATGCTCGCGATGGTCCGCAGCAGCAGGGTCGAGAGCGGCGGCACGATGTTGTCGGCGGGTGCCCACAGGCTGTCCCGGCCAGGATAGACCGATTCATCGACATCCGGCTGGAACCAGAACGGCCAGGGCAACCATTGGCCGTCAATGTCCTCGGCGTAGAAGATCTCGTTCTGCCGCTTGAACGCATCATCGATCGTCCTGATCGGATCGCTCGGCGGCGCATCGAGTGCCTTCAGCGCTGCACGCAGGATGGTGAAGGCATTCTCGTAGAAGCCGGCCCAGATATGCAGCCCGTGCTCCTCGATGCGCTGGCCCTGCTTGGCGTTGCGTCCGCTGGCAGTCTTGCCCCCGAGGCGCCAACCGAGCTGATACAGGGTGACCTCGTAGCGCTCGCCGCGCGGATCGATCTCGCTCAAGGCAAAGGCTGCGCTCAACGCGCCGATGCCGCCGCCCAATATCGCCACGCGGGTCTTTCTTGCTGCCATGTCGATGATCCTGCCCTGACCTCGGACGTTCGTGCCCGGGCGAGCCGGTACGACGTCGTCCATCGGCGCACGGGTCCGCGGTCCGCGCGGCCCGTGCGGTTGAATGACATTCGGTACTATGGGTTTACAAAATCGGCGCCGCGCCCAGTTCAATCCGCGTGGCGATGCAATGAGGATGCATCGAATACCTATCACAATCTCCACGCGATCATCAAGCGGCGCAAGGCGCATCGTCGACCTCACGTGAGGCGACGACGGAGGCCATGGCATCCTTCCCGCCCGCTACGTCGTCATCCTCAACTTTTACGAGAATAACGACGGATTGCCACCACTCAAAGACAGCGCCCCGATCACGCCGCCGTCGATCACGCCGGATCGGAATGCACGTCGCCGGGTCCGTCGAGAAACAGCGGCAGCCGCACGACGATGCGGGCGCCGCGCGGCGCGTCGGTGATCTCGATGCTGCCGCGATGGGCCTCCACCAGCGTCCGCACCACCGCCAGCCCGAGCCCGGCTCCGCCGGTGCCGCGATTGCGCGACGTGTCCAGGCGCGTGAACGGCTCCAGCATGGCCTTGCGCTGGTCGCGGGGAATCCCAGGCCCCTCGTCATCGACCGTCAGCACGGCGTGCTCCGGCTGGCGTTGCAGCGAGACGTGCGCCGCCTCGCCATATTTGAGCGCGTTGTCGATGATGTTGGCGACGATACGGCGCAGCGCGATGCGATCGCCCAGCATCAGCAGCTCGCGCCCGTCGCCTGCATTGTCGAAGCGCACCCGCGCCCGATGCGCGCGGCGATCCTCAACCTCGGCGCGCACCAGCTCGTCGAAGGCAACGAGCTCTTGCGGCAGCTCGCCGGCACCCGCCCTGCTCGCGAGCAGCGCGTCGTCGAGCAGACGGATCATGTCGGAGATATCGACCACGGCGCGCTGCCGCTCGGCGTCATCCGGAATCAGGTCGGCACGCAGCCGCAGCCGCGTGGCAAAGGTGCGAACGTCGTGAGCAATGCCGCCGACCAGCGCCATGCGCGCCTGCATCAGATCGGCGAGCCGGTCCTGCAGTCGTCCGAACGCCGTGACCACGGCGCGAACCTCTGGCGCATTGCGGCGGACGTCGGGCAACGGTACCGCCGCCCCGCCGGGGTCGACCCGGTCGACGGCGGCCGCAAGGCGCACCAGCGGCCGCGTCTCACGCTGCATGATCAGGAGCGCGAACAGCGCGACCACCGTTCCGAACAGGCCTGCGCCGAAGCCGATCGGCAGCCCCTGTTGGGTCAGCACCAGCGACGAGCGCGAGTCCACGACGAGAACATCGCCGCCGTTCAGGCCAATGCGAAACTCCAGGGCATTCTGCGGCGCCCGCGCGAGCCGGGGCAACCACCGGCCCTCCGGCTCGGGCACGGAGGTGATGGTCAGCGGGCGCGCACCCAGCGCGCGGGCATAGGCGTCGCGCAATCCGGACCGGACCGGCGCGGGCTCTGTCCGAGGAGGCCGGACCGCCGCGTCGGCCCCGACCAGCCGGACCTCGAAGCGGTCGGAGGACACGGCATCGACGACCCGGCCCCGCTCCGTCCCGGGCGTTCGTTCGATCAGCTCGGCGAGCGCGGCCAGCCGCGTCGGCGGCGGCGTCGCGCCTTCGAGCTCGGCGGTACGGGCGCGGTAGAACCGCGCCAAGGTGACGATCCAGATCGCCAGCAGGCCGATGATGACGATGAGGCCGATACGCATCGCAAGCGTCAGCCGCATCATCACGCCACCGGCCTCACCGTCGCCGTGAACAGGTATCCGCCGTTGCGGACGGTGGTGATCAGGTTCGTTCCCGGGCTTGCGGCATCGAGCTTGCGCCGCAGCCGCGAGATCAGCATGTCGACGGTGCGATCGAACGGGTCGGCGGAGCGGCCGCGCGTCCAGTCCAGGATCTGGTCGCGGCTCAACACCCGCCGTGGCCGCTGCACGAAGCAGGCGAGCAGGTCGAATTCCGCCGAGGTCAGCTGGATCGGCGCGGCCTGCGCATCCACGATCTCGATGCTGCGGGCATCGACATCGACCACGAACCGGTCGAAACCGAAACGCCGGCTCGCGTCACGCGGTGGGCTCGCCTGGGAGCGCCGCAGCAGCGCGCGAACGCGGGCCAGAAGCTCGCGCGGTCCGAAAGGCTTGACCATGTAATCATCGGCGCCGAGCTCCAGCCCGACCACGCGATCGATCTCGTCGCTCTTGGCCGACAGCATCAGGATGGGAATGTCGTCGCTCTGCCGCAGCCGGCGGCAGATCGAAAGCCCGTCCTCTCCCGGCAGCATCAGGTCGAGAATGATGAGATCAGGCCGCAGCCTTCGCAGCACGGCATTCATCGCCGGCGCCGTGGCGGCGACCTCGATCTCGAACCCTTCCCGGCGCATGAAATCGCTGACCAGCCGGCTGATCTCCGGGTCGTCCTCCACCATCAAAAGCGTGGCCGCAGGCATGCTCATCGCCAGGACTGATGCCCAAAACCCGCGGCTTGGCAATGGGCCGGGAGTGACTGTTACAAGCCGTTACGCGGCAGCCAAATACCGGGATGCGGACGACCAGGACGCCGCCATCCGGCCGGCCGAGAAGGCCCCCGCAGGCGCAAGGCACGCCCTCCACGCAGGCGACATTTAATTTTGCAGAGCCACTTGCTGAGCAAAATCAGATTTAATATAAATTAAATCGCGCGGCACTCCAATATCATTTAATGGTTATAAAACAAGATCCTCGTTCTCGCAGGCAACCGGGCGGCTCCGACGTCCGAAGCGCAACTGAAAAGCCTCACAAAAATGCTGCACAATCCTAACGCGAGCACGGTTGCCTCCCCCTCTCCACAGGAGCAAGGTTGGGAACGTAGCGGACCCGGACCGTTCGACATGGCGCTGGGATTCCTGCGCCGGCACTATCTGGTGATCGCGATCACCACCGTGCTTTCGCTCGTGGCCAGCTTCGCCCTGCTGAAAATCCTACCGCCCACCTACTCGGCGGACGTCAAGATCATGCTCGGCACCTCGAAAGCCGCAGTTGTGCAGCCGCAACCGCCGGTTCAGGACGAGCCGCCGCTCGACATGGAATCGCAGATCGAGATCCTTAAATCGAAGTCGATCGCGACAGCGGTCATCGACAAGCTCAACCTGGCGGACGATCCCGACTTCAACGGCAAAGCCAGCCCGCTGCATGGTGCGGTTGATGCGGTTCGCCGCCTCGTGAGTTCGGCGCCGCAGCCGAACGGGCCCTCGATGGACGATCTCCTCGACGAATTCCAGCGCAGGATGAACGCCTTCAGAATTGGCACGAGCACGGTCGTCGAGGTCGATTTCAGCGCCAGCGACCCCAATCGGGCGGCGATGATCGCCAACGCCATCGTCAAGGAATATTTCGATCAGCAGTTGAAGGCGGAGGCGAACGAGCACCGCACAATCACCGCCTGGCTTCACGACCGCCTGCAAGATCTCGGCAACGACGCGACCGCCGCCGAACGCTCCGTGAACGAGCTGAAAAGCCGGTACAACATCGTCTCGGCCGACGGCAGGTTCATGGACCAGCAGCAGGTCACCGAGCTCACCAACCGTCTGGTGGCGGTGCGCACGCGTACCGCCTCGCTGATGACCCGGCTCAATCGGTTCGACGACATGCTCGCGACGAGCAATGCCGATATGACGATCGACCGCGTAGCCGCGGTCTCCGACTTCTCCCCGGCAGAGCTCAGCGGCAACGTCAATCCGCCCGACGGTCTCTCCTTGAGCAATTCGAACAGCACGCTCATCATCAACAGCTTGCGTCAGCAATATCTCGATAGCGCCAAGCGCGAGTACGAGTATTCCGCCAAATATGGCAAGGATCATATCGCGGTCGTCAATATTCGCGCGACGATGAAGAGCATCCGCCAGGCCATCGTCGACGAGGTGCGGCGCCTTGCCGACGTCGCCAAGCACGATTACGAGGAGTCCAAGCAGCAGCAGCAGGAGATCGAGAAGCAGCTGGCGCAGGCCGTTGTCCGGTCGCAGGATACCAGGGCGGCCGAGCTCAGCCTCCGCGAGCTGGAGACCAGCGCCAAGAGCTATCGTTCCCTCTACGACACCTTCCTTCAGCGCTACATGGGCTCAGTCCAGCAGGGCTCCTTCCCGATTGCGAAGGCGCGGGTGATCTCAACGGCCACGCCGCCGAAGAAGAAGATCAAGCCGAAGTCCATCGTGCTGATGGCGATCGGCCTGTTCGGCGGCCTGGCGCTCGGCGGCGGCCTGGGCCTGCTCGCAGAGGTCAAGGACCGCAGCTTTCGGACGACCGACCAGGTCGAGGATCGCCTGCGCCTGCCCTGCCTCTCAGTCGTCCCTCTGCTCAAACGAGGCGAAGTCGACAGGTTCACCAAGAAGGCGACGGTCAACGCCGTTGCCAAGGCCGACCCCGACAAGGCCGAACCCGACAGCAGCCAGCGCATGGTCTCGAGAGGCCCCGGGACCTGTTGGGCCGCATCCGCCATGCCCACCTCGCGCTTTGCCGAATCCATCCGCTCGTTGAAAGTCGCCATCGACCAGGATCCGAGCCGGACGTCGCGGAAGGTCTTCGGACTGACGTCCGCCCTGCCCAACGAAGGCAAGTCGATCATCGCCGCGTCGCTGGCTCAGCTCATCGCAAATTCAGGCAAGCGGGTGATCGTGGTCGATTGCGACCTCAGGAATCCGTCGCTTTCCGCCATGCTGGCCCCCGATGCCGGCACCGGGATCGCCGACATCGTCCTGGGAGGATGCCAGCTCGCAGACGCAGTCTGGACCGACCCGGTGACGCGCCTGGATTTTCTGCCGGGAATGGGCGCCGCACAGCGCGACACCAGCGATATCCTCGGCAACGAGCAGATGCGCAAGCTGTTCGAGCAGCTGCGGGCATCCTATGACTACGTCATCGTCGATCTTCCGCCGCTCGCGCCCGTTGTCGACGCGCGCGCCATCTCCGCGCTGCTCGACAGCTTCGTCCTCGTCGTGGAATGGGGACGCACGCCGGCCGAGGTGGTCGAGCACGCGCTGAACACAGCTCCCAACGTCTACGATGCCCTGTTCGGCGTCGTGCTCAACAAGACGAACATGAAGGCGCTGAAGCGCTACGCCAATCACTTCGGCGACTACTACAACCATAAATATTACGCTCGTTACGGGAGCGTGATGGCCGAGTAGGTCTGTCAGCGCGCGCCATCGAATGAGCCGGTGACAGAGAAGAGATCGGCCGTCAGCGCTGGTGCTCGGGGCGAATGGAGGGATGGGCGATGCCGGCACGCTCCAGAGCGCTGCGGACATAGACGCCTGAGAGATAGCCCACCTGGACTGCAATCAGACCGGCGCCGGCATACAGCGCGGCCGACAGCCCGCTGACGATCGAAGCCGCGATAGACTCCATGAAGACGATCGCGGCGAGCGCCAGCAGCGTGCGAACCGTGAACATCGTCCCGGCAACGACCCCGGCTGCAAAATGAAGCGTTATCACCCACATCAGTTCATGCCTCCTCGGGCGTCTCGAGAGGCTAGCGGCCAATGGTTAGCGATGAGCTAAGCCGCCCGGGAGGATTCGAGCAAGCGCACTGGAGCAACACTTCCAGGCGAAAGACGCCGCTACGGCCCGCTGAGCGGGTGCAGCACTGTCTGGCGGTTCTGCCAGCGTGCCCGGTAGAGCCAAAGCACCGCGGTCACCAGGACCACATCGAACAGGCCCATCATTGTCTGGCCGTAGACCTGCGGGTGAACGCCGCCCAGGAGGAGCGCGAGTTTGACCGCTTGCCGCACCACCTCCGACCCCAGGAACGCGATCAGCGAGTTCTGGCCGACGTTGAGGATGAGCGCGACCGCCGGCGATCGCCGGGTGCGCGCGAACACCGCCCACAACATCGCCAACAGCAGCGGCAATGTCCAAAGCAGGTTGAGGAGCTTGTCGAACCGATAGGGGTATTTTTCGCCATTGCTGGGAAAGCCGAGTCCGTAGTCGAGCAGCAGCCCGAAGATGAAGATCCCCGCCAGCGCCGTGTAGAACGCGGGTCCGATCAAGCGGTTGGACCGATGGAGATCTCCGAGCCAGATGCCAATCATGAAGAACATCTGCGCCTGGAGCAAGAACAGCAACAGAATGACGGCTGGATTCTCGAACTCGGTTGCCGTGGTCGTATTGCTGAACCAGGTGCAGGCCACGAAGATCGCAGCCGACAACGCGAGCACCAGGAGCCTGCGGCGCTTGAACACCAGCAGGATCAACGGAAGCAGCAGGAACATCAACCCGTAGAATTTGAGGATCGTGATGCAGGTCGGCTCGGACTGGAACGTCAGAACGTCGAAAATCGCCTGCCCCACCGGCTCTCGTTTCTTCCCCAGGACAGCCATGCCCATCGCGACCGGCACCGAGATGACGAAATAGGCGGCGAGCACCTTCAACCCGCGGACAACGAGCTCTCCGTGTCTCTCCTTGTGCAGATAAACGTACCCGACCATGAACCCCGAGATCACGACGAACAGTTCGGCGAAGGGGTTGAATTTCGTGAACAGATCGACGGAGTCCGGAAAGACGTTGGCTGTGTGATGATAGAATACGAACAGCATCGCGCAGCTTCGATAGAAGTCGATCAGAAGCTCGCGTCCTTTTGGACTTGCAGCGCTCAACGCTCAATCTCCGAACACGAGTCACTCCATGGGCGGCGATCAGCCGAGGGGCGCTGGTCGGACTCACGGCTCAGGCAATCCTTCGCAACGCCGGCGAGCGCCGCGGCGGCGATCATCGAACCACCGATTGCGGGAGCTGTGATGCGATCGGTGACGAGCCTCCCCCTGTCATTGCCGGTCCAGTCCGCCGAAGCGGAAGATGCGGGCCATCAGCGGCGAAACGCCCACGAACGTCGCTATGCAGCCATGGGCTTCCAGTTGCTTCCTCAGCATCAGCAGCAATCCGAGGAAGCGCGCATCGATGGCGCAGACGTTCGAGAAATCGAGCGTGACCGGCTTGCGGGACGCAGCAGCGGCACGGAAAACCGGGATGGCCCTGTCCACGTGGCGCGCGTCGGCGGGCCCCGACAGGCTGAGCGTGACCGCTCGCGCTCCATAGTCCTGCGTGATGGTCAGCGCCTCACCCCGCTCATGCGTGCGCCGCATCCACCAGGTCCAGACCACGAACGGCAGCACGTGGGTGAGCATGAGGCCGAGCATCGCCGTCCCATCGTTCCAGTAGCGACGCCAGAGATAGGGCTCCTCCTTGATGCGCCACAGCCACTCGAAGCCTGATCGACGCAGGATTGCAGGTGCACGCTTCACCGTCCCGGCCTGGAAGTTGAGCGCGGCACCGAGGTGGGCGCGGACCGGAATCTCGAGACGCTCATGATTGCGCTGCAACCATGATTGTCCCTTCACGCTGCTCAGAGAGGCAACCAGGAAGTCGGCCCCACTGGCATTGATCTCGTCGATGATGTGATCCCGGCTCAACTCCTCGGCCGACAAGTAGCCGGGGTTCGACCAGCCGACGCACTGCAATCCCGCCGACTGGCCGTTCAGCGTCCGGGCGGCCCGTTCGGCGGCTCCCTCCGGGCCGCCGAAAAGAAAGAGCTTCAGCGCGTTCGCTGCTCCGGCCTCCGACTTCAGCGCGTCGAAGATGTCCGCGCCGGCCGTCCGGCTCTTGATCGGAATCCCAAGCAGCCGGGCGATCCAGACCACCGGCATGCCGTCCACCGTACAGAGATCGCTCAGGATCAGCGACTCCCTGAAGCTCCTGTTCGACTGGCTGGCGACCAGGAAGTTGAGATTGGGAGTCGAGATGAGAAGCCGCGTTCTGCGTCGGGCAGCGTCGCGGATGCGGCGCAGCACGCCGCGCATGCCGATGGCATCGACCGGTATCCCGAGGACGCAATAGACGTCGCGCGCGAGGTCGTCGGGAACTGCGGGGTCGGACATGGCTGCAGCATCGGCCTCCGGCCGACCGCGACCCGTCCCGGAGCGCCCTACGCGATAGAGGGCGGATCCCAGCTCCTGCAATTCATGCGTGGTCAGCATCAGCCGCTCTCCCTCAATCTGCCCCGCCGCACGAAGATGCCGGGTTGCGGACCCCGGCCGCACCTCCCTGACGGAGGCGGGTGACCAAAATATCACTATTTAATTTTAAATCACACGACGCATTTAATACGATTTATTTGTGAATACCAGAGCAGATTTGCGGCGCAGTCGCAGCAATGTCCCCCCGGCACACAACGAGGCGCTTTTATTTAATTGCATCTCTGGATAATATCGCTCGACAATATTCCTGGCGGCTGCCGGCCCGGCCGCCCCGTTCGAATGTCTGAGCCAGATTGTGATGCCGAGAATTTCAGCGACGACGTCGATGTCGGCCGGGCCGCGGGCCTCTGCGGGGACGTTCGACGTCTGCGCGCTGATACCGGTGCTGGCCTTCGCCTACTCGTCCCTCATTCAGCCGCTGATCTATTTCAGCTTCCCACCGTCGGCCGGGCTCCAGGGCCTGCTCGAGAGCCGGATTGAGAACCGGGTCTTCTGGCCGGTCCTCGCAGCCGTCGCCATCGTCGTTGCGATACAACGCCTGGCCCGCGGCGACCGGCTTGCCCTTCCGCCCAACATCATCGCTCTCTGCGCTTACTTCGGATTGGCAGGCGCCAGCATCGGATGGGCATTCAAACCCGAGTTCGCCTTCGTCCGCTTCCTCCAGGAAGCGATGGTTCTGACCGCCGTCGTGCTGCCCGCCTTGTTGTCGAACCCGAACGCCAACATCATGCGCGGAGTGTTCCTCTGCTTCGCGGTCGGCGTGATCCTCAACATACTGTTGCTTCCCGGCGGCTATGCGACCTACGCGCTATACGGCAATACGCTGGTCGACATCGGCTACCAGGGCTATTTCTCAGGAAAGAACCTGCTCGGCGAGTTTGCCGCCATTGCGTTCCTGCTCTCGGTTCACGAGTTGCTCTATCCCGGAACCCGCCGCGCGCTCGGGATCGTCGTTGCCGTCGCTGCCATCGCCCTGATCTTCTTCTCGAGCTCGAAGACTGCGCTCGGTCTCGCTCTGGTCGCTCCCGTCATGGCCATCCTGACGCTCGCGATCGCGAGAACGCTGCGGCTTGCGCCGATTCTGATTCTCACCGCGATGATCCTTGGCTACTTCATGTTCGGCGAGCTCGCGGGCTTCACGACCGGCCGCATCGCCTATCTGCTGACGGGCGATTCCAGCTTCACCGGCCGGACGACCATATGGGCCTTTTCGGAGATGGAGATCGCGAAGAGGCCGCTCCTGGGATGGGGCTATCAGAGCTTCTGGCTGGTCGGGGCAGACGCACCGAGCATCACCGAGGCACCTGGCTGGGTGAAGGCCATGCCGAACTCCCACAACGGCTATTATGATGCGATGCTCGAGCTGGGCTATGTGGGTCTTGCCTTTCTCCTCGTCTTTCTGGCGGCCACCGTTCACGTCATCGGCCGCGTGGCGCGCTACGACTACAAGCGAGCGTGGATCCTGCTGTCCGTCGCCTTGTTCGTAATGTTGTATGATTTTCTCGAGACCTTGTGGCTGCGCGCTTTCGACGTGTCCTGGGTCGTGTTCGTGCTCGTCACGGTCGAGGCCGCGCGATACTGGCGGAGGTCGCAACAGAGCATGCCCGCCTCTCCTCAGCCCGTGAGCAGGCGACCGGCTCGTTGGAGCCGCACACGACCGGCATGGCGGCCGCGACTCGGTGTCCGCACCTGACGGAAACCCGTTGGAGCCTCACGCCAGCTCTATTGCGTTGTTCCCGGCGTCGCCGCGAACGGCGTGCCCGCATCGAATCTCGCTTTGGCCGGCAACGTATGCAGCTTCGTATCGCCGGTCGGATCCACCCAGGGCCACGGATGATTGCCGAAAAAGCCCGGCTTGGCGCTCAGATACAGCGACGCCGGGAGCGGCTGCGCCGCGAGGCCGTCGGTCCAGACCACCTTGCTGGTGAGATAGTCGAAATTGCCACCGCGGATCACCGTGGCCAGCGTCTTCGGGTCTGGCGCCATGGTCCATCGCTCCGGATCGTAACCAAGCATCCAGACGTTGCCGACACCGCCCTGCCCCCAAACCGCCGTGCCGGCCTGCATCGAAGGATCGTCGTAGGTCCAACCGCTCATGCGTCCCGGCCGACCCAGCACGTTGCCGGCGAACGAATCCCACCACGAGCCATATGCGAGACCCACGGCTCGAATGCCTGAACGATCGACGAAGCGCTGGCGTTGCCCCGTGAGATGGTTGCGGAAAAAGGTCAGATAGATCGCGTTGCCATGGGTGTAGTCGCTGTCGGCATTGTGGGACAGATTGCCTTCGAACAGGACGTGATGGGCGCCGGCCATGTGCGATGCGTTGATGCCGACCTCGACCCAGCCGGGGTTGTCGAAATCGAACGAGTCGTCGACATAGTTATAGCCGACGACGCTGCCGGCGCCGGACGACCGGAACACCATGTTCTTGCAGACGTCGACGAGGATGTTGTTCTCGATCAGGACCTCCGAGGAGCCCGCCGCCAGGCTGATCGCGTATCCGGCGCCGCCCGGCTGCGGCCACGAGCCGGTATGAATGTAGGAATCGCGGAGCTCGACCCGGAACGAATTATTGATCGCCACGCCCTCGCCGAGCCACTGCGTCACCTCGACGGATCTGGCCCAGGAGTAAGCGGCGGCTTCGAACCGCAACGCGCCGTCCGCTCCACCTACGATGCTCAGATCCTCGACGCCCACATTGGCAACGTGGATGTCGCGATGATTGGCGGCGTGGCGACCGCTGTTCGGGTCGGTGCTGTAGGGCGTGAGCTGCGCCTGGTGATCCCTGCGATAGCTGATCGTGAGCGGCGAGGTGAATGTCACCGTGCTCCCGGTCACCGAGGCGATCTCCTTGATCTCGGCGGTCGCCCGGTCGGCGCGGGCGAACCACGACATCGGCTTCGGCAAGACGCCGGGGGCCTGGTCATAGGGGCCTCCCGCATTCGCGCCGGCATTGTCATCGCCCGGCTGAACCGGATCGTGCATGTTCCAGGCGACGCGATCGCCTTGCCAGACCTTCGCTCCCGCCGGAAAACCGGCAGGCGTCGCCTGCCACGATGCGCCTGAGACTTCGTCGAGCAGGACGAAATCGCCCGGCTTCATATTCGCGGCGCTGGCGAGGGTGACGGTCGACGTTCCCTGTTCGCCGTCGGCCAGCAGGTTCTGCGACGCGCTGCTGTCGGGGCCATTGTTCCAGCGCGAAGGTCCGACGATGATGACAGGCTTGGGATCATAACTGTACGAGCTCGGGTCGACCGGCGTGAGGATTCCCTTCGTGCCGGCAATCACGGCCGACGTTCGTGCGCGTGCGCCGTTGGTTTTCACCAGCCTGGTCGCACCTGCGCCCGCGCCGCGCAGCGTGACCGGGCGACTGATCAAGAGCGGCTCGTTGACGATGAACGTACCGGGGTTGAGCATCACGACCCGGCCGGCGGGCGCAGCGTTCAAGGCGGCCTGGATCGCGCCGCTGTCATCTCTCCCGCTCGGAGACAGCGTGCGATAAATGATGGTGCGGCTCGGAATACCGCCGGCTGACATCAACCCCGGATTCCAGGCGGCCAGGCGCTCCGCCGGCAGGAGACTGCCGGCCAATGCCGGCCGGGTGGACGCGGCCGGCTCGGCGGCCTCGGCAGCGCCGCTGAGGATCAGCAGGGCAAGCGCGGCCGTGCAAAGCGCCCGGATGCCCACGGCATCGATCCGGCGCGACACCCGTGCAGACGACCGGGACGGAGCCTGAGTGCAACCGGGGATCACGAGGCGGACGCTATCCATGGGACCTTCTCGCAGGACCGACCACACATTGAAAGGGCGCGCCGACTAAAAACACCATGACTTTGACACGCGCCATGACATAATATTAAATCACGATTTAATTTATTGAAAGGCGACCGGTGGCTCCCCTGCTCGCAGCAGGTTTGCATCGGTCCTTCCGTCTTCCGCAAGGGATTTGATTCGTGACGCCATCGCGCCGCTACCTGCTCGTCTCGCCCTGCCGGGATGAGGGCCAGTACCTCCGCCGGACTCTCGACAGCGTCGCTGCGCAATCGGTGCCGCCGGCGCTATGGATCGTGGTGGACGACGGATCGACCGACGACACCCCCGCCATTCTCGAGGAGTACGCCCAGCGCCTGCCCTATCTGCGCGTGATCCGCCGCGCCGATCGCGGCGGACGCAAGGTCGGTCCTGGCGTGATCGAGGCGTTCTATTCCGGCCTGGAGACGGTGCGGCTGGAGGATTTCGACTATCTCTGCAAGCTCGACATGGACCTCGATCTGCCCGAGCGCTACTTCGAGCTGCTGATGGAGCGAATGGAGAGCGATCCGCGGGTCGGGACCACCTCAGGCAAGCCGTGGTTCGTCCACCCGCAGACCGGCGCCCTGGAGCCTGAGGTCTGCGGCGACGAGATGTCGGTCGGGATGACCAAGTTCTACCGCGTCGCCTGCTTCCAGGAGATCGGCGGCTTCGTGCGCCAGGTCATGTGGGACGGTATCGACTGCCACCGCTGCCGCATGCTCGGCTGGATCGCCGAGAGCATCGACACCGAAGCACTGCGCTTCATCCATCTGCGGCCGCAGGGCGCCAGTCACAAGGGCATCTGGACTGGACGCCTGCGGAAGGGCTTCGGCCAGTACTTCATGGGAACGTCGCCGCTGTACCAGTTCGCGGTGGCGGTCTATCACCTGCCGGCCTATCCGGCCTTGATCGGCAGCACAGCGATGCTGTGGGGCTATTTCCGGAGCTGGCTGGCGGGCCTGCCGCGCTACGACGATCTCGAGTTCCGGCGCTTCCTCCGCGCCTATCAGCACGCCTGCCTGCGCCTGGGCAAGCGCGCCGCGACGGCCCGGATCGATGCGGAGCGGGCTCAGCTCTGGCGGGCCAGCCACGCCGCAGCCGATACGCGATGACGCTCGGCGGACAGATCGCCGCGGTACTGACGCGAGAATTGCGAAGCTAGGTGTTTCTCCGACTCCATTTGGACAGCATGGCCAACATTCTCGAGTTCAGCCGCCTTCGTGATGCTTCCGCCGTGCCGCCGATGACGTCTGTCGACGGCGGTGGGACCGCGCCGATAGCGTCACACGGGATGAACGCTCATGGCAGCGCATCCCTGCTCATTCCATCACTCGACGGCATCCGCGCGCTGTCGGTGCTGATCGTGGTCCTGGGCCATTCCGGACTTCAGGCCATGGTACCCGGCGGCTTCGGCGTGACCATCTTCTTCTTCCTGAGCGGCTTCCTGATCTCCACGCTCATGCTCGCCGAGCATGAGCGCACCGGCGCGCTCGACGTTCCCAGCTTCTATGCGCGGCGCGTGTTCCGGCTGATGCCGCCTTTGCTGCTGTCCTTGGCGATCGCTTACGGTCTCACCGCCGCGGGCCTGCTGGACGGCGGAATGACCGCCAAGGGGCTGGCGGCCCAGGTCCTGTATTTCGCCAACTACTACGGCCTGTTCTTCGATCCAGGCAATACGGTTCCCGACGGCACCGGCATTCTGTGGTCCCTGGCGGTCGAAGAGCACTTCTACATCGTCTATCCCCTGCTGATGACCCTGCTGCTCGGATCGGTGCTGCGGCCGTGCACCATCGGCGCGCTGCTCGGGCTCGTCTGTCTCGGCGTCCTCGCCTGGCGCATCCATCTGGTGCACGCCCCGGAATTCTTCTCCGACCGCACCTATTACGCCTCGGACACCCGCATCGACTCGATCGCCTATGGCTGCATTCTGGCGCTGGTCATGACCCCGGTGCGGCAGCGCTCTTCCTCAGGACGGATGTCGGTGGCTCAATGGGCGCTGCTCGCCGGCGCCGCGGCGGCGCTGCTGGTCTCCCTGATCTACCGTGATCCGGTGTTCCGGGAGACCGCCCGCTACAGCCTTCAGGGACTGGCGCTGATGCCGCTGTTCTACTTCGCGGTCCGCTTCGCCGACGCGCCGCTGTTTCGTCATCTCAATCACGCCTGGGTGATGACGCTCGGCACCTATTCCTACGCGATCTATCTGATCCACAACGTCGTGATCCGAACGATCGACAAGAACTTGCCCGCCATCGCCGCCAAACCCTACATCCTGTTTCCGCTCGCGCTCCTGATCTCAGTCCTCTACGCGGCGGCCATCGAGCGCTTCATCGAGCCGTATTTCAGGCAGCTCCGGCACAAGTGCAGGCCGGTGCCTGCCGTAGGCCGAGCGCAGGATACATCTGGCGCAGACTGGCCGCTTGGCGACCGTCTCGTCGAGAGTCCGACGACACGCGCATCCTGAGCGCATCCCTCGTCAACGCTCACCGGCTGCTGCAGCCGGCACCAAGAGCGCGTACCGGGCACGGGCGCCCTTATGAACCGATCGGTGCACCCACCCGAACAAATGCGGCAAATTGTGCAATTCAATTTATTTAATCGCGCATTTAATACTCGACCCGAGCCAACGAATACTTTCGGGGGACGGGTGGATGCGGATCGCGAGCGCAGTTGCACGACGAATTCGACGAAATACGCTCGGTCCCCTGCCGGACGATCCGGCGCTGAGACCGTTGAGGTCACCGCTCCAGATCGATCTGTCGGGCAAGGTCGCGATGGTCACGGGAGCGGCCGGAGAACTCGGCCGTCCGATCGCCCGGACGCTGGCGGCCTGTGGTGCCAAGGTCGCCATCCACTATCTGACGGCACGCGCTGCTGCCGAACGACTCTGCGATGAGCTGAACGAGCTTCAGCCGCAGCACGCGTGTACGATGTCGGGTGACGTTGCCGTGCTTGAAGATGTCCAGGCGATGCGCCGCATCGCCGAGAGCACGCTCGGCCCCGTCGACATCGTCGTGAACAATGCAGTGACATGGTTCGACGAACGTCCCGTCGTCGAGCAGACACCCGACCAGTTCGACAAGGTGTTTCGCTCCTCGGTCCTGCAGGCCTGGGCCACCGCGCGGGTGTTTTCCGGCCCCATGATCGAGCGAAAATGGGGACGCCTGATCTCCCTGGGCACGGAGATGACGAGCCTGGCTCTGCCCAACCGAGCGCCCTACACGGCAGCCAAATGCGCCACGGACGGCATGCTGCGGTCCCTGGCGCGGGAGCTCGGACCGCATGGCATCACGGTCAATCAGGTCGCCCCGGGCTGGGTCATCTCCGACAAGGACCGTCGTGACCGTGACGAGGTGCAGCCGCTCTACGAGCGGTCCGTGCCGCTCGGACGGCGCGGCTACGATCAGGACGTCGCCAACATGATCGCGTTTCTGGCCTCGGACCTCGCAAGCTTCGTGACCGGCGTTCGCGTGCCGGTGTGCGGCGGAAGCGTCATGCCGGAGGCCTGAGCACGCGCATCTGGCGCCGGCTCTTCTGATGTCGGACGTCAGCGGAAGACGCGGTGACGGTGGCACCAGCGCACGAACACATAGATCGACCATACGCGCGACCAATAGATCCCCGGATCGCCATCGAGGAAGGCGCGCCAGAGGCGCTCCACGGCCGTGGGGTCCAGCCCCACCGGCGCAACGGCCTGCGGATCCCGCAGGGTCCGGTCCATTGCATCCTGCAGGCCGCGCCGGATCCAGCGATCGAGCGGCAGCACGAACCCGCTCTTCGGCCGGTCGAACAGCGACGGATCGAGGCCACGCAGGCCGATCCGCCTGAGCATCGCCTTGCTTCGCAGCGGCTGATAGCGCGTCGCATCGGGCAGCCGGTCGACGCTTTCGAACAGCACCTGATCGACCAGCGGCACCCGCTGCTCCAGCGAGGCCGCCATGCTCGCCACGTCATTGTCGCGCAGCAGGCGCTCGCCCAGAAACAGGCGCTGCTCCATGACGCTGATCGCCGACAGCGGGGCGCGTGCGCGGGTCTCCGCGGTGATCTTCGCTCTCATCGCGGCCGGCAGCCCGTCGCTCAGCGTATCGATGAGGTCCGGCGCGAGCAGCTCGCGCTGAAAACCGGGCAGGAACAGCGCATAGGCCATCTGGTAGAGCGCCAGAAGATCATCGCCGCGTCGAACCATCTCCGGGAGCTTGGCCCAGCGCGTCTGCGGCGCGACCGTCCCGCCCGAGGGTGACAGCATATTGGCAGCCAGCTTCGCCGCAGCAACCTTCAGGCCGGCCGGCACCCAGGCCGTACGCTTCGACCATTGCTGCAGGACCGGCAGGTCGCGAAACGACGTATAGCCGCCGAACAACTCGTCGCCGCCGGTCCCCGACAGTGCGACCGTGAAGCCTGCGCCGCGGATGGCATGCGACATGTAGTAGGAGTTCAGGCCGTCGAAGGTCGGCTGGTCCAGGCTGTCGAGCGCCGCTTCGAGGTTGTCGACGAAGTGCTGCTCGGTCAGCACCACCTCGTGATGCTCGGTCCCGATCGCGGCGGCGATCTGCCGCGCGATCGGCCCCTCGTTCAGCTCCTGCTCCTCGAACGCCAGCGTGAAGGTGTGGATCCGGCTCTTGGCCGCACGCTGCGCCAGATTGGCCATGACCGAGGAATCGACGCCGCCCGAGAGAAACACCGCAAGCGGCACGTCGCTGGCGAGATGCAGCCTCAGCCCCTCCTCCAGGATCGCGGCAAGCTGATCCTCATCCATCGTCGGGTCCGGGGCGCGCTCGGGGATCGACCAGAAATCCTCGTCGCGGACGGTGTTGCCGACACCGTCGAACGCGGTGAGATGGCCGGGAGACAGCAGCTCGACCCCCTTGACCGCCGTGCCGGGGCCGACCACGAAGCCGTTCCAGACACCGCTGGCGACGGCCTGCGGATCGAGCTGGGGCCTGCCCAGAAGACCGGACGCCAGGAGAGCGCGCAGCTCGGATGCGAAGGCCACCGACCAGCCCGCATCGGGCTTCGACGCGCGGGCGACGTACAGCGGCTTGATGCCGAGGGGATCGCGCGCCAGCAGCAGCCGGCGCTCCTTCGGGTCCCAGCAGGCGAATGCAAACATGCCGCGCAACCAGGCCACCGCCTTTGGCCCATGCAGGCCGAGCGCGCGCAGCATCACCGCGGTATCGCCCGTCGAGCTGAACTGCTGGCCGTCGTTGACCAGACGCTGCCGCAGATCGGCAAAATTATAGATCTCGCCGTTGAAGACGATGACGTGCCCGGTGACCGGATCGATCATCGGCTGCACACCGGCGGGCGACAGATCGAGGATTGCGAGCCGGCGGTGCGCCAGCAGCGCGCCCCAGCCACGCTCGTCCGCGGCCGAGGCCCAAATTCCCCCGGCATCCGGACCGCGATGGAGCATGGCGTCGTTCATCCGCTGCAGCGCTGCGCGGTTGTCGTCGTCCACCCGTCCGATGATCCCAGCGATGCCACACATCAGAACAATCCGCTTGAGACGCGCGACGTCAAAATGGCGGACGCGGCCCTCAAATGGAAGCAGCCGTTCCAGACGACCAGGACGCCGGCGCTGCCGCCGAAGCCGGCAACGGACCATAGGTCCGCGCCAGACATTGTTCGTAGTCGAGCGGCGGCGTCCAGCCGAGCGTGTCCCTCAGCTTGCGATTGTCGAAGCGCAGCGGCTTGAGCATCGCGTCGAATTTCTTGGGCGTCAGGATCGCCGGCACTTTGGTCGCCCGCCTGAACACGGTCGCAAACGCCAGCCGTACGGTGCTGCTGGCGAGCCAATGCGGGATGGGCAACCGGAGGCCGCGCTCGCCGGTGCCGCGCATGTAGTCTGACAGATAAGTCCAGACCCGCTCGCCGGGACCGTCGACGACGTTCAGCGTCTGGCCGATCGCCCGCGGATCTGCGGCGGCCAGCGCGAAGACATCGGCGCAGTTCTCGACGTGGGTCATGGGGATGCGGGTCAGCGGCCCGATCACGACGTGGTGGCGCCCGATCTGCTGGCCGAGCGCCGCAAGATAGCCGTGACCGCGTCCCCAGATAAAGCCGGGACGTAGGACGGTGAGGTCCCAGCCGTGCTTCTCGACGTAACGGCGTGTCACCCGCTCCTGCCACCATTTGGCGACGGTGTAGCCGCCGCGGGTGTAGACATCAGGTGTCTGCTGGAGCGGTGCGCTTTCGTCGAGGATATCGCGCGTCGCCGTGTAGTCGTAGACCGAGAAGCTGCTGCACAGCACGAGCCGGCGGCAGGCGCTGCCCGCCATCGCCTCGAGCAGCCGCTCGGTGCCGCCTACCGTGCCGGCGAATTGCGCATCCTCGCCGCCGGCGACCACGGCCGCCAGATGGATCAGCACATCCACATTCTCGAACGCGCGAACAAGGTCGCGCGAGGTGCGCAGGTCGGCCCTGACGATGTCGACCGACGACGGCCAGCCCAGCGCGTCAACGCGCGTCGCCGGACGCACCACGGCGCGAACCTCAATGCCGCGGGCCAGCAGCGCATCGACGACATGCCGGCCGAGAAACCCGTTGGCGCCAGTGACCAGGGCTTTCATATCGCCAGCTTCCTCATGTCCGCCTGCTCCGTCGGCTTCATCGCTTCGACCATCCGATTGACGGCCAGGACGTCCTCCATCGTGATCGGCAAGGCCGTTCCCGAGCCTAGCGCCTGATAGGTGCGTGCCAGGCACTCCCACAGCCCCTCATAGGCCCCTGGGCCCTTGAACTTGCGCAGCAGGGTCGACAGCGCCGCGCGGCGGATGTCGCGGCCCTCCTCCAGTCCGCTGAAGAATGGGCGCAGCGGCTTCGGCACGTTGCGGGGGCCGTCGAACGTCAGCCGCGTCTCGAACAGATTAGCGGTCGCCTGCATCCGCTCGCCATAGACCCGCAGCCAGAACGCGTCGGGCTGAGCGCTCGCGCTGAAGCCGAGCGTCGCCGTGCCACGCTCGGCCTCGACGACGCTGCGAAACTCGTCGAACGGCAGCGGCGACGGCTTGCGCTTGCTCCAGACGGTATGCGCGTTGCGATGCGGGCCGACGAATGCATGTGACAGCGAGGCGAGATGCGGCAGGAAGTCGGCGATCGCACCGCCCGCAAGGCTGAGCGCCGGATGCGGCGAGTTCGGATCGGCAAAACCGTCGGGACCGAGGATGTCGAGGCATATCTGCACGTCGACATGGGTGACGGCGCCGAACTCGCCGGTCTCGATGCGACGCAGGATCTCCTGCGGTGCCCGGTTGAAGACGTAGTTGTAGTCCTCGACGACATGGCGGCCGGTCTGCTTGGCGCGCAACGTCAGGGTCTGCAGCTCGTCGAATGTCGAGGTCGCGGGCTTCTCCACGATCACATGCGCGCCGGCCTCGAGCGCATCCATCGCCAGCCGAAAATGTGAGGTCGGCGGCGTCGTCACATGCACCACATCGGGCCGGACGGTCTGCAGCATCGCACGATGATCGGTGAACCAGGACGGGATGGCGTAACGCTCGGCTGCGGCCTCCGCCGTCGCCGGCGACAGATCACAGATGCCGGCCAGTTGAACGCCCGGCAAACTGTTGAGACAGGCCAGATGCTGGCGGGCGATCTGCCCTGCCCCGATGAGCGCGGCCTTCATCACGATCTTGTCTCCAGGATCTCGCAGTAGAAGTCTTCAAGCGCCTGCGCCGCCGCGCTCCAGGCATATTTCTCGACCGCCACCTGCCGCGCCGCGCCGCCGATCCGCGCCGCGAGATCGGGCTCGGCCAGCAACCGATCGACCGCATCCGCAAAGGCGTCGGGCTCGTCTGCGATGAGGATGTCGCGCCCGGGCATGGCCTCGATGCCCTCGGCACCCAGGCTGGTCGAGACGATCGCCTTGCCCATCGCCATGGCCTCGACGATCTTCAGCCGCGTGCCGCCACCGAGCCGCAGCGGGACGATCACCGCCGCGGCCGCGGCGAGGTGCGGCCGCAGGTCCGGCACGAAGCCGGTCAGCTCGATCCGCGGCCCGGCCAGCGCCGTCAATGCCGGCGGCGGCCGTCCGCCGATGATCTTGCAGCGCGCATCCGGGTGCCGGGCGGCGATACGAGGCCAGATGTCGTGTACGAAATGCGTGACCGCATCGATGTTCGGCACCGTCGACAGCAGGCCGAAATAGACCAGCGTCCGGCCGTCGGGCGCGGGGTCGGTGCTGCGCGGCTGATAGAAGTCGATATCGGCGGCGTTGGGAATGACCGCCGTGCGGGCGTTCGGAACGTCGTCATGCAGACGCTTCTCGTCGTCCGCGCTGCAGAGATAAACGCCATCGGCTTCGCGATAGGCCGCGATCTCCTCGCGGCGCAGCTTGCGCCAGTTCGCACCGGCGTAGAGCCGGCGGCCCAGGCTCGCGCCCGTGGCGGCGAACTGCCGCGCCAGGTCATAGGCGATCTCATGCGAGTCCACGATCAGCCGCGGCGGCGTCGCGCCGGCCGGCGCCTGACGGAACATGCAGTGGCCGAGATAGGGAAATTCGAGATTGACGATGTCGAACGGTGTCGTCCGCAGCACCCGATCCAGCGCCCGCTGCAGCTCCGGCAGGGCCACGCGCAGCCGATCGAAACTACGCAACGAGACCAGCGAGCGCAGCTGCAGCAGCCGCTTCGCCAGACCGTCACGGCCGTAGGGGTTCGGCACCAGCACCACGTCGCGGCAATAGGCCTGCATGGCCCGCCGACACTCGTCGATGTCGAAGGCGTCATCGACCAGCGTCACCGCCGTGAGGTCGTGGCGGCGCGCGAGCTGGGTCATCAGCCCGTGCATGCGCGCCTGTGCCCCGAACCGCGGCGGGCTCGCCGGCATGTGCGAGACGCTGAGGATGCTGAGCCGCCGTCGGTCGGCGAAACCGGCTGCGGACCATTCGGGTTCGCGCTGCGCCGATGGCGCAGGATCCGCCTCCATCACATCCAAGTCCGGGTGGTTGTCGCTGGCCATGACCATTTAAAGCATTTAAATCACGGGGTGTTTTATATGGGGTATTCAATGATTGCGATAGTTAATCGCGACGTGCGGTGCTGTCCGAGCCTCCTTTCGCTCCCTCTCAGCGCTTGCCGGCGAAATCCTGCACGATCGTACCTGCGATCCTGAGCGGCTCGCGGACCCGAAACACGCCGACGACGATCGCGAGATAGAGACAGCCGCAGAAGCACCCGGACAGGAACATGCGCAGGAGGACGGGATAGGCCCCTAGAAGCGCGGCTTGCAGCCACCAGCCGGCAGCTGCAGTCGCGACGGCGCCGATGGTCTGCGGTCCGACGGCCCGGATCACGACCTCCGCACCGATGCCGATCGGACGTCCGGCGTACATGACCGACGGCAGGGCGATCAGCGAGTATCCGACCACGACGCCCCAGGCCACGCCGACCGGCCCAAATGGCAGCCCCACCAGCACCGCAACGACCTGCGCGACGAGCGAGATGATCCCCCAGGTCTGCCACCGGTCCGCCCGTCCGAGCGACAGATGCAGCCAGCCCTGCGAGCCCTCGACGACGTGCGAAATGCCGCGCAGCGCGATGATGCTGAGCAGCGCTCCCGCAGCCTGCCACTTCTGCCCGAGCAGGACGACGGTCAGGTCCTCGGCGGTGACGGAGAGGATCGCCGCCGCCGGCATCACGAAGAAGGCCAGGATCGAGAGCGCCGCCTCGTACTTCTGCCGCAGCGCGACCGGATTGGTCTGCAGCTTGCTGAGCGCCGAGCTTCCCACCGCATGCGTCTGATTGAGCGCCGCATAGATCGAGTTGTCGTACAGGTTCATCGCATTCTGGTAGTACCCGACCTGATCGGGCCGGTAGAGCAGACCGAGCGCGATCCGGTCCACCGCCCGTGACAACGTATAGGCCACGGTGAATCCGACCACGTGGAGGCCAAAACGCACCATCGATCGCACCTCGGCGTCGAACACCGGCGCGCTGGGCCGCCAACGGCATGCCGACCACGCGGCGACCACGACGCAGATCGATGTCACGACGGGGCGAATGACCAGCGCCCAATAGCCGTAGCCCTCGAACGCCATGGCGACGGCGGCAACCGTCCCCGCCAGCGTGCCGAACAGCTGGATCCGACCGATGCGGCCGAATTGCAACGTGCGCCGGAGCAGCGCCATGTGCTGATTGGTCAGCCCGGACAGCACGAAGGTGATCGCGACGCAGAGCGCGATCGGCTCCAGTCTCGGATCACCGTAGACCCAGGCAATCAGCGGACTGGATGCAGCGACGACGATCGCCACCGCCGCGCCGATGCCGGTGCTGACCCAGAACAGGCCGCTGACCTGGGCCGGTGTGATCCTGCTGCGCTGGGCGGTGGCGTCGAGCAGGCCGAAGTCGATGAGGAGCGGCGCGAAGCTCGTCAGCACGGTGATGATGGCGACGAGCCCGAAATCCTCCGGCGCGAGCAGCCGGGCCAGCACGATGGCCGCTCCGATCTGGAGCACGGCATTGCCGTATTGGATGACGATGGAAATCAGGCCGCCGCGCAACGCGCGGCGTCCGAGATCGTTCGACTCCCGATGTTCCTCGAAATAGGCGGCGACGGCTTCCGACATCTTCGTTCAATCGCTTTCAAACATTGCAACCAACTTTCCTATTCCCAGTCACGGCCAAACAGATCCGTACAGGGCAATGAAACATCCGATCGTCGAAATGCAGCCGGTATAAAATCGTCTGCAGCCGAAACATGGGCCGCCGGGGCGCGATGACGCCACTTTGTGGCGGAGAGAAGGATTGAAACATCACTGCGCCAACAATGCCGGCTCGCGATCTAATTCATGCTCGCGCGCCACCCCCGGACCGGCCGCCATCTCGGCCAGCCTCTTCAGCCGATCCTTGCGTGCAGCGACGCCCGGCATCGGTTGCAGACCCGTGGCCTCCAGGATCGTCTCCCACCGATACACCCAGTCGTGCCGCATCAAGGTCTGGGCCATGCCGCTTCGCCGCATCCGGTCCTGCCGGACCGGGTCACCGTCCAGCTCCCTGATGACCCGGTCGATGTCGGGCGACGTGTGCGGCACGTCGACCATCGCCTCGGGCCAGTCGAACAACCGCGGAAAGAGTTCGTTGTCGGGACGCTCACCGAGCATGATGGCTCCCGATGCCGCGCCCTCGAAATACCGGTAGCCGAACTCGACCTGCCGCCCGGTCTCCTGCGGCTCGTCGAACTTGCCGGGATTGACCAGAAAATACCTGCTCCTCTTGGCGAGGTTTGCCATCTGGGCCCGGTGTTCCCGGAGGTCGATGGCCTGGCTGCCGCCGATCGTGTCGTGGAGATAGAACAGGCCGCTGTCCCGCGCCATCGCGAGCAACGTTTGGTGCGTGACGCGGGAGCGGCGCCCCATGCTGAAGACGTCGATGACCCTTTCGGGGGGATCGGGATAGGGACAAAAGCGGATCGCGTCGATGGCGAGCGGGAGATGCACGCAAGCCTGGCCGATCTCCTCGCTGAGCGGCTGCACCGTACTGATCTGGAACGGCATCACGACGTCGAACTTGGCGAGTATCTTCAGGAAATGCCGGTGCTTGGCGATCTCCTTCACCCATAGCTCGTCCAGCAGACACACCGAGGTCCTGGACGCACCTCTCAGATCCTCGATCGCATCGAACATGATCAGGTCCTGCGGGAATCCACAGATCGCGAACAGAACGTCGTATTGCTGCCGCGGCTGGATCCGCGCGATCCCAGGATTCAACAGCACGGGCGCGTGGTAGCCCAGCCGGGTGGCGAAGCTCGCCCGTCTGCGCGACGGATCGAGCTCGGGCGCGAACAGCTCGGCGGAATCGACCTCGCAGATGATGTCCTCGAACTCGACGTGGGGGCCGCGATTGAGCGCCTTACCGAAGATGTTTCGGAGTGAAAAGACGGCGATGCGGGGCTTGCCCGGTTGCGAACTCATGACGCCTCACTCTGGTCTTGTCGGCTCACATGCTCCGGTGCTGACGGAGAGGGCGATGACGTTACGATAACGAGGCCGGCGTCCAGCGCGATCCGTGCGGCGGCCTCGATTCGCGCGAACGGAACGTCGGCCCGGACTGCCATGTCGAGCAGGCTGTGCCTGCCATCCGCCAGATTGAGGACCCAGAGGAGGTCCATCTGCGTCGCGCCACCTGCCTCGCGCTGACCGGCAATCGCGCGATACAGACCACGCCGTCCCAGTTGCGGCTCCCCTCGCCCATCGACGCGCTCGTAGATGCAGTCACGATCGAGCAGATCCAGCACCTCCTCGATGACGGCGTAGGATTGGTCGAGACAGTCCGGCTTGACGAAATTCAGATTGTCGGCCGAGGTGTGATATTCGGGGAATGTGCCGTGCACGCCGCGCATCAGGCACCCGACCGGTAGATCGAATCCCGGTGAGCAGAACTGCCGCTCGTCATATCCATAGGGACTGAATGGCAGAATCTCGTGAGGATGCCCTGATTGCTTCAGGACATGCGCGACGACGCGATCGATGGTCGCGCCCCGCCGGCTTTGCTTGTAGTGAAATCCACTGGGGTCGCCGAGACAGGTGAGGACGAGGCCGTGTTCGACACGGTCGAGATCCCGCTCGTTGCGATCGAGCCATGCAAGCGCGCCGATCGTTGCCGGCAGGAATAGAAATCGGTACCCGAGCCGGCGGGGCCGTTGCGCTTGCCGCATCGCCAGCGCCGTCATGACGGCAATCCCTGAGAGATTGTCGTTGGCGAGGCTCGGATGGCAGACGTGGCAGGTGATCAGGACTTCCTTGTCCGTCTGTCCGGGGACGAAGAATTCGCCGTAGGTCAACGATCCCTGCAAGAGCTCGCTGTCGATCTCGACGTGGTAGCTGTCGTCCGTCATCTCCCGCCAGAGACGATCCGGCAGGCAAAACCCCCAATCGTCGGCATAATAGCCGGTCCGGTATGGAATGAGATCAGGCTGCTCCGGCAAGGTATGAACGTGCTTCGCAAGCTCAGCGCGGCTGAGCACCGCCTGGACCGGCCTGCTGTAGCCCATCACATGCAGATTGCTGTCGGCGAAGTCGACGAGACGGCGACCGGACAGGGTCGAGATCGTCGCGCGACGAATGTTCCACTCCGCCGGCACATGCCAGTCGAGGACGGGCGTTCCGGACGGCACCTCGTGAATCACGAGGTCGACATAGCGTGAGACGATCTCGAGCGTCTGACGGACCCCAGCTCCCGTGAGGCTACGGTTGATTGGAAACAGCTCCGTAATCAGATCATGGAGATCGATCGCCGGCGCCCGCGGCCCAATCGATGATGTGAGGATGTCCAGCATGACCTGCGAACCTTGCATCATCCGTCAGGCCGATGCCTGCGCGGCATCGGCTGCGAGACCGCCTGTCGCCAGCGGCACGATCGTCGGCTGATAGATCAGATGATCGCGGGGCGCCTCGACCTGATCATACGGCGCGACGACCTCCTCAGGCAGCCGCGCGAGATCGGTCACCCGCAGGAAATCGCGCAGGTTCGTGCCCGTCGACTCCGAGTCGACGTTGACGGCGCCGCGCCTGCCGCTGACGTCGGCAAAATGCACGGTACGGAAATCGATGCTGAACCGCGTCACGCCCGAGGTATTCGGCACCGACGAATGCAGATGCGATCCGGAGAAGATCGTGACACCGCCGCTCGGCGCGATCACCCGGATCTGCGGATCCAGTGCAATCTCCTGCTCCGGCTTCGGCTGCACCCGTGTATCGGTCTTGATGTGCTGCGCCGCCGATGCCCGCGAGGTCCGGTTCCACTCGTAATAGTTATAGTTTCTGGAGCCGTTCTTGATCGCTTCGTCGAAATAGCGCGGGTGGAATGCAAGGCCGTTGTCTGGCGCGATGTCATACACCGGCAGCCACCAGTTGAGCTGGCACGGCGGCGCCGAGTACCAGGTGTCGCGATGAGGGTGGAATGCGAATGCGATCCCGGTGGTGAGATAGTCATCGCTCGTTGCCGACCGCAGCCGCGGCACGTCGAAATAGGTCAGCTCGGGATCGCAGCCAAGCTCGCGGAGCGCTCCCTGCACCAGCTCCTTCGACCGGGCGTGATGAATGAAGAATGGCTTCAGCCTGACGAGAATCTCGACGTAGCGCTCGACAGGAAGCTCGAATTGCGCCGTCCGCGGATCGTAAGGATGAAACGCCTCCTCGATCAGCTCCCTGGCAAACGCGACCAGCGCATCGAGCGAGGGCGTCGGCGAGTACAGGAACAGCGCACCCTCGTACAGTTTCTGGCGCCGCTCGTGATCGGGCATGATGGCATCAACGAAAATGTTCGTCATTCCGTGATCCTCCTCGACAAATAGTCAGAACCTTCGAGGCGATCGGGCCGCTCCGGGGCCGCCAGATTCCTCCCCCAAGACACCGAGCTGCCGTCATGCTGCTTCACCACAGCTCCCGCTCAGCAAGCGAGGGCCAGGCGGCATCCTTGGCCGACAACACCGTCACCGGCTGCGGCCATCGGATGCCGATCATCGGATCGTCGTGCCGAAAACCGTCCGAGAGCTCCTCGACATAGTCCTCACCCATCAGATACTCGACCGTCACGTCGTCGGTCAGCGTCTGGAAGCCATGGGCAAAGCCCGCGGGGACGTAGAGCATCCGCGCCGTCGAGGGACCGAGCTCACAGGCATAGACCTCGCCGCGCGTCGCAGAATCCGGTCTGATGTCGACGATGACGTCATGGATCAAGCCGGCGCTGCAGCGGACGATCTTGGCGTCGGGCTTCGGCGCGCGCTGGAAATGCATGCCGCGGACGGTGCCGCGGAGACGGGTCACCGAGCTGTTGCCCTGCACCGGGATAAACGCGACGCCCTGCTCCGCAAAGGTCTTCGCGCACCAAGTCCGCGTGAAGCTGCCGCGCTCGTCGGAGCGAACGGTAAGCTCGATCAGCCGCGCATCCGACCGTCCCAGCTGGACAAACCTCATGGCTCAAAACTCTTCGCCCAATCGTGCGGCAATGCCCTGCTCTACTCCTCGATGGTCGCCTTGGGGACCGGCACGATGAACCGGCCGCCCCAGTCGCGGATGGCCGCCATCTGCGCCTTGATCTCGCTCTTGATGTTCCACGGCAGGATCAGGACGTAGTCGGGCTTGGCTTCGAAGATCGCTTCCGGCGGCAGGATCGGAATGCGAACGCCCGGCATGTAGCGGCCCTGCTTGGACGGGGCGCGATCGACCGTGAAGTCGAGGAAATCGGTGCGGATCCCGCAATAATTGAGCAGCGTCACGCCCTTCGCCGGGGCACCGTAGCCGACGATCTTCTTGTTGTCGCGCTTCAGTGCCGTCAGCAGCTCGAGCAGAGCCCGCTTCGTCTCTTTGACCTGCTCGTTCCAGGCCATGTAGATCGCGTCGTCATGCAACCCATAGGCCCGCTCTCGTGCCAGGACGTCGGCGACGTTCGGGCTCTCCGCATGAGCGGCGCCCTCGTGACAGACGAAGAACCTGATCGAGCCGCCATGCGTTTCCGGGAGCTCGACGTCGAAAACGCGCAAGCCCGCCCGTGCGAAGATGCGCAGGCCCGCGATCAGCGACAGATAGGAGAAATGCTCGTGATAGATGGTGTCGAACTGATGCCGCTGCATCAGGGTCAGCAGGTGCTGGACCTCGAAGGTCGCGACGCCCTCCGGCGCCAGCAGAATTTTGACGCCACCGACGAAGTCATTGATATCAGGAACGTGCGCGAGCACGTTGTTGGCCGTGAGGAGATCGGCCGACCAGCCCTCCTCCCGGAGGCGGGTCGCATAGTTGCGGCCAAAGAACTCGATGCGGGTCTCGATGCCCTTGGTACGTGCAGCCAGCGCAACGCTTTCGCAGGGTTCGACGCCAAGGCAGGCGATCCCCTTCTGGAGGGAGTATTGCAGCAGATACCCGTCATTCGACGCGATCTCGACATGCCGCGAGGCCGGACCGAGCTTGAAGCGATCGGCCATGGCTTCGACGTAGCGCTGCGCGTGCTGGAGCCATGAGGTGGAGTGCGAGGAGAAATAGGCATAGTCGGCGCGGAAGATCTCGGACGCGGCCAGGAGGTCGCGTGTCTGCGCCAGACGGCACTCGCGGCAGACGAAGGTCTCCAGCGGATAGAACGGCTCCGCGCGCATGTAGTTGGCCGGATCGATGTAGTCGTTCGCGACCGGCGAGGCGCCGAGGTCGATCAGCTTGAGGGTCAGGTCGTCGCCGCAGTGCCGGCACTTGGGCGCGACGCCGACGGCGGTGGGAAGGGTCAGTTCCATGATGTCTCCGTCACTGTCTTTGCCGGCCGAGGCGACCGTCTGCCCGGCGCAATCACGTCCATTGCAGCCTGTCGTTGATCCTGGCTGTCTCCATGTGGTCCTGTAGGACCTTGAGACGGATCAGATCGGACGAGCGAAACTCGGCATCCTTGAACTGCATTCTCTTGAGACCCTCGACCAGGTTCTGGATCGACTGGTCCAGGGTGACCTGCGGTTGATGATCGGGTGCGAGGGAGCGGTACAGGCCGAAATCGACCTTGTAGGAGCGGCTGTCCACGGGCGCGGAGGTGTTGATCGATACGCTGGTCCCGGGCACTCGCGCAGCCACCGCATTGGCGAGATCCTTGACCTGGTAGTTGCGGTCGTCGGAGCCGGCATTGATGGTGAGGAAGCGGCCGCCCGTCGCCGCCGGCCGGTCAATCGCCCAGTCGATCGCCCGCGCCATGTCGGCGACGTCGATCAGAGGGCGCCAGGGGGTGCCGTCGGAGAGCACGCTGATCTGGCGACGGGTGAGCGCGCAGGCCACGAAATCGTTGAGGACGAGGTCGAGCCGCAGCCGATCCGACATGCCGCAGGCCGTCGCAAAGCGCAGACAGGTGATGGTCATGCCGGTGTCGATGGCTGCGAGTTCCTGCTCCGATCCGATCTTCGACTTGGCGTAGGCCGTGATGGGATTGAGCGGATCGCTCTCCTTGCGCGGCGGTCCGTCGGCGATGCCGTAGACGCTGCAGCTCGACGCGAACACGAAATTCTTCACACCAGCCGCCGCAGCCCTCCTGGCGAGCGATACGGTGGCGTTCTGGTTGACGTCGAGCGTCACCTCCTGGAAGCGATTGCCCATCGGATCGTTGGAGATCGCCGCCAGCTGGACCACGGCGTCATAGCCACGGAGGTCGAGCGACATGTCGCGGACGTCGCCATGGATCTGCTCGTCGAGACATCGCTCCGGAACAACCGGCGCTCCGGTCAGGCAGTGCGCGAAATAGGCGTTGTCGAAGCCGTGTAGCGTCGCATCCGGGCGCTGCGCCCGCAGATGCCGCGCGACGACCGGACCCACATAGCCCATGTTTCCGGTGATCAGTACCTTCAAAATCGCACCCTCTATGTCACCAACCAAAACGAGAATTTAAATCACCCTCCAATAGATTATAATTTAATTTTCTAGCCAGCGTCCAGTGAATCCGTCAGCAAGCGACGTCGCCAGCCGTTTTCTCCGGCGCGGCACATAAAACTCCGTGAAAACCCGTGTATTTACCCCGATCCGCCTGATGTCGCGACCATCCGGCCGGCGGGACATCAGGCGCCCTCTTGATTTAATTAATTGCCTCAAATTAAATAACGCCACAAAAGGGACAAATGTTGACCGCAGATCTCGGCAGCTTTAATTCGATCACTGGCAAATGAGGCGTCCCGCGCGGGATGCCCCGCCCGCCTCGATGACGCATTGATTTAAGCATTGAAAGACAGAGCATGACACTATCCGCCGGCGACTGGGTCGAAGTGCGCAGCAAGGAAGAGATCCTGGCCACTCTCGACGCAAACGGGCGCCTGGAAGGGCTGCCGTTCATGCCGCAGATGTTCAAATGGTGCGGTCAACGCTTCCAGGTCTACAAGCGCGCCCACAAGACCTGCGACACGGTCACCGGATACAACACCGGAGAATGGCTCGGCCGGCGCCTTCCCAACGCGGTGCATCTGGAGCACCGCTGTGACGGCGAGGCTTATGGCGGCTGCCAGGCGGCCTGCCTGATCTTCTGGAAGGAGGCGTGGCTCACCCCGGTGGATGCGGCCAAACCCGCGCCGGCCGGCCCGCACGATGCGGCTGCGCTTCAGCCGTCCGGCGGATGCACGGTGCGCGCGGTGTGGGATGCGACGAAGTCGCCGGACCAACAGCCGGGAAAAGGCCCGCGCTACGCCTGCCAGGCCACCGAGCTGCCGACCTACACCCAGCCGCTCAAATGGTGGGACGCCCGGCAATACGCCGAGGACGTCGCGTCCGGCAATGTCTCGCTCGCGAAGATGTTGAAGGGCTTTCTCTACTTCGCCTATGTCGGCGCCACCATGGCGCGCCGTCCGCGCCTCGGCCGGCCCGCGCGCTGGGTCTACGACCGCGTCCAGTCGCTGTGGGGCGGCGTCCCGTTTCCGCGCAAGCGCGGAGATCTCCTGACAGACAAGGACGCGCCGATCGCCGATCTCGGGCTGCAGCCCGGCGATCTCGTCCGCGTCCGCCCGCACAAGGACATCCTGGCCACCATCGACAAGCAGACCAACAACCGCGGCATGGGCTTCGACGCCGAGATGGTGCCCTATTGCGGAAAGGTGTTCCGGGTGCGAACGCGCGTCGAGAAGTTCATCGACGAGCGCACCGGCTACATCCGGCGGATGAAGACACCGGCCGTCATTCTCGACGGCGTCTATTGCCAGTCGCGCTACAGCGAGAACCGATTGTTCTGCCCGCGCGGCATCTATGCGTGGTGGCGCGAGGTCTGGCTGGAGAAGGTGCCGGCCACCGCAATCGAGCGTCCGCCGGCAGAGGAGATCGTCGAACGTCCCCGACGGGCGGCCGGCTGACTGCCGGCCGCAGCCACGCATCGCGGCCAAGCGCCGATCATCTCCTCGCAGATCGGACATTGCCGATCGGACATTGATGCGTCCGCCGCGAGGACCTCACGGCGAACGGATTCGGCCGCCGTTCACCCCAAGGACAGCTTGCGCACGACGAATGCCTCGGCATAGCGCTCGGCGGCGCGGCATTCCATGCCCCGCAGTCGCGCCAGTCCCATGAACGTTTCCGGGTCGAACCATTGCTTGGAGCGCTGGCTGCCGAAATGCGCCATCAGCAGCGCGACCTTCCGCTTCATGATCCGCTCGGAGACGGGCATGTAGACATTTGGCCGTCCGAGATCGCCGTCCCATTTCGGAATCTCGTACTCCAGCACGAGATGATCGCGGAACGTGTTCCAGACCAGGCGGTTGACCTGCCGATGATCCTGATGGGCGTCGTCGCGGCGGTGAGCGAGAATGACGTCCGGGTTGATCCGGCCCTTGAGCTGCTCGAACCAGGCCTTGATCTCCTCCCCCTGCTCGGGGAAGAAGCCGTCGCGGAACTGCATGATCTCGAGATTGCGGCCGGCGGCTTCGGCAAGGAAGTCGTCGGCAGACGCCCGCGCCTCGACGCCGCGCTCGCCATTGCCGCTGAGCACGCACCAATGAACATCCAGGCGGACGCCCTGGTCGAGCCAGGACAGCAGCGTGCCTCCGGCCCCGATCTCGATGTCGTCGGAGTGCGCGCCGAGACACAGGACCGACAGCCGGTCGCCGCGACCGGCGAGCTGCAGGGCCCTCATCCGTTCACCACCGCCGGAAGGTTGGCGCCGAGCTGCCAGGGCGTGTCGCCGCGCTCGATCATCTCCTCGAGCACCTGGCGGTCACGGAGCGTGTCCATGGCGCGCCAGAACCCTTCGTAGCGATAGGCCATCAGCTCGCCGCGGTCGATCAGCCGCTTGAACGGCTGCACGACGAGCTCATCACCCTCGTCGATATAGTCGAATATCTCCTTGCGGAAGATGAAGTAGCCGCCGTTGATCCAGATGTTGGAATCGTTGCTCGCTGCCATGCGGCCCACGGTGCCGTCGGCGTCGAATTCGGCGAGGTGAAAGCTGATCGGCGGGTGGATGGCGATGAAGCAGCCGATCTTCCCGCTGCGCTTGAAACGATCGATCATCTCCGGCAGCGGCGCGTCCGTCAGGCCGTCGCTGTAGTTGGCGAGAAAGATCTCCTCGCCCTCGACCATGTGCCGGACCGCCCGCAGTCGCTGGCCGATGTTGCGCCAGATGCCGGTGTCGACCAACGAAACCCGCCAATCCGGGGGGCGATCGCCCAGCAGCTCGACCTTCTTGCCGAACTGCGAGATCGTGCAGTCGGTGGTGGACGCCTGATTGTAGTTCAGGAAATAGTCCTTCACCACATTGGCCTTGTAGCCCAGGCACAGAACGAAATCCCGGTGCCCGTACTGGCTGTAATACTGCATGACGTGCCAGAGGATCGGCTGGTGGCCGATCGGAATCATCGGCTTCGGAATGCTCTCGGAATATTCCCGGATCCGCGTCCCGAGCCCTCCACAGAACAATACGACCTTCATGGCGCGACGTCCTTCGGGTTCTCAATCTTTGAAATGAGCATCATAATCTTCCAATCTCGCCGGCCGGCCTCGAAGACAGCTCGCCGCGCCCTCGCTTCGCCCTCCCGGCTGCACGAGGAAAACCTCCCCCTGCATTCGGTCGGCTGCGGACGCGTCACCCGCGTCGCGGGCGCCCGGCACCGGATTAATAATCCAATTATATCTCTTTTTAAATGCCATTCTTGGCCGCCCGCATTGAAATATCCGTTTCACGAACATTAAATCGTCACGCGGGCATTGCCAGGACCGACTTGGAGGGGGCGAGCGGCCTCGTTTCCGTCCTCCAGAACCGGCATTCCGGCGTCACCGGCCTCGCCGCGGTATCGGGAGATGTCCGACGGCGCGAATAAATCCCAATGGCAGTTTTTAATTGTTTAAATTAAATGCCAAAACATATAATGACGGCTAATCGCTATTTAACCGAGTTTCGAACACCGACATCCCATGCATTACGTGGATCAGCCCAAGACTCTCGATCGAAATGGCATGCCGGCCGTCCTCTTGGAACGACAATTCCAAGGGCGGAAATGGCCCGTCCACTACGACTCGGTGGAGCCCTTCGCGATCGCGGCGGACATTGCAACGATTACCATGTCGAGCGTCCTGTCCGGGTTTCTGTATCATCTGCAGGATCCGGCGGGAGCCAACGACGTCAGTAAATCGCTCGGATTGGCGATCCTCGTGTCGGCGCTGTTCGTCTCGCTGATGAAGATCCGCGGGATGTACCGGCCGGCCGAGCTCCTGATCCTGCCGCGCCAGATCCGCGCGGCCTGCCTGACCTGGGTCACGGCGTTCCTCGTGCTGGCCGGCGCGCTGTTCGCGCTCAAGATCGGGAGCGAATTCTCGCGCGGCACCAGCATCGTATTCGCGATGTTCGGGCTCGCGGCGCTGATCCTGCATCGCCGCACCACCGCATATCTGCTGGCAAAGGGGCTGGCGGAGAGACGATTTTCCGGCCGAAACATCGTTCTGATCACCGATGAAGCAAGCAAGGACAACGCCGGGCTGACCCAGGTGCTCACCGACACCGGCTTTCGCGTCCAGCGACACTTCCTGCTTCCTGAGCCCGACGCGGATCCGGATCAGCGGCAGCGGATCGTTTCGAGCGTGATCGATTATGTGCGCGGCTCCGATATCGAAGAGATCGTCGTTGGCGCCAATCCCGAACCCTGGTCCGATCTGCGAACGCTCGGCGCGGAGCTGAGAGTCCTGCCGTTTCCAGTGAGTTTCGTGCCGGTCGGAACGGCTTCGGACATCTTCAAGCGGCCGTGCCGCGAACTCGGCAATGCGGTCTGCATCGAGCTGCAGCGCGGCCTGCTGAGCCCGCTCGAACACGCCACCAAGCGGCTCATGGACGTCATGCTGGCGGGCATCGCGCTGGCATTGATGTCGCCGCTGCTCCTGCTGGTGGCGATCGCCATCAAGCTCGACTCGGCCGGGCCGGTGCTGTTCCGGCAGCAACGCTGCGGATTCAACGGCCGATCTTTTCAGATCTACAAGTTTCGCACGATGTCCGTTCTCGAGGACGGGCCTTCGATCGTCCAGGCCCAGATCGGCGACAGCCGGTTCACCCGGCTCGGGACCTGGCTGCGCCGGACCAGCATCGATGAGCTGCCGCAGTTGCTCAACGTCCTGGACGGCAGCATGTCCCTGGTCGGCCCCCGCCCCCACGCATTGGCGCACGACAACGAATTCGACAAGCTCGTGCGCAACTACGCGTTCCGTCGCCGTGTCAAGCCCGGACTGACCGGCTGGGCGCAGGTGCATGGCTGCCGCGGCCCCACGCCCACGCGTGCGTCGATCGAACAGCGCGTCGAATTCGACCTCTGGTACATCGACAATTGGAGCCTGTCGCTCGACGTCGCGATCCTGCTGAGGACGCCGATCGAGCTGATCCGCGGCAACAATGCCTATTAGGCGCATTCGCAACAGATGATGATCGCGAGCCAATCGGCGGAGCCGTGCGGGGCAGATCGGACGGGCCCACTTCGGTCAGGTCTTGATCGGCGGATCGCGACGTTGCGGCGTCAAACCGCTCACATGTCGTTCGTGGATGCTGAGAGGGCGAATCAGGCCCAGTATCGACGCGCAGCGTCGCTCAACTATCGGCTCGGCGAGCTTGATTGAAGCTACCCCGATCAGGCGCGCTGACGGCGACTTTTCGAAGCGCCAGCCCCATTGATCGCAAATTCCTCGATCCGATGCCCGGTCTTGATCGCCGCCACCAGCCAACGCGGCTGCTTGCCTCGGCCGGACCAGGTCTCGGAGGTCTGTGGGTTGCGATACTTCGGCAGGACCCGGGGATATTTCCGCCGCGCCTTGCCGCTGGTGGTGTAGGACTGCCCACCCTCGCTGCCGGCGCCTTCGATGGCACCGCGGCTGCGGTTGAGAACCGCCAGACGACGTTCGAGTTCGCGCTTCTCCGACGTGATCCTCACAGCGAGGATCTGACTGATCTGCTCATGGAGAGACCAGAGGTCATCGAAAGACATCGCCTCGAAATCGATCTTCTTGGTGGACATGCAGCGACCTTTGTCTGTGATCTCTATCCTGCCGAATTAACGTCATATAATTCGGTATTTCGTTCCGCAAGTGGCTCACGCTCGGAAAAACTGAATATTTGAGTTTATACCAATCCGGCTAGACCTAATGGTTGTAACTCAAACAATTATCAACCCGCAACCCCCTTTTCCGAAATTATGTCGCACCGCCCCCAGATTGTGGCAACATTCGTCTGCACGCTGGAAGAAGTCGCCGAATCAACACGATTTGCAACGGATTCGCTGCTTATTGAGGCAAGATCGCGTCAAAGTGACGTAGGTTTGATGATCAAACGGTGCCGAATTCGGTCGCTGAACATTTTCACCGCGCCATGTTTTTCAAAGCTGCCGCGAGGGCTTACAACCTATTTGGGCGAGCACCCCGATAACCCGGATCGAGATATTTTTGCATGCGCACAAAATGTCGCGAGCTGGTTTAATTGAGCCCGCATCGTGAACATGCCGCAAAGCCGCCGACATCGATTCGGCGAATCAAGCGCCTTCGCCAAACACGGGATCCTTCAGGCGCGCTCATGCGAATCAGACTCAAACACGTCGCGCCGACGGCATCCGGGGTCGCGCGGCGTGAGACAGGCACACCACCGGCAGCGGAAACTGACTGCCGCGCGATCGGCTGTGGCGTGGAGGACGGCTGCGATCACCCGGCGGCCCGATCCTCCGCCCACCGGTGACATGGGTTCCGGCCGGCACCGTCTCGGGGCGCCGTCTTTGCGCGATACGACGGCTGAAGAACGCCCGGATGACGTCCGGCCGTCGCTGCCAGCGACAGCAGCACTGGGCGATCTGATGCGCCGTCGGGGTCGATGCTGAGCGGCCGTCGCCTCGCGCCGGCAACCGGCGCGACCATGACGGCCGGCCGCCGCGCCGATCAATTTCCGATGCGATTATTTCTGCTGCCTGGTCCGACCCGGCACCGCCGGCTGGGGCGCGATCAAATGAGCCGTCCCGCGGCGGCGCCGCGTGGCCATCGGGCGACGCCTGGGAGCCGCGGACTTCTTCGCGCGCTTGCCCAGGCTGCTGCTGATGGATTGGATCTCCTCGAGCAGGGCATCACAAAGCTCGATCTGAGACCGCAGCGCGGATTGCGGCGAACGGCCCGACGATGGCCGGCCGAAACGTGATTTCGCAAGGCGCATCTTATTCAGCGATTTCAGGACAGCATTCAGAGCGCCACCGCCGCCATCCGTCTCAATATCCTCGATCAACGCGGTACCAAGCTCGTCACACAAGGACGGACCCCACTCATTGGCGAGTTTTGAGGGATTTTTCTCGAGTTCCGGCAAACCGTCATCGCGACGATGCACGGATTCGATTTTAGAAATTAAATTAACCACTCGCGACAAGTTAATTTACCATCTGACAGCAAGACATTAAATACTTCTGGCACTCGCTACGGTTTGCAGTAAAATGCTACCGCATTGCCAGAAAGGACTTATTAAGCACCTTTGGTCCGGTACAATTGAAGCTTTAGTTTGTTCAGTCTACCGTTTTATGTCTCCGACCGCGCGGAATCGTCTGGACACGATTAATTTAATTTCAGATCACGTAAAAAACACGGTGCGGAACTGCCCATTTAATCGTCCGCGCGATGATCGACACTCCCGAACACGGCTGGGGCGGGCGCCAGCCGTCGAAACGAGCACGGCCCGCATCAGCCATCGCGGCCGCCATCTTGCGCCAAGCTTGACCATGAAGCGGCCGAGCGGAGCGTCCAGCGCCCTTCGGAGACGCCGAGGAAGGGGCCGGGGTTACCACACCATGGGCCGTTCCGGCGCTCCGCACACCAGCGCGCGGCGGTACAGCACGCCCCGGGGCGTCTGGACGGCGACACGCCGAATGCACCCGGGATGAATCGCGAGATTGTAATGAAACGGAGTGGCCTCGAATGCCCCGTGCAGCCGGCAGAGTCTGCTGAGATCCGGCCCGCACTCCGTCAGCGGATAGAGGCCGCGCGCGGACGCGGGATCGGATAGGCCCGTGAAGGCGATCGCGAAAGCAGCTGCGGCGATCCTGATCACGTTCGACAATTGCGTGCTCCGTTGCAAAGAGCCTCAAGGGCTGGCGCAGCAGCATAGACTTGATCGGCGGCCTTGGACAGCCGGCCGCCCGCTTGCGGTCCCGGCGCCCCGTCCGACGGCCTTGGCTCACCGACTCGTTGCGCGGCCTGCGATGTCGTCGCCCCCTGCCTGAGCGAAGCGACTCAGGCTAACCGTTGCGCAACGGCTTTGTGCTTAAAATTGCTGGGCTCCTGTTAGGTCGAACGGATCATCCGTCCACCATGGACCTCCGGCGGAGTTGACAGCTCGTTGCGGTAATATGGTAAGGTCAGACTGTGACCTAATTGGCACGGCCGGGCAAAAGCGGACCAACCCGCCCGGCGGTGCGCTTTCGTCCAGTATGGCCGCCGGGTAGGTTGAAATATGTGGGACGTTCTCCCTTCTTGGTGGAGGGAGCAGCGTGGGGAAACGTATTTTTGCTGTATTCGGGGATGGGTTTGAAGGCCTTGATCAATCCGCGCGGGTCGACCGGCGGCGGGGGGTCTCCTGTGCGCAACAGCGCAGTGGACCCGAGCGGCTTTCATAGCCTTTGCCGTGGCTCGCGCGCGCTCCTAACTCTGGTGATCTTGGCGCTTCTGCCAGCCTGTTCCTTGCTCCCCGGAACAGGACCGACCAGCGACGCAGTGAACGACAATGCCACGGCCAGCGTGCGGTCGAACACGGCGCTTCCCTATGCGCTGGTCGACATCAGCCCCGAGACGATCGGCTTCCTGTCGCAGCCCAACATGGTCACGTTCCAGGGCGTGTTTCCGGACAAGCGGCCGAAGCCGGTGCAGGTCGCCGGCATCGGCGACGTGCTGAACGTTTCCATTTTCGAAGCCGCCCCAGGCGGACTGTTCACGCCGCCCACGGCCGCCGGCGCCCGCCCGGGCAACTTCGTGGATCTGCCGGCGCAGGCGGTAGACCAGCAAGGCAATATCCGCGTTCCCTATGCGGGCGAGATCGCCGCCGCCGGCCGGACTCTGCCGCAGATCGAGCAGGACATCGTCTTCCGGCTGCAGAAGCGCGCCCTCGAGCCGCAGGTCGTCGTCAGCCTGAACCAGCAGCATTCCAGCGTGGTCAGCGTGCTCGGCGACGTCAATACGCCGGGCGTGCTGGCCCTCAACAGCGTGGGCGAACGCCTGCTGGCGGTGATTGCACGTGCGGGCGGCCCGAAGCACGAGGCCATCGAAAGCTACGTGACCCTGCAGCGGGACGGCAAACGTGTGCGCGTGCTGCTCAGCCGCGTGGTGCAGGATCCGCGCGAGAACATCTTCATCCGCCCGAACGACGTCGTCTACATCACGCGGGAATCCCCCACCTTCACGGCCCTCGGCGCCCTCAATCAGAACGTCTTCGGCTTCAATTCCGAGATTTCGTTCGATACGGAGACGCTGACGCTGGCCCAGGCGATCGGCAAGGCGGGCGGCCTGAACGATCAGCAATCGGATCCAGCCGAGGTCTTCCTCTATCGCTACGAGGAACGCCCGCTGCTGCAGAAGCTCGGCATCGATACCAGCCGCTTCATCTACGACCGCATTCCGACCATCTACCACGTCAACCTGCGCGACCCCTCCGGCATGCTGCTGGCCTCGGGCTTCCAGATGCGCAGCAAGGACGTGATGTACGTCGCCAACGCCAAGGTCGTCGATTACTACAAGCTGCTGACTCTGATCAACAACACGGCGACAACCACGTCCAACACGGCCACGGCGGTGATCAACGTCAACACGGCGACGAAGACCAGGTGGTGAAGCACACCGACGGGCCGGTAGTGGCCTGAACAGGCGCCGGAACGTCGAGGGTGCGGCTGGACCAGAGCCCGCCGCGCCGCTCGATGTTGCGGTATCGGACGGCGATCGCGTGACAAGCCGTTACAATCCGGCCAATCACCGCGACCAAACGACACCGGCGGTGCATCCGCCCGCGACATCCAACGCACAGTATCCCTCTGCAGGCGACGCGATCGCCGGCGCGAACGAATTGGGAGACTGACGTGAAGACATCCATCGCGACCTTTTTGCTCGTGGCAGTCCTTTCGGCGGCAGCCGCGGTCGACGCGAATGCCTGGACCCGCAGCGGCTCGGTCGCCGGACCGCGCGGCACCACCTCATCTGGCGGCTCCGGCAGCTGCTCCGGCGGCGCCTGCGCCTGGCAGGGTGGCGGCACAGGTCCCGCCGGCCGCAGCTGGTCGCGCTCCGGCTCCGCGAGCTGCAGTGACGGCAGCTGCACCCGGCAGGGCCAGGGCACGGGACCGCGCGGCAACTCCTACAGTTACAGCCGCACCGTCACGCGCTGAACGGACGCCGTAGCGTTGCTGCTCGCGGCCTCCCTGAAGCATCGATGTCGCCGGTCCGCCTGCCTCTCCGGGGCGGACCGGCGCGCCGCCTCCATTCGATGAGGTCGGATGCGCGCCATGCCCATCTTCTCTTCCCTACCGCCGTCGACGCGCATGATCGTGCTGCTGACGGCGCTCGGCTTCATGACGCTGGAATATGGGCTCGGCCGGCTCGCAGGCCGCAAGACTCACGACCTGCGCGAGACCGCAGCCTCGTTCGCCATCGCGATCGGACAGCATCTGATCCGCGCAATGGTCGCGCTCGTCGCGGCCTTTCCCTTCACCATCGCCTATCGCCACAGGATCTTCGATTTCGACACGAGCCGGCCGCTCGCCCTGCTCGCATTGTTTCTCGCCAGCGAGTTCGTCTACTACTGGCACCATCGCGCCTCGCATCGGGTTCGCTGGCTGTGGGCCACGCATGCCGTGCACCACTCTTCGACGCATCTGAACCTGACCGCCGCCATTCGTCTCGGCTGGACGAGCGAGATCTCCGGTCATTTCCTGTTCTATCTGCCGCTGGCGCTGCTCGGCTTCCATCCGCTCGCCATCATCGGCATGCTCGGCGTCAATCTGCTCTACCAGTTCTTCATCCATACCGAGCTCGCGCCGCATCTCGGTCCACTCGAATATGTGCTGAACACGCCGCGACATCACCGCGTCCACCACGCTGCCAACGAGTCCTGTCTCGATCGCAACTATGGCGGCGTGCTCATCATTTTCGACCGGCTGTTCGGTAGCTTCGCCGAGGCCCCGGCCGGCGAAACCTTGCGCTACGGCCTCGTCGGCGTTGCGCCGAGCTTCAATCCGTTGCGGATCGCATTTGGCGAATGGATTGCGATCGCTCGCGGCAGCCCGGAGCTGGGCGATGCGGCTGCGCGTGCTGGCTGCTGCGCCCGGACAGAAGCTCCACCGCGGGGAGTCACCCGACAGCCGAGAAGGATGCTCATGACGTCACATCTCCGATCGTTCATGGCCGCCATGGCAGCGGCTCTGTTCGTCTCGACCACGGCGGTCGCCGCGGAGCGCGGCATCACCATCGACACAAGCGATGGTCCGCGTCATGCGATGGTGATGACCACGGGCAAGACGCCGCAGCCGACGGTGATCGTGCTCCATGGCGCGCTCGGCAGCGGCGCCGGCGCCGCGCGCACGACCGGTTTTGCCGAAGCCGCGAGAGCTCATGGCTTCGCCGCGGTCTTTCCCGATGGCCTCGACCGGCAATGGAACGACGGCCGCTCCGGCGGTCCCGATGATGTCGGCTTCATCCGCGCCTTGGTGCGGCACCTCGTCGCCGACGGTACGGCCGCCCCCCGGCGCATCTATCTTGCCGGCATTTCGAATGGCGGCATGATGAGCTTCACCCTGGCCTGCAAGGCGCCGGAGCTGTTTGCCGGGATCGGCACGGTGATCGCCAACATGCCGGATGGCACCGCGCCCTGCGCCGCGCGGCCGGTGCCGGTGGTCATGATCAACGGCACGGCTGATCCGATGGTGCCCTATCGCGGCGGCGAGGTCGGGCTGCGCGGCGGGCGCGGCCGGGTGTGGAGCGCTGAAAAGACGGCGGAGTTCTTTGCGCGGCGCGACGGCTGCGGCGTGCGCCAGGCCGCGGCGCTGCCGCATCGGGATCTCGCCAGCGACACCTCCGTCACGCAACTCAGCTGGCGCGATTGCCAAGTGATCGGCGGCGTGTCGCTGTATCGCGTCGAAGGTGGCGGACATGCCCTGCCCGGCCGCCGCCCGCTGGCGCCGCGCCTGCTAGGCCCGGGCAATTTCGACATCGATGCCGCCGAGGTCATTCTCCGCGCGTTCGATCTCGCGCGCACGCTGTAGTCCGGCAAGTCCGCCCAGGCTCCGACCGTACGGAGACGGCGCGGCCACCAGTGCGCGCGCGAGCTCAGGCGGCGATCGTCGGCGTGGTGTTCGGCTCGCGCGGCAGCTCTGCCTCGCCGTGCGAGGGAAGATTCTCGCCGCGGATGCCGAGCGGCTGTCCGATCCACAACGCGTGCGCGGTGTGATCGGCCAACGGCTCCGTCGTATTCGGATGCACCAGCACGCTGAGGCGGCCATGATTGAGCATCAGCCATGGCACCAGCACTGGAAACACGTCGACCGCGAAGGCGACTTGATACATCGGCCGCTCGTGAGGCCCGACCAGCGCGTCATGCCAACGCCCGAGCGTCACAAGGAAGCGGTCGGCAATCCACTGCCGCAGCTGCGCGGCTTCGGCCCGAGTGACATCATCGAAATAGATGTGGGCATGAAAGCTCGCAATTGCGCTCAGGCGATACGGCTGCCCCGCCGAGGTCGTCTCCATCCGCGCCTCTCGATCATTTTCAATCGCGTTGGCCGCGCGGGCGAACCGATGCGGCATGGTCATCCTAGCATCGCTAGCCCGGCCTCAGTCGCGGCCCGAGTCACCGCCAGCGGACTCTGGCCTCGAGAGCTCGGCGGGGCTCGAGCTTCGACCTCGGCAGCATGTCGCCGCGCGAGCTGGCGCACCAAGACAAACGACAACGCCGCGCTGAGGTTTCAGCGCGGCGTTGTCGCTTGGGGAGTGAAGAGGGGATGTCCTTTGCAGGCCTGGCAGCGACCTACTCTCCCAGGGCTTGAGCCATAGTACCATT